>NZ_CP030287.1:1819773-2123069 GCF_003287935.1 Streptomyces sp. ICC1
GTGTTGTCGAAGGCGTTAGCTATGCCCAGCCCGTCAAAGCAACAAGGCCACGGAGGCCTACCGTGACTTCGAGTCCGACCCCGGGTCTCACCCGGTTCAACACCTTGGACGACAGCGCGGCCACGGCCGAACTGCACGAGGTGTGCGCCAGCTCGGCGTGGGGGAGCAAACTGCTCGCCCAGCGTCCCTTCGCCAGCGCCGACACCCTGTTCTCCGCGAACGAGGCCGCCATGGCCGAGCTCACCGCGGAGGACCTGGCCGAGGCGATGGGAGGCCACGCGCCGATCGGCCGGCCGAAGCCGGGAGACCCGACCTCCGCCCGCGAGCAGCGTGGCATGGCCGGTGCCCCGGAGGAGCTCAAGACCGAGCTCCTCGAACTGAACCTGGCCTACCAGGACAAGTTCGGCCACGTCTTCCTCATCTGCGCCACCGGTGCGACCGGTGAGTTCATGCGGGACGCGGTCAAGGTCCGGATCGGCAACTCGCCGGAGCAGGAGCGGGAAATCGCTCGCGGCGAGCTCGTCAAGATCAACCGGATCCGCCTGACCCGCCTCGTGGAATCCGCAGAAGGAGCGTAAGACCGAGCATGAGCACTGAGACCACCGCGTCGGTGTCCACGCACATCCTGGACACCAGCATCGGAAAGCCCGCCGAAGGCGTCGCGATCTCCCTGTCGGCCCGTACGGGTCCGGGCGGCGAGTGGGCGGCCCTGGGCGGCTCCGCCACCGATGTGGACGGGCGCTGCAAGGACCTGCCGGCTCTGCCGGAGGGCACCACCCACGTACGCCTCGACTTCGAGACCGAGACGTACTTCTCAATGAAGCAAGCCGAGGCGCAGCAGGACGCCCCCCGCGTAAGGGACAGCGGTGCGTTTTTCCCGGAGGTCACCATCACCTTTGCGGTGAACCCGGGCGAGCACTATCACGTACCGCTGCTGCTCAACCCGTTCGGCTACTCCGTTTACCGAGGGAGCTAGCAGACATGCCCACGATTCTCGGCCAGAACCAGTACGGCAAAGCAGAGAACCGCGTAGTCAAGATCACGCGGGATGGCGACACCCATCACATCAAGGACCTGAACGTCTCGGTCGCCCTCTCGGGTGACATGGACGACGTCCACTACTCCGGCTCGAACGCCAACGTCCTGCCGACGGACACCACCAAGAACACGGTGTACGCGTTCGCCAAGGAGTACGGCATCGAGTCCGCCGAGCAGTTCGGCATCCACCTGGCGCGCTGGTTCGTCAACAGCCAGGAGCCGATCCAGAAGGCGCGCATCCGGATCGAGGAGTACTCCTGGTCCCGGATCGCCACCTCGGACGCCAACTCCAAGTTCATCGGCTCCGACGAGGTGAACCACTCCTTCCTCCGCAACGGCGGCGAGACCCGGGTCACCCAGATCACGTACGACGGCAAGAACTGGGAGGTCATCTCCGGCCTCAAGGACCTCGTCGTCATGAACTCCACGAACTCCGAGTTCTGGGGTTACGTGAAGGACAAGTACACGACCCTGAAGGAGGCCTACGACCGCATCCTGGCGACCCAGGTTTCGGCTCGCTGGCGCTTCGCCTGGTCGGATGACGAGCAGCGGATGCCCAACTGGGAGAAGTCCTACGCCGAGACCCGGAAGCACATGCTCCAGGCCTTCGCGGAGACCTACTCCCTCTCGCTGCAGCAGACCCTGTACCAGATGGGTTCGCGCATCATCAACCACCGTTCGGAGATCGACGAGGTCCGCTTCTCGCTCCCGAACAAGCACCACTTCCTCGTCGACCTGGAGCCCTTCGGCCTCAAGAACGACAATGAGGTGTACTTCGCCGCGGACCGCCCGTACGGTCTGATCGAGGCGACGGTCCTCCGCGACGGCGTCGACGCCCGTATCCCCGTGGACATGACCAACCTCTGATGCGGCACGCGCGTCCCGGGGCTCCGCAGTGGCCCCGGGGCGGTGCGACACCCTTCAACTTCCTGAATCGGCACCCGGACGCACCACGCGGGGCGGCAGTACTGTCAGCTGTCAAGGCCCCCGGCTCCGGCACTCAAATCCCCTGGGTTTTGCCGTGCCCGCACCGCCACTGAAAGCACGAGGAAGTCCCATGGCAGCATCGGCAGCCAATGACAGCGCCGTAGAGCGCATCGTCATCGAGAACTGTGCGATTGCAACCGTTGATGCGAACGACACCGAGTACGCCTCGGGCTACGTCGTCGTCGCAGGAAACAAGATCGAGGCCATCGGCGCGGGCAAGGCCCCCGAGAACCTCGACAATGTGGTCCGCCGCATCGACGGCACGGGTCACCTCGTCACCCCGGGTCTGGTCAACACCCACCACCACTTCTACCAGTGGATCACGCGTGGTCTGGCCACCGACCACAACCTGTTCAACTGGCTCGTCGCGCTGTACCCGACGTGGGCGCGCATCGACGAGCAGATGACGTACACGGCCGCGCAGGGCTCCCTCGCCGCGATGGCCAAGGGCGGCGTCACCACCGCCATGGACCACCACTACGTGTTCCCCAAGGGCTCCGGCGACCTCTCCGGCTCGATCATCCGCGCCGCGTCCGAGATGGGCGTCCGCTTCACCCTCGCCCGCGGTTCGATGGACCGCAGCGAGAAGGACGGCGGTCTGCCGCCGGACCACGCGGTCGAGACGCTCGAGGGTGCGCTCGCGGACACCGAGGCGACGGTGAAGAAGTACCACGACGCCTCCTTCGACGCGATGACCCAGGTCGCCGTCGCCCCCTGCTCCCCCTTCTCGGTCTCCACCGAACTGCTCAAGCAGGGTGCCGAGATGGCCCGCCGCCTGGGTGTGCGCATGCACACGCACGGCTCGGAGACCGTCGAGGAAGAGCAGTTCTGCAAGGAACTGTTCGGCATGGGCCCGACCGACTACTTCGAGTCGACCGGCTGGCTCGGCGAGGACGTGTGGATGGCGCACAGCGTCCACATGAACGACTCCGACATCGCCGCGTTCGCCCGCACCAAGACCGGTGTCGCGCACTGCCCGTCCTCCAACGCCCGTCTGGCCGCCGGCATCGCCCGCGTCCCGGACATGCTCGCCGCCGGTGTCCCGGTCGGCCTCGGCGTGGACGGCACCGCCTCCAACGAGTCCGGTGAACTGCACACCGAGCTGCGCAACGCGCTCCTCATCAACCGCCTGAACCCGGTCCACCGCGAGCGCGCCCTCAACGCGCGCCAGGCCCTGCGCCTCGGTACGTACGGTGGCGCCCAGGTCCTCGGCCGCGCCGACAACATCGGCTCGCTCGAGGTCGGCAAGTGCGCCGACCTGGTGATGTGGAACCTGAGCACGCTCCTGCACTCCTCGATCGCCGACCCGGTCACCGCGCTGGTCTTCGGTGCGGCCGCCCCGGTGACCCTGTCGCTGGTCAACGGCAAGCAGATCGTCGAGAACAACCGCCTCCTCTTCGCCGACGAGGACGCCATCGCGGTGTCCACCCGGGAAGAGGCCCAGCGCCTCGCGCGGATCTCCGCGCAGGCCTGATCCCACGGAGTCCGGCTGGGGGGGACGGCCCCCGGCCGGCGGCCGCGGACCCGAGCGGGGTCCGCGGCAGCCGTTCCCGGGTAGCGCCCGAGGGTTTTCCCGAAGGCGCCCCGGGGCCGGTGACTCGTGCCACTGGCCCCGCAGCCCGTGTACGACACCTCGCCACGGCACCTCCAGCTCTTTTTCCGCTTTCCGCTTTTGGCTCTCCGCGTGGAACGACTCGGGCGAACCGTTTCCGCACCCCTTGGGACAAGCATTCGCAGCACCCCGCAGCACCCACAACTCCATACAGGCTCGACTCGCACAGCTCAGCTTTCGCATCACCTCCCAGACACATCACGTCCCTGCCGACGTGTTAAACAGTTCGGAGGAAGCCGTGGCCCAGGCGCCCAGGTTTCGCAAAGACGCAGACGCAGTCGCAGTACCACAGGTCGCGGGCGACCCCGGGGTGAAACACCCGGTCGACGAGACCTTGCCACCGCTGAAAATGTTCACCAGCGGTCTCCAGCACGTAGCCGCCATGTACGCGGGTGTAGTGGCCCCGCCCATGATCGTCGGCCCGGCCGTAGGCCTCTCCGCCACCGAGACCGCCTTCCTGATGGGCGCCTCCCTCTTCACCGCAGGCATCGCCACCCTCCTCCAGACGCTCGGATTCTGGAAGATCGGCGCCAAACTCCCCTTCGTGAACGGCGTCTCCTTCGCCGGAGTCACCCCGATGATCGCCATAGGCAAGGGGGAGGGCGACAACGCCATCCCGATCATCTTCGGCGCGATCGTCGTCGCCGGCATCCTCGGCTTCTTCGCCGCCCCCTACTTCGGCCGCCTGGTCAGGTTCTTCCCGCCGGTCGTCACCGGTACGGTCATCACCCTGATCGGCGTCTCGCTGCTCCCGGTGGCCTTCAACTGGTCCCAGGGCGGCAACCGCACCGCCACCGACTACGGCTCGGTGAAGAACATCGCCATGGCCGCCGCCACCCTCGCGATCGTCCTGGTGATGCGCAAGTTCCTGCGCGGCTTCCTCCAGCAGATCTCCATCCTCCTCGGACTGGTGGCCGGCACGCTCATCGCGCTGCCGCTGGGGATGACGAACTTCGACGCCGTCGTGAACGCGGACGTCGTGGGCTTCCCGACGCCGTTCCACTTCGGGGCCCCGCAGTTCCAGGTCGCCGCGATCGTCTCCATGTGCATCGTGATGCTGGTGTGCATGACGGAGTCCACCGCCGACATCCTCGCGCTGGGCAAGATCGTCGGTCGTCCGGCGGACGCGAGGACCATCGAGGGCGGCCTGCGGGCCGACGCCCTGGGCAGCGCGGTCAGCCCGCTGTTCAACGGGTTCATGTGCAGCGCCTTCGCGCAGAACATCGGCCTGGTCGCCATGACCAAGGTGCGCAGCCGGTTCGTCGTCGCGGCCGGCGGCGGCATCCTGATCCTGCTCGGGCTGTGCCCGATGGCCGCCTCCGTCATCGGAGTCGTACCGCTGCCGGTCCTCGGCGGCGCGGGCGTGGTCCTCTTCGGCTCGGTGGCCGCCAGCGGCATCCAGACCCTGGCCGGCGCGGCCATGGAGAAGGGCGAGAACGCCCTGATCGTCGCCGCCGCGCTCGGTATCGGCCTGATCCCGATCGCGGCCCCCGGCTTCTACCACGCCTTCCCGCAGGACCTGTTGGTCGTCCTCGACTCCGGCATCAGCACCGGCTGCGTCGTGGCCATCGTGCTGAACCTGGCCTTCAACCACCTCGGCGCCAAGAAGGGCGCGGCCCAGGCCGCGGACCCGGTGCCGGTGCACTGACCGGGCTCTGCCCGGCCGGTGCGCGGAGCGGCGGTGCGCACGTCACCCACTGCGGGGTTGACGTGCGCACCGCCGCGCGCGCGTGCCCCTCCGTGGTGTCGATGGCGGAGATGGTGGAGATGGCCGAATTCGTATGCTCTCCTTGGCGGTTCTCCCGGTCGGTGGCGCGATGGCGGGATGATGACCCGATCATCTCTGTTTGTGCGTTCAACTGTTGAGAGACGCAAGTTGCGCGCACGGATCGGATCGCGGGAGGACGTGTGGGGGAGGCCGGCTCGGGCATGCGCCAGGCGGTGCCCGCCGAGTTGTCCAGTTTCATCGGGCGGGAGCGGGAGCTGGCCGCCCTCGCCTCGATGCTCTCCGCCGAACGCCTGGTCACGCTCACCGGCCCGGCCGGAATCGGCAAGACCCGGCTCGCCGTGCGCACCGTACGCACGCTGACCGCCCGCAGCGGGCTCGACGCCGTCTGGGTGGATCTCGCGGCCCTGCCCGAGCGCCACTGGGCGGAAGGGGAGGGCGAGCTCGGCGCCCGGCTCGCGGGACGCAGGGCGCTGCTCGTGCTCGACGGCTGCGAACAGCTCGGTGAAACCGGCCCGGAACTCGTGGCCGAACTGCTCCGGCGCCTCCCGGAACTGCGCATTCTGGCCACCTCGCAGCGCAGGCTGTGCCTGGCCGGGGAGGCGGTGCTCGCCGTGCCCCCGTTGGCGGTGCCGTCAGGCGAAGCGGCGCCGGACCCCGCCGAGCGGTTCCCGGTGGCCGGCATCGAGGGGTACGCGGCCGTCCGGCTCTTCGAGGAGCGGGCGCGCGGCGCCGACCCGTTCTTCGAGCTGACCGAGCGCAACGCCGCCGCCGTGGGCGCGCTGTGCCGGGCACTCGACGGGATACCCGGAGCACTGGAGCTCGCGGCGGGGCGTGCGCACCAGTACGCGCCCGCGCAAGCGCTCCGCAGACTCGGCTCCGACCCGCTGGCCTTCCTCGCGGGCGGCGCCGGGCGCGGCACCAGGGTCGACGCCGAACGCTCGCACCGGCTCGCCCCGCCCGCCGAGCGGCTGCTCTGGGAGCGGCTCTCCGTCTTCGCCGGCTCCTTCGACCGGGCGGCCGTCGCCGAGGTGTGCGGTTTCGGGGCGCTCACCCCGGACACCGCCGTCGAGGCCCTGCAACGGCTGGCCCCCGCCCTGTTGGCGGACGCCGGACCGGGCCGCTACCGACTGCCGCTGTCCGTACGGGCGTACGCGGGCCGGCTGCTCGCGCACGGCCCCGCCGGGGACGGCCCGGCCACCTCCCGGCGCCACCACGAGCGCTGCCGGGTCCTCGCCGAGCGGGCGGCGCGGCTGTGGCGCGCCGGCGCGCAGCGCGAGGCGCGCGCCCTGGCCGTACGGGAACTCCCCGAGCTGCGCGCGGCCATGAACCCGCTCTCCGCCAGCGGCCCGGGCGCGGCCCTGGAGATCGCGGTCTCCCTGTGGTTCCTGTGGTCCGCGTGCGGGATGGTGGCGGAGGGGCGGCGGCACCTGGAACGGGCCCTGGCCCTGCACCCCGCGCCCCGGCCCGCCCGGGCGCTGTGGCTCGCCGCGTGGCTCGTGGCGAGCTTCGGCGAGGCGGACGGCGCCGATCCCCTGCTGGTGGAGGCGTGGACCGCGGCCGTACAGGAGGGCGAGGACACCTGCCTGGCCTACCTCGCGCACGTCAGGGGCACCATCGCGCTGTGGGAGGACCGCTACGAGGAGGCCGCCGCGGAGTACCTGGAGGGACTCGAACTCCTTCCGGCCGATCCCGATCCCGATGCCGATTTCGGACCCGGCCGCGAAGCGCTGGCGGCCGCGCACACCATGGCCGTGGCCCACACCGACCCGGCGTCCGTTCCGGTCGAGGACGGGCCGCCGGACGCCCCGGCCGATCTGTGGGCCCGCGCCTGGGTGAGCTACGCCCACGCCCTGGTCCAGCGCCGCGAGGGCCGCCCGGCGCTGGCCCGCACCGAACTGCTGCGTGCGCTGAGGACCCAGATCGCGCTCGACGACCGGCTCGGGCAGGCCTT
The DNA here is from genome assembly GCF_003287935.1 of Streptomyces sp. ICC1. Classification (GTDB taxonomy): domain Bacteria; phylum Actinomycetota; class Actinomycetes; order Streptomycetales; family Streptomycetaceae; genus Streptomyces; species Streptomyces tritrimontium. The sequence goes on from NZ_CP030287.1 coordinate 1,827,091, forward strand.
CTCGGTGGAACTCCTCGCGGAACTGGAGGCGGACCAGGGCCGCTACGCCGAAGCCGCCCGCCTCCTCGGCGCGGTCTCCCGCACCCGGCCGCCCGCGGCTTCCGCCCCCCGCGCCCAGCGCGTGGTCCGCGCCCGCCTCACCCCGGAGGCCTTCCGGACGTCCTACGCGTCGGGCGCCCGTACGCCGCTGCGCGAGCTCCTGCCGGACCTGGCGGCGTGAGCCGGCGGCGGGCGCCGGGGTGTTCAGCGGGTCGAGTGTTCAGCAGGTCGAGTGGAAGAGCCCGCCGACCCGCTCGGTCGCGGCCAGCCGGTTGTACAGGGCGACCGCCGCGGCCGTCTCCTCGACGTGCACCTCTACCCCGGCGCCCCGCAGCAGGTCCAGCGTCTCGGGCATGGTGTGCAGCCGCAGCTCCATGCCGCGGCTCAGGACGACCTCCGTACAGCCCCGGTCGAGGAGTTCGCGCACGTCCGCCGGCTGGATGCCCGGCTCGTGCCGGGTGCCGTGCACGGCCCAGTCCCACGCGCGGCCGCCGCCCGGGTACAGCACGAAGTCCTTGCCGGGGGCGAGCCCTTCGACCTCCATGCGGCCCCAGGCGAGCGCGGTGACCAGCGGGGACCGGGCCGGCGGGACCCACAGCATGAGGTTGCTCATCAGCTCGGCCTGCTCGATCGCGTCGTCCAGCGCGTGATGCGTGTGCGGGCGCCGGGAGAGCAGCTCGCGCGGCATGCGGCCCTTGACGACGGCGCGCAGCGGGACGCGGGCCTTGGCGGCGTAGAGGGTCTTCATGTCCATGCAGCCCGAGTGCCCGAAGGGGCTGTCGCCGCCGAAGCTCATCAAGTACCAGTACAGGAAGGTCCAGTCGAAGGACGCCGGGTAGGCGCATATCACCGGCTGCGCCCCGGCCGAGACCTCCCGCACCCAGGCGCGGAACTCCGTCATCGCCGCGGCCGGGTCGGCGCCCTCGCGGACCAGCCGGTCGCGGTCCAGTCCGCTCACGGCGAGCGCCTCCGGCACGTACGCCTCGCTGATCGGGCGCAACTCCCGGTAGAAGGTGTCCCGCTCCGGATCGGCGGCCGTATACGAAGCCCCGTCCTGCCGCCCCGCCACGGCGGCCCCGAAACTGATCATCGAGTAGGGCCCGGGGACGGGCCCGTCCGCCTCGATGTCCACGGAGATGTAGAGGCTGGGCCGGGCAGGGCGGGCGGGACGCGCGGTACGGGCTGGCATGCCTGAGAGCATGCCAGCCCGCGGCGGCCCCGATCATTCGAATTAGGGGCGGGAGCCCGTCAGGAGGTGGGCGTCAGGTACATGCCGGTCTGGTCCCCGCCGGCGGTGTTCTTGCAGCCGAACCCGCTGCTCGCCGGCTGCGCGACGACCAGCGCCAGGCAGCGGCCGGCCGCCAGCTGGCCGAAGTGGTTGGGGTGCATGGACTCCTGGATCAGCCCCTGCGTCTCGCTGCTGTCGATCCAGCGCGCCCACTCGCTCGTCTTCGCCGAGGCCGGAACCGAGGAGGTCACCAGCTTGCTCGCCTTCGCGCACACCTCGCGGCCCTGCATCATGTCCTTCAGGTCCAGGAACTGCGCGCCCTTGGCGGCGGCGACCGCCTTGAGGCGCCCGGCGATCTGCGGCACGAGCGAGTCCCGCGCCCAGTCGGAGTCCTTGTTCCAGAACGGGCATCCGCCGGTGTTGAGCCGGCTCCAGTCGCTCTGCGTGTACCGGTTCTCGGCCCCGCGCGGGATCGGCGACGGGTAGGACTGCAGCACGATCCGGTACGAGGAGTCGGCGTAGCCGGCGCCGCGCATCACGGCCCGCACCTCGTCCACGGACTTGCCGACGTCCGCCATGACGGCGTCCATCTTCGCGTTCACGCCCTCCTGCTGGTCGTCGTGGCAGTAGGAGTTCCAGAGGATGAAGTCGTACGCGCACTCCTTGATGATGTCGGCGAAGCCGAGGTCGTTCCCGCCGATGGACAGCGCGATGACCTTGACGTTGTTGCTCGCGGCGACGGCGGCGAGCTGGTCGGCCTGCGGGGCCTCGCCCTTGAAGGCGACACCGCCGTGGGAGGCGCGGAACACGTTCTGCGACGTCGCGCCGGAACAGGCCAGGTTGACGGCGACGTCGGCGATGGCGCCGGCGCTCCTGACCTCGGCGGAGTCCGAGCGGTGGCAGCCGCCGGCCGTGGCCCCGTAGACCTTGCCGGGGTCGTAGGTGCTGCCGCTCACCCAGCCCCGGTCCGTGCCGCCCCGACTGCCGCTGTTGGTCAGGCTGTTGCCCTTCCAGCGCCCGGCCTCGCCGGAGATGTAGCTGTCGCCCATGGACACCGCGGCGGTGGGTCCGTTCCCGGGCCCGGCCACGGCCGTCCCGGCCCCGCCGGCCACCAGTGCCCCGGCGGCGAGCGGCAGTGCCATCGCGAACCCGGCCAGTCGTCGCACTCGACTGCGGGCGGCCCGGTTCGTGCTGTCGTTGCGGAATCCGATCACTGCGGAACTCCTGCGGTCGGCCATGCGGGAGCCGGGAACAACTCCGGTGCATGGCGGGGTAAGTGGGGGTTACCTCCGGCCGGTGGCAATCGGAAAGGTCCCACCCCGTGCGTTGTTACCGCTAGGTACAAGCAAGTTACGAACAAGTAACAACCGGTCGGTCGTTCGGCCCGGAACAGCGGCCTCCGGCGGCTGTTAGATTTTCTCGACAGAAAGCCGAACAGGTGGGGGCAGCCGGTGCAGATGTATCAGATCCTGGACAAGGTGGACTCAGGCGACATCGCCCTTCCCGAGTTCCAGCGCGGCTACGTGTGGACCCGCGACCAAGTGCGCGCGTTCTTCCACTCGATGTACCGGCAGTACCCGGTCGGCAGTTTTCTGACCTGGAGCACGGAGGCCGCCACGGCGGACACCCGGGGCGGGGTGTCGGGCAAGGGCGGGGCGATCCAGCTGCTACTCGACGGACAGCAGCGCGTCACCACCCTGTACGGGGTGACGCGCGGCCGGCCCCCGAAATTCTTCGAGGGCAGGAAAGAGGCCTTCACCGGACTGTATTTCAACGTCGAGACCGAGACGTTCGAGTTCTACGCGCCCGCCAAGATGAAGGTCGATCCCTGCTGGGTCGACGTAACGGGCCTGTTCGCGACGGGAATCGACGGGCTGTTCGCGATCGTGCAGGCCACGGGCGTGGGACAGGACCTTTTCGGCACGTACCACGGACGCCTCAGCAAGATCCTCCAAATGAAGGAGCGGCACGTCCACATCGAGGACGTGACCGGCGAGGACAAGACCATCGAGGTCGTCGTCGACATCTTCAACAAGGTGAATTCCGGCGGCACCAAGCTTTCCAAGGGCGATCTCGCGCTCGCCAGGATCTGCGCCTTCTGGCCGGACGCGCGGCCGACCATGAACGCCGCCCTGGCGTACTGGGCGGAGGCGGGATTCGACTTCAAACTCGACTGGCTCCTGCGCAATGCCAACGCCGTGCTGACGGGCGAGGCGCAGTTCGCCAAACTCGACGAAGTCGGCGTCGCGCAGTTCAAGGTGGGGCTGGAGTCCACGGAGCACGCGGTGTCCCACCTCCTGGACGTCCTCGGCGGACGGCTGGGCCTGGACCACGACCGGGTGCTCGGCGGCCGTGCCGCGTTCCCCGTGATGACCCGGCTGCTGCATCTGAGCGGCGGATCGTTCCCCGACGCCAGGACGTGCGACCGGCTGCTCTTCTGGTACGTCCACAGCTTCCTGTGGGGCCGCCACGCGGCCTCGGTCGAGACCACCCTCAACCAGGACCTCCACGCCCTCGAAGGCGAGGGCGGCGGCGTCGACCAGCTCATCGCGGCCCTGCGCCGCAGCCGCGGCCACCTCGACATCCGCCCGGACGACTTCGACGGGTACACCATCGGGGCGCGGTTCTACCCGCTGCTCTACATGCTCTCCCGCGTCCACGGCGCCCGGGACCTCATCACCGGCGTCCCGCTGAAGCACAACATGCTCGGCAAGATGGCCTCGCTCCAGGTGCACCACATCTTCCCCAAGGCCCGCCTGCGCGACCACGGATACGGCCAGGTCCAGATCAACGCCGTCGCGAACTTCTGCTTCCTCACCCAGGACAGCAACCTGAAGATCAGCGCGAAGGATCCGGCCGAGTACCTGGAGGAGGCCGAGGCCAGGAATCCCGGGGTGCTCGCCAGCCAGTGGATCCCCCTGGACCGGGAGCTGTGGAAGGTCGAGAACTACCCGGCCTTCCTCCAGGCCCGCCGGGAGCTGCTCACCACCGCCGCGAACGGGTTCCTGAACGCGCTGCACGACGGTTCCACCCAAGTCGCCCTGGTGCCGGCCCAGTCCGGCCCGCCCGGGGAGGGCCCCGCGGCCGGGTCGGACGCGGCGCGGCCGGCTTCCGAGGAGGAGGCCCCCGGGCTGGCGCTGCTGCTCCGGATCGTCGCCGAGGCCGGGCTGGCCGCTCCGGACACCGAGGCGGAGGTGGCGGACCCGGACACCGGCGAGGTGATCACCATCGCGGCGGCGGTCTGGCCGCGGGGGCTCCAGGAGGAGTCGGGCAGCCCCGTCGTACTGGTCTTCGAGCCGGAGCCCGGCGTACGGGCGGCGCTGGAGTCGTGCGGTTACCGGGTGTTCCACACGGCCGAAGCCCTGAGCGGGTACATCGCGGGAGCCCGCGCCGCGTAGCCGGCAAGAACGCGGCGCGCATGACGGCGCCCCCGGAGCCGTGGGCTCCGGGGGCGCCGCCGGTTTCCGGCTGCTGTGCGTTTCAGTCGGAAGCGGGTGGTCAGCCGACGAGCTGGTCGTAGGCCGGGAGGGTGAGGAAGTCGGCGTAGTCCGCGTCCAGGGACACCTGGAGGAGGAGGTCGTGGGCCTGCTGCCACTTGCCGGAGGTGAAGGCCTCCTCGCCGACCTCGGCGCGGATCGCGGCGAGTTCGGCCGCGGCGACCTCGCGGGCCAGGTCCGCGGTGGCGAGCTTGCCGTTCTCGAAGACGACGCCGGCGTTGATCCACTGCCAGATCTGCGAGCGCGAGATCTCGGCGGTGGCCGCGTCCTCCATCAGGCCGAAGATGCCGACGGCGCCGAGGCCGCGCAGCCACGCCTCGATGTAGCGGATGCCGACCTGGACCGCGTTGCGCAGGCCGTCGTAGGTGGGCTTCGCGTCCAGGGAGTCGATGGCGATGAGCTCGCCCGCGGCCACGTGGACGTCCTCGCGCAGGCGGTCCTTCTGGTTCGGCTTCTCGCCGAGGACCGCGTCGAAGGAGGCCATGGCGATCGGGACCAGGTCCGGGTGGGCGACCCAGGAGCCGTCGAAGCCGTCGCCGGCCTCGCGGTCCTTGTCGGCCTTGACCTTCTCGAAGGCGATCTTGTTGATCTCGGCGTCCTTGCGGGACGGGATGAAGGCCGCCATGCCGCCGATGGCGTGCGCGCCGCGCTTGTGGCAGGTCTTGACCAGCAGCTCGGTGTAGGCGCGCATGAACGGGGCGGTCATCGTCACCGCGTTGCGGTCCGGCAGGACGAACTTCTCGCCGCCGTCACGGAAGTTCTTGACGATGGAGAAGAGGTAGTCCCAGCGGCCGGCGTTCAGGCCCGCCGCGTGGTCGCGCAGCTCGAAGAGGATCTCTTCCATCTCGTACGCGGCGGTGATGGTCTCGATCAGGACGGTCGCGCGGACCGTGCCCTGCGGGATGCCGACGTAGTCCTGGGCGAAGACGAAGATCTCGTTCCACAGGCGCGCCTCGAGGTGCGACTCCGTCTTCGGCAGGTAGAAGTACGGGCCCTTGCCGAGGTCGATCAGACGCTTGGCGTTGTGGAAGAAGTACAGGCCGAAGTCGACGAGCGAGCCGGACGCCGGGCCGTCCTCGAAGCGCAGGTGGCGCTCCTCGAGGTGCCAGCCGCGCGGGCGCATCACGACGGTGGCGAGCTGCTCGGCGGGCTTCAGCGCGTACGCCTTGCCGGTGCGGGCGTCGGTGAAGTCGATGCGGCGCTCGTAGGCGTCGATCAGGTTGAGCTGGCCGATGACGACGTTCTCCCAGGTGGGAGCCGAGGCGTCCTCGAAGTCGGCGAGCCAGACCTTGGCGCCCGAGTTCAGGGCGTTGATGGTCATCTTGCGGTCCGTCGGACCGGTGATCTCCACACGGCGGTCGTTCAGCGCGGCCGGGGCCGGCGCCACCTTCCAGTCGCCCTCGCGGACCTGTGCGGTGTCCGGGAGGAAGTCGAGGGTGGAAGTGCGGGCGATCTCGGCACGGCGCACGCCGCGGCGGGCGAGGAGCTCGGCGCGGCGGGGGGCGAACCGCCGGTGGAGCTCGGCCACGAAGGCGAGAGCCGCGTCCGAGAGGACCTCGTCCTGCCGGGGCAGGGGCTCGGCGTCGACGATGGCCAGCGATGACGGCGCTGGTGCGGACATATCTGTCACTCCTTCAGCGGCGGTGCCTGGCGGCCGCGGGGAATGCTCGCGCTGGACGGCACGCAGTGCCGTCGGGTGTGGAGAGTTCCGGAATACGGTCGCGGGCGCCGTCTGGGGGTTCAGGGCGCTTCTGACCAGTGGATAGTAATTTCCTCATGGTGGAAGTTCAATGGTTTGTTGATGTCGAGATTCTCTGAGTCGACAGAATCCGCTCGGTGGTGGCCCTCAGTGCCATCGCGGTCACGCCCCGCTGAGGCCGGACGCGAGTCCGGCTCAAGCGAGTCGTGCCAGGTCGGGCGGGGTGTCGATGTCGAACGGCTCCGCGACGTCCCCGCACTCGACCAGCGTGAGCTCCTGCGCGTGCGCCGACAAGTGCACCCGTGCGCCCTTGTCGCCCGTGGCCGTCGCCACGATGTCCGGCCACCGGTCCGCCCCGAAGAGCACCGGGTGCCCGCGCTCGCCCCCGTACGCCGCCGCCACCAGGCTCGTGGGGGAGCGGTAGGCCGCCCTGACCCGGGCCACCGCCTCCGGTCCGATGCCCGGCTGGTCCACCAGGGACACCAGGGCCGCGCGGGCGCCCGTACCGGCCAGCGAGGCGAGGCCGACCCGCAGGGAGGAGCCCATGCCCTCGGCCCAGTCCGGGTTCTCGCGCACCACGCATCCGCTCAGGTCGGCGCGCTCGCGCACCTCCGCGGCCGAGGCGCCGAGCACCACGTGGAGCGGGCCGCAGCCCGCCTCGCGCAGGACCCGTACGGCGTTCTCCACCAGCGGGCGGCCCCGGTAGGTCAACAGGGCCTTCGGGCGGCCGCCCAGGCGTCGTCCGCCGCCGGCGGCGAGGAGCAGGCCCGCGATCACCGGGGGAGCGGAGCCGACCGCTTCCGCCGCGGGCCGGTGCCGGTGCTGTTGCTGCTGGTACTCGTGCTGCTCGTGCGTGCCGCTGTGGGGTGCCATGCCACCGATTCTCGCTCGGGCCCCCTCCCCTGCCCCCGCTCGCGCCGCAGGAGGCGTCCCACGGCGGCCAGCGCGGCCCCGACCCGCAGGGGCTCGGCGATCCGGTTCTGGGCGGCGGCGATCAGGGCCCGTTCGTCACGGTCGGTCAACATCGCGGCATCTCCTTGCCAATCGGGGGCCAATGCAGCGAGTCTGGACTTGGATTGGCCTGGCGGGCAGAGCCAATCGAGGGAGGTTGGCATGGCAAACGGGCGAGTGGTCCATACGGCGGACAGGATGCTCGGCAGCCGCCAGCTCGCCGCCCTGCTCCCGGCGGAGGTACTGGCACGCCCCGGCTACCGGTCCCTGGCCGACGCCGTCCGCACCCTGATCCTCGACGGCCGGATCGCCCTGCACGTCCGGCTGCCCGCCGAACGCGAGCTCGCCGAAGCGGTCGGCGCCAGCCGGGCCACCGTCACCGGCGCCTACGACCTCCTGCGCGAGAGCGGCTACGTCCGCAGCCGGCGCGGCTCCGGCACCTGGACCGAGCTCCCCGAGGGCCACCGCCCGGTCGGCGCGCACGCCCTCGTCGGCGCCGGCGGCTACAGCGCCGACGGCGACCCCGGCATCGACCTCGCCATCGCCGCCATGGGCGCCCCCGAGGGCAGCCTCACCGACGCGCTGGCCTGGGCCGGGTCCAGGCTCCCGGAGCTCGCCCGCAGTCCCGGCTACCACCCCTTCGGGCTGCCCGACCTGCGCACGGCCGTCGCCGACCGGTTCACCCGGCGCGGGCTCGCCACCCGCCCGGAGCAGATCCTCGTCACGGCGGGCGCGCAGCACGCCTTCGCGCTGGTGGTGAGCCTGCTGTGCCGGCCCGGGGACCGGGTGATGACCGAGAACCCGACCTACGCCAACGCGCTGGACGCCCTGCGGCACGCGCGGCTGCGCACCGGGTCGATCGCCGTCTCCGACGCGGGCTGGGACCTGGAGATCGCCGAGTCCGCGCTGCGCCAGACCGTCCCCCGGCTGGCGTACGTGATCCCTGACTTCCACAACCCGACGGGCGCGCTGATGCCGCGGGAGCAGCGGGTGCGGCTGCTCGAGGCGACGCGGCGGACCGGGACCTGGCTGGTGGTGGACGAGACCATCGCCGACATCGCCCTCGACGTGCCCGCGCCCGCCCCGCTGGCCTCGCTCGCGGCGAGGGGCGGGGCCGAGCACGTGGTGACCATCGGGTCGCTGAGCAAGACGCACTGGGGCGGGCTGCGGGTCGGGTGGGTCCGGGCCACCGCCAAGATGATCACGGAGCTGACGGCGGTACGGGTCGCCAGCGACATGACCGGGTCGGTACTGGACCAGCTGGTGGCCCTGCCGCTGCTGGAGGGCCTGGAGCGGTCGCTGCCCGGGCGGCTGGAGCAGCTGCGCGAACAGCGGGCGGCGCTGGTGGCCTCGCTGGAGCGGCACACGCCGGAATGGTCCTGGCAGCTGCCCCCGGGCGGCCTCTCGCTCTGGGTGGACCTCGGCGAGCCGGTGAGCTCCGCGCTGGCGGAACGGGCGGAGCGGGCCGGGGTGCACATCGGCCGCGGCGCCCGCTTCGGGGTGGACCCGGGGACCTTCGAGCACCGGCTGCGGATCCCGTACTCCCTGCCGGCGGACCGGCTGGACGAGGGCGTGCGCCGCCTCGCGGCGGCCTTCCACGACGGCGTCCCGCTGCCTTCGTCGGTGGAGCGCCCGTACTGGGTGGCGTAGGCCGCCCCCGGGATGGGGGCTTACGGCGTGCGGATCAGGCGGCGGGTGGCGGCCGCGGCCACCGCCGAGGTGCGGGAGTCGACGCCGAGCTTGGCGTAGATGTGGACCAGGTGGGACTTGACCGTGGCCTGGCTGAGGAAGAGCTGCTTGGAGATCTGCTGGTTCGAGAGGCCGTCCGCGACCAGCTGGAGGACCTCCAGCTCCCGCTTGGTCAGGGCCTCCGCGGGCGTGCGCATGCGGTCCATCAGGCGCAGCGCCACCGCCGGGGCCAGCGCGGACTGGCCCGCCGCCGCCGTGCGGACCGCCGCCGCGAGCTCCTCCGGCGGGGCGTCCTTGAGGAGGTAGCCCGAGGCGCCCGCCTCCACCGCCGCCAGGATGTCCGCGTCCGTGTCGTACGTGGTCAGGACCAGCACCCGGGGAGCCGAGGGCCGAGCCGTGATCAGCGCCGTGGCCGCCGAGCCGTGCATTCCGGGGCCGGGGCCGAACTGGAGGTCCATCAGGACCACGTCCACCCCGGCGCGGCCGGCGATCTCCACGGCCGCTTCCGCCGTCGCCGCCTCCGCGACCACCGCGAAGTCCGGCTCGGTGTCCAGCACCGCGCGCAGCCCGGCCCGGACCACCGGGTGGTCGTCGGCGAGGAGGAGCCGGATCGTCATGACAGTGCCTCCGCGGGCAAGGGCAGGGTGACGGCCACGGCGGTGCCCTGGCCGGGGGAGGACTCGACCGTGAACAGGCCGCTGAGGGTCTCGGCCCGCGAGCGCATCGCCGGCAGGCCGAAGCCGCCCCCGCCCGAGGGGGCGGAGGAGGCCGAGGAGGGATCGAAGCCCTTGCCGTCGTCGACGATGTCCAGCGTCACGGAGGTGTCCATGAAGGTCAGGGTGATCTCGGCGCGCCCCGCGCCCGCGTGGCGCACCACATTGGCCAGCGCCGACTGCGCGATCCGCAGCAGCGCCACCTCGTAGGGCGTGGGCAGGGGCCGGGGCGTGCCGCTGAGGGAGAACCGGACCCGCGGGCCCGGCGCCCCCGAGCACAGTCGCTCCAGCGCGGCCGGCAGCGAACCGTGCTCCAGGTCGGGAGGCGTGAGGGCCCGTACGAACCGCCGCGCCTCGGCGAGGTTGTCCTGCGCGGCCTCCCGGGCCCGGCCGATGTGCGCCACGGCCGGCGAGTCCGCGGGCAGGCTGCGCTCCGCCGCCCGCAGCAGCAGCTGGATGGAGGAGAGCCCCTGCGCCAGGGTGTCGTGGATCTCCCGGGCGAGGCGTTCGCGCTCCGCCAGGATCCCGGCGGAGCGCTCGGCCGCCGCCAGCTCGGCCCTCGTCGTGATGAGCTCCTCGATCAGCTCGCGGCGCCGCTCGCTCTCCCGGTACAGCGCCTGGTAGCCCAGTACGGTCGCCACCGCCACGGCCCCGCCCAGCAGCGGCCCGAGGAAGGCCCCGGGCGTCACCGACCGGCTGTGCGCGAGGAAGCCGCCGATCGCCGCGCAGGCCGTGACGGCCACGGCCGTCACCCCCCAGCGCAGCCGCAGCAGGTGCAGCTCCAGGAAGTACAGCGGGAAGGCGATCCACAGCCCGTCGGGGGAGACCACGAGCAGCCCCGCCCAGGCCGCGCAGAGCCCGGCCAGCCACACCGCCCCGGCGCGCGCCGAGCGGTGCACCACGGGGGCCAGTACGCCGGCCACGTACACGGCGGCCAGCACGGCGCAGGCCGCGACCACCCAGCCCGCGCGCGGGCTGGAGTCGGCGACGGCCCGTCCGGCGGCGAGCGCGAGCAGGCCGAAGAGCAGCGCGTGCAGGCACAGGCGCAGGACGCGGGAGACCGGGGTCAGGGTGCGGGGAGCAGTCATGGCCTGACCAGCGTAAGTCCGGGTCCGGCGGCCCCGGTCAACCAAAAGTTCGATGTCCGCGTGGGTCCTTGGATACGAGGATTACTACTGTGGCGCGATGCCTTGTGTCCACGCGGAAGACCAAGGTGGGGAACATGTTCGTCGCATGGAGAGATCTACGGTTCGCCAAGGGCCGCTTCGCCCTGATGGGCTCGGTCGTACTGCTGATCACGCTGCTGGTCGGCCTGTTGTCCGGGCTCACCGCGGGCCTGGCCCGGGAGAACATCTCGGCCATCACCGGTCTGCCCGCCACCACCCGCCTCGCCTTCGCCGCTCCGGCCGGGGACCAGAAGGTCTCCTTCACCAACTCCCAGGTGCCCGAGAAGGCCTGGCTGGGCTGGCGGGAGCGGCCGGGGGTGACCTCGGCGGAGCCGCTGGGCATCCGCACCACCAACGCCGTCTCGGGTGAGCGCACCGCTGCGGTGTCGGTCTTCGGCGTGGATCCGGCGGGCCGGCTGGGCCCGCGGGACAAGGGCCTGACCCAGGGGCGGGCGGTCCTCAGCGAGAAGGCCGCCGAGGAGCTCGGCGGGCTCAAGGCCGGCGCCAAGCTCAAGATCGGCCCGCTGGAGCTGACGGTGGCCGCCGTCTCCGGCACGGCGTCCCACAGCCACACCCCGGTCGTCTGGACGGACCTCAACGACTGGCAGCGCGTCGGCAACCCCGGCACCTCCATCGACACCCTCGCCACGGTCGTCGCCCTGGACGCGGCGGGCGACGTGGACTGGGCGGCCGGGGACGAGGCCACCGGCACCAGGGCCCAGACCGTGGACGAGGCGCTGAGCGCGATCGGCTCCTACACCTCGGAGAACGGCTCGCTCCAGCTGATGCGGGGGTTCCTCTTCGCCATCTCCGCGCTCGTCATAGGAGCCTTCTTCACGGTGTGGACCATCCAGCGCAGCGGGGACGTCGCCGTGCTGAAGGCACTGGGTGCCTCCACCCCGTACCTCCTGAAGGACGCGCTGGGGCAGGCCGTGGTGATGCTGGTGCTCGGCACGGGCGCGGGCACCGCGCTCGCCGCCGGCTTCGGCGCCCTGATCAGCGGCGGCGCCGTGCCCTTCGTGCTCGACGCCGCCACGGTGCTGGTCCCGGCCGCCGTCATGATCGCGCTCGGCGCGCTGGGCGCGGCCCTGTCCATCCGGCGGATCACCGCCGTAGACCCCCTGACCGCTCTCGGGAGTGCCCGATGACCCTGCTCGTATCCGACGTCACCCTCACCTACCCGGACGGCGACGGCCGGCTCACGGCCCTGGACGCGGTCGGCCTGGAGGTGCCGGCGGGCACCCTGACGGCGGTCATCGGCCCCTCCGGCTCCGGCAAGTCCAGTCTGCTCGCGGTCGCCGCCACCCTCGTCACGCCCGATACGGGGCGGGTCGTCGTCGCGGGGCAGGACACCGCGAAATTGGGGGCGGCCGAGAAGTCGGCCCTGCGCCGGGAGAAGATCGGCATCGTCTTCCAGCAGCCGAACCTGCTGGCCTCGCTCACCGCCGCCGAACAGCTCCAGGTCATGGCGCACATCAACGGCCGCCCCGCGCGCGCCCTGCGCCGGCGGGCCCTGGAGCTGCTGGACGCGGTGGGTCTGGCGGACAAGGCCGACAGGCGGCCGCACCAGCTCTCCGGGGGGCAGCGCCAGCGGATCAACATCGCCCGCGCCCTGATGAACGAGCCCGCCGTGCTGCTCGTGGACGAGCCGACCAGCGCCCTGGACCACGAGCGCGGCGCCGCGATCCTGGACCTGCTCGTCACCCTCACCCGGGAGCGCTCCACCGCCACCGTGCTGGTCACCCACGACCACGCGCACCTGGAGCGGATGGACGCCACGGCGACCATGACCGACGGCCGTCTGACGCAGGGCGCGGAGCCCGCGCCGGCGGCCTGACGGGCGCCCGTACGGAGCCCCGCGCGGCCGGCGGCCCGGGAGGACGCGAGAGCCCGGCGCCCCCACCAGGGGGCGCCGGGCTCTTTCCGCGTCTACCGCCCGGCCAGGGCCTACGCCGGGTTCTGGCTCTGCAGGGCCACCGACAGCTCGGCGGCGACGCCCTGCAGGATCGGCACGAAGGACTCGGCGACCGCCTCGGTCACCCGCCCGGCCGGGCCGGAGATGGAGATCGCGGCGGCGGTCGGCGAGTTCGGCACGGAGACCGCGAGGCAGCGGACTCCTATCTCCTGCTCGTTGTCGTCGACCGCGTAGCCCAGCTTGCGGACCTGCTCCAGGGCGGCCAGGAAGCCCTCGGGCGTGGTGATGGTCTTCTCGGTCGCGGCCGGCATCCCGGTGCGCGAGAGCAGGGCCCGGACCTCGTCCGCGGGGGTGTAGGCGAGCAGAGCCTTGCCCACGCCGGTGGAGTGCGGCAGCACGCGGCGGCCGACCTCGGTGAACATGCGCATGGAGTGCTTGGACGGCACCTGGGCGACGTAGACGATCTCGTCCCCGTCGAGCAGGGCCATGTTCGCCGTTTCGCCGGTCTCCTCGACCAGGCGGGCGAGGTAGGGGCGGGCCCAGGTGCCCAGCAGCCTTGAGGCGGACTCGCCGAGGCGGATCAGCCGGGGGCCGAGGGAGTACCGTCGGTTGGGCTGCTGCCGGACGTAGCCGCACGCCACGAGGGTGCGCATGAGGCGATGGATGGTGGGCAGCGGCAGACCGCTGGCGGCGGAGAGCTCGCTGAGGCCGACTTCGCCCCCCGCGTCGGCCATGCGTTCGAGCAGATCGAAGGCGCGCTCAAGGGACTGGACGCCACCGCTGGCGGCGGCGGGCTTGGTGGAGTCGTCGGTGGTGCTGGCGCTGGACGTCGGCACGGCGCGGTCCTTTCGGTGCTGGCAGGCAAGGAAGCAGCCTACCGGTCGGTCGGCGTCGGCCCTAGAGCCGGGGCAATGCCGTCCCCGCCGGTCAGAGGCGGTTTGTCCTGGTGGCGGACGTCCTCGGGAAGTTACCTGCCCAGTCCCTGGTGGTGGTAGCTACATTCTGCATAGTGAAATCTTAATTCCATCCTGTGGAAACATCCAATTGCGGAACGGGCGGGTCAGTGGTCCGTCCGGGCGCTCTTGACTGGTTCCGCATCGACGGGAAGACTCCGTCAACAGAACGTTGAATTTCGCTCTGTGGAAGTAGATGGGGAGGTTCCGGTGTCCGACCTGGCTGTGGAACTGGTACTGCGCTCGACGCGCGTCATCACCCCCGAGGGGACGCGCGCCGCTTCGGTGGCCGTCGCCGGCGGGAAGATCGCGGCCGTGCTGCCGTACGAGGTCGACGTACCGGCCGGTGCCCGGCTGGAGGACTTCGGCGACGACGTGCTCCTTCCCGGCCTGGTCGACACCCACGTCCACGTGAACGACCCCGGTCGCACGGAGTGGGAAGGATTCTGGACGGCCACCCGCGCCGCGGCGGCCGGTGGCATCACCACCATCCTCGACATGCCGCTGAACTCGCTGCCGCCGACCACCACGACCGCCAACCTGGTGGTCAAGCAGGAGGTCGCGCGCACCAAGGCGCACGTGGACATCGGCTTCTGGGGCGGTGCGCTGCCGGACAACGTCAAGGACCTGCGCCCGCTGCACGACGCCGGCGTCTTCGGCTTCAAGTGCTTCCTGTCGCCCTCCGGCGTGGACGAGTTCCCGGAGCTCGACCAGGAGCGGCTGGCCGCCTCGCTCGCCGAGATCACCGGTTTCGGCGGCCTGATGATCGTGCACGCCGAGGACCCGCACCACCTGGAGTCCGCGCCGCAGAACCCGGGCCCCAAGTACGCCGACTTCCTGGCCTCCCGCCCCAAGGACGCCGAGAACACCGCGATCCAGAACCTGATCGACCAGGCGAAGCGGCGAGACGCCCGCGTCCACGTCCTGCACCTGTCCTCCTCCGACGCGCTGCCGCTGATCGCCGCCGCGAAGGCCGAGGGCGTGCAGATCACGGTCGAGTCCTGCCCGCACTTCCTCACCCTGACGGCCGAGGAAGTCCCGGACGGCGCCACCGAGTTCAAGTGCTGCCCGCCCATCCGCGAGTCCGCCAACCAGGACCTGCTGTGGGACGCGCTCGCCGACGGCACCATCGACTGCATCGTCTCCGACCACTCGCCCTCCACCGCGGACCTGAAGACCGGCGACTTCGCCACCGCGTGGGGCGGCATCTCCTCCCTCCAGCTGGGCCTCCCGGCGATCTGGACCGAGGCCAAGAAGCGCGGCCGCACCCTCGAGGACGTCGTCCGCTGGATGTCCGCCGCCCCGGCCGCTCTCGCCGGCCTGGCGCAGAAGGGCGCGATCGAGGTGGGCCGCGACGCCGACTTCGCCGTCCTGGCCCCCGAAGAAACGTTCACCGTGGACCCGGCCCACCTCCACCACCGCAACCAGGTCACGGCGTACGCGGGCAAGACCCTGCACGGCGTCGTGAAGTCCACCTGGCTGCGCGGTGCGCAGATCGCCGACCACGGCACCCCGTCCGAGCCCACCGGCCGACTCCTCGAAAGGCAGAACTGACTGTGGCGATTGAATCCTTCACCGGTAACGCGAACCCGTACGGAGGCGGCGACCCGTACGCGGACTACCGCACCGCGGACTTCCCGTTCACCCAGTTCGCGAACCTCGCGGCGCGTGCGCTCGGCGCCGGTGTCATCGCCGCCAACGACGAGTTCTTCGCCCAGCGCGAGAACCTGCTCATCGAAGAGGCCGCGCACTTCGACCCCGAGGACTTCGGCCACAAGGGCAAGGTCATGGACGGCTGGGAGACCCGCCGCCGCCGCGGCATCTCCGCCACCCAGCCCTGGCCGACCGCCGAGGACCACGACTGGGCGCTCGTACGCCTGGGCGCCCCCGGCGTGATCCGCGGCATCGTCGTGGACACCGCCCACTTCCGCGGCAACATGCCGCAGGCCGTCTCCGTGCAGGGCACCTCGGTCGCGGGCTCCCCGACCGAGGAGGAACTGCTCTCCGCCGACGTCAAGTGGACGACCCTCGTCGAGCGCACCCCGGTCGGCGGCCACGCGGCCAACGGCTTCGAGGTGAGCGTCGAGCAGCGCTTCACGCACCTGCGCGTCAACCAGCACCCCGACGGCGGCATCGCCCGCCTGCGCGTCTACGGCGAGGTCCGCACGGACCCGAAGTGGCTCGCCGCGCTCGGCACCTTCGACGTGGTCGCGCTGGAGAACGGCGGCTCGGTGCAGGACGCGTCCAACCGCTTCTACTCCCCGCCGACCAACACCATCAACCCGGGCCGCTCCCGCAAGATGGACGACGGCTGGGAGACCGCCCGCCGCCGTGACAACGGCAACGACTGGATCCGCTACCAGCTCGTCGCCGAGTCCGAGATCCGCGCCGTCGAGATCGACACCGCGTACCTCAAGGGCAACTCGGCCGGCTGGGCCTCGCTGTCGGTCAAGACCGGCGAGGAGGGCGAGTGGACGGAGTTCCTGCCGCGCACCCGCCTGCAGCCCGACACCAACCACCGCTTCGTGCTCGACGCCCCGGCGGTCGGCACGCACGTGCGCATCGACATCTTCCCGGACGGCGGTTTCTCCCGCCTGCGCCTGTACGGCGCCCTGACGGAGGCCGGCGCGGCCGCGCACGCCGCCCGTCACCAGGAGCTGGGCGGCTGACGCCACCCACTCCCGCCCCACACTGACCGCCCCGGGGGCCGACACCCCCGGGCGCGTTCAACAGCCCGCAGGGGCGCACCGGTTGCCGGTGCGCCCCTGCGGCGTTCCCGCCCGCCGGAGGGGCGCACCCGGCGAGATCGCGAGCCGCGACCTCGTGAAGGACGGCCGCCGGCCGGCCTGACCCGCCGGCAGAAACGGGCAGGGCGTTCGCGCGCGCCGCACCGATGAGTCCCGGGCGTCCCGGGAGTCTGAACCGGTGCAAGGACGACCGCACGACGACCGAACAAGGAGCGCGGAACCATGGGAAAGCTGACCCTCACCACCTTCCTCACCCTCGACGGCGTGATGCAGGCCCCCGGCGGGCCGGACGAGGACCCCAGCGGCGGGTTCGAGTACGGCGGCTGGCTGGTGCCGTTCGCCGACGAGGGGATGGGGGAGTTCGTCACCGAGGTCTTCGACCGGGCCGGGGCGTTCCTGCTCGGGCGGCGGACCTACGAGATCTTCGCCTCGTACTGGCCGCAGCACGACGACCCGGCCGACCCGGTCGCGGCCGGGCTGAACCGGCTGCCCAAGTACGTGGCCTCGACCACGCTCAAGGAACCGGCCTGGGGCCCGGCCACCGTGATCGACGGGGCGGACCTCCAGGCCGAGGTCGTCCGGGCCAAGGACGCGCTGGAGGGGGACACCGAGCTCCAGGTGCACGGCAGCGGGGCGCTCGCCCAGTGGCTGCTGGCGCGCGACCTGGTCGACGAGCTGAACCTGCTCGTCTTCCCGGTGTTCCTGGGCGCGGGCCGCCGCCTCTTCCCGACCGGCGCGCTGCCCACGGCGTACGAGCTCCTCGGCTCCCGCACCACCGGGAGCGGCACCGCCATCCACACCTACCGCCCGAAGGGACGCGCCGCCTTCGGCACCTTCTGAGCCGCCCGTCCGAGCCGGCCGTCCGAGCCGGCCGGCGGGGTGTCCGCCGGCCGGGATAACCCCTCGACCGGGCCGATCATGGTCCGGTAGCGTGAACGCTCCCGTGCGAGCCGCCGACGCCTCCACCTCCTCCTGCCGCTGGAGCCCCGGTGTCCACCCTCGCCGCCAAGGGCATCACCACCACGCACACCGTGATCGCGGTGCTCGTGCTCCGGTTCGCCCTGGTGCTGCCCGTGCTCGTCGTCGCGGGGTGGTCGCGGCTGCGCGCGCTCAGCCCCGCCCAACTGCGCGGCGCCGGGGTGCTGGGACTCGTACTCGGCGGGATCTTCCTGCTGGAGACCTACGGGGTCGTGCACACCTCCGCCACCAACGCCGGACTGATCATCAGCCTGACCATGATCTTCACGCCGCTGGCCGAGTCCGCCGTCCGCCGCACCGCGCCCTCGCCCGCCTTCCTCGGCGCCGCGGCCGTCTCCGTCGCCGGAGTCGTGCTCCTCACCCAGGGCGCCGGCTTCACCGCGCCCGGCCTCGGCGACCTGCTCATCCTCGGCGCCGCCCTCGCCCGGACCCTGCACGTCCTGCTCATGGCCCGGATCAAGGCGGTCCAGGACGCCGACGCGCTCTCCCTGACCACCGTCCAGCTCGGCAGCGCCGTCGCCGTGTTCGCCGTACTGGCCGTGCTGCCCGGCACCGGCGCGAGCCCCTGGGCGGCCGCCGCGGACTTCGGGGCCGCCGAGTGGGCCGGGCTCGCCTTCCTGTCCGTCTTCTGCACCCTCTTCGCCTTCTTCGTGCAGATGTGGGCCGTCCGCCGCACCTCGCCCTCCCGCGTCAGCCTGCTGCTCGGCACCGAACCCCTGTGGGCGGCCGCCGCGGGCATCGCCATCGGCGGCGAGCACCTCGGCGCCCCGGGTCTCGCGGGCGTGGCCCTCGTGCTCGCGGGCACCGCCTGGGGGCGGCGCGCCGCTGGCTGAACGATTGTCCGAAACCGCTCCCACGGAGGGTGAACGGCAGTCCTAGGCTGCTCTCCATGCCAGTCCTGGACGTCAGCAACCTCGCCGAAGACTTCAACGAGAACCCCTACCCGCACTACGAGCGGTTACGGGCGAGCGGACCCGTCCACCGCGTCAAGGCGGCGGACGGGGAAGAGGTCTGGCTGATCGTCGGCCACGACGAGGCCCGCCAGGCCCTCGCCCACCCCGACGTGCTGAAGAACTGGCAGACCGCCGGCCTCTACGCCGACCGCACCGCCACCACCACGACGCTCAGCACCAACATGCTGCGCTCCGACCCGCCCCACCACACGCGGCTGCGCCGCCTGGTGGCCCGCGAGTTCACCGCCCGCCGGATCGAGGCGCTGCGCCCCCGCGTCCAGCAGGTGACCGACGGGCTGCTGGACGCGATGGCGGCCGCCCCGGACCGCCGCGCCGACCTGATCGGGGCCTTCGCCGACCCGCTGCCGATGACCCTCATCTGCGAACTCCTCGGAGTCCCCGACCTCGACCGCGGCTCCTTCCGCGCCTGGTGCACCGAGATCGTCGGCCCGAGCGGGCCGGAGCCCGAGAGGGCCGCGCTGGGCGCCATGTCCGGCTACCTGGCCGAGCTCATCGTCGCCAAGCGCGAGCGCCCCGGCCCGGACCTGTTCAGCGCCCTGATCCGGACCCGGGACGAGGACGGCGACCGGCTGTCCCGGGCCGAGCTGGTCGGGATGGCCTTCCTGCTGCTGATCGCCGGCTACGAGACCGCGGTGAACCTGCTCGGCAACGGGGTACGGGCCCTGCTCGCCCACCCCGGCCAGCTGGCGGCCCTGCGCGCCGACCCGGACGGGCTGATCGACGGCGCGGTGGAGGAGATGCTCCGCTACGACGGCCCGGTCGAGAGCGCCACCTACCGCTTCGCCCGCGCCGACCTGGAGATCGGCGGGACCTTCATCGCGGCCGGCTCTCCCGTACTGGTCTCCCTGGCCGGCGCGAGCCGCGACCCGGCCCGCTTCGCGGACCCCGGCGCGGGCTCCCGCCCCGGGCCCGAGGCGTTCGACATCCACCGCACCGGCCAGAGCCACCTGGCCTTCGGCCACGGCATCCACTTCTGCCTCGGCGCCCCGCTGGCCCGGCTGGAGGCCCGTATCGCGATCCGGTCCCTGCTGGAACGATTCCCCGGCCTGGCCGAGGACCCGCAGGCGGGGCCGCGCGACTGGCTCCCCGGGACCCTCATCCGGGGCGTCAAGCGGCTGCCGGTCCGCTGGTAGGCGCCGGCCGATGACCGCCACCCGCTCACAGCCCCGGCAGCTCCTCCAGCCGGACCACGCGCCGCTCGCGGCGCGAGCGCTCGCAGGCCTCCGCCACCCGCAGCGCGGCGAGCGCCTCGACCCCGTCGCACGGATTGGGGCCCTCGCCGCGCACGAGGCGGACGAAGGCCGCCAGCTCCGCCTCGTACGCCGGGGCGAACCGCTCCAGGAACCCCGACCACGGCTTGCTCGCCGGGGGCGGGCCGTGCGGCTCGGTCGAGGCGATCGGCGTGCGGTCGTCCAGCCCGGTGGAGACCTGGTCCAGCTCCCCGGCCAGCTCCATCCGCACGTCGTAGCCCGCGCCGTTGCAGCGCGTGCCGGTACAGGAGACCAGCGTCCCGTCGTCCAGGGTGAGGAGCGCGGCGCCGGTGTCGATGTCGCCCGTCTCCCGGAACCGGGGCGGCCCCGCGTCCGACCCGGTCGCGTACACCTCGGCCACCTCGTGCCCGGTCACCCAGCGGACCATGTCGAAGTCGTGCACCAGGCAGTCCCGGAACAGGCCGCCCGAGGTGGCCAGGTACGAGGCCTCCGGCGGCGCCGGATCGGCGGTCGTGGTCCGTACGGTGTGCAGCCGCCCCAGGGCTCCCGAGCGGACCAGCTCCCGCGCCGTGCCGTAGCCCGCGTCGAAGCGGCGCATGAACCCGAGCTGGAGCACCCCGCGGGCCGAGGCCACCTCGCGCAGCACCGCCAGGGTGCGGTCCAGGTCCGGGGCGACCGGCTTCTCGCAGAACACCGGCAGGCCGCCGCGGATCGCCCGTACGACGAGCTCCGCGTGCCCCTCGGTGGCGCACGCCACCACCAGCGCGTCCACGCCCCAGGTGAAGACCTGCTCGACGCCGGGCGCGGCGGTGGCGCCGAGCCGGTCGGCGAGGCGGGCCGCCCGCGCGGGGTCGGCGTCGGCGAGCAGGAGCGAGCCCGCGTCCGCTTGGCGGGCCAGTGCCGCCGCGTGGAAGGACCCGATCCGGCCCGTTCCTATGAGCCCGATGCGCATGCACTCAACGTGGCCCCGTCCGGGGGACCTGTCAATCTGCCCGGCTGCGTCCCGATGAGTCCGAGATGGCCCCGATGACCTTGCATGGTGCACTGTGACGGATACTGGGCGGCTGCGGCCGCGAACACACGACCGCCCGGGCGGGCGCGGCGCGAGCGGCGCGGACGCGTCGCACCGGCCGCGGTACGGCGCCGGGACAGCGGCGGGACGAACGAAAGGCACGGCAGACGTGGCTAGGGTCAAGGCAGGGGTGCGCGTCGTGGGCGCGGTGCTCGCGGCGGTACTGGGAGCCTCCCTCGTGGGCTGCAGCAGTACGGGCGGCAAGCGTGCCGAGGATCGGGCGAAGGCCGAGGCGGCGGGCCGGCCCGCGGTGTCCACTCCGCGCTGGACCTTCGCGATGGTCACCCACGCGGGCGACGGCGACACCTTCTGGGACATCGTCCAGAAGGGCGCCAAGGAGGCCGCGGCGAAGGACAACATCAACTTCGTCTACGCCCACGACGACCAGGCGCAGCAGCAGGCGCAGTTCGTCCAGAACGCCATCGACCAGAAGGTCGACGGGCTGATCGTCTCGCTGGCCAAGCCCGAGGCCCTCAAGGACGTCCTCGCCAAGGCCGTCAAGGCCGGCATCCCGGTGATCACGGTCAACTCCGGATCCGCCCAGTCCGCCGCGTACGGGGCGCTGACCCACATCGGCCAGGACGAGGAGATCGCCGGCGAGGCGGTCGGCACCGAGCTGGCCAAGCGCGGCAGGAAGAAGGCCGTCTGCGTCCTGCACGAGCAGGGCAACGTGGGCCACGAGCAGCGCTGCGCCGGGGCGAAGCGGACGCTCGGCGAGGGCGGCGGGACCCTGGAGAACCTGTACGTCGAGGGCACCAACATGCCGTCCGTCCAGGCCGCCCTCCAGGCCAAGCTCCAGGCCGACCCGTCCGTCGACGCGATCGTCACCCTGGGCGCGCCCTTCGCCCCCACCGCCGTCAAGGCCAAGGAGGCCGCGGGCAGCAAGGCGGAGGTCGACACCTTCGACCTGAACGCCTCCGTGGCCCGGGACCTGAAGTCCGGCGCGCTCGGGTTCGCCGTCGACCAGCAGCCCTACCTCCAGGGGTACGAGGCGGTCGACCTGCTCTGGCTCCACCGCTACAACGCCGATGTGCTCGGCGGCGGCCGCCCGGTCCTCACCGGGCCGCAGATCGTCACCGCGGACCAGGCCGCCGAGCTGGAGGAGTTCATCAAGCGGGGCAGGCGCCGGAGATGCGTATAAGAGGCAGGGGCGAGGCCGGGGGCGAGCCCAGGGCCGGGGGCGACGGTGTCAGACATCGGCCGGCACCTCCAGGCGGCCCTCCAGGACGGCCGCCTCGATGCCCTCGCGCAGGGCTCCGCAGGAGCGGACGCCGCCGCTCGGCAGGCCCGCCGCGACCGCGGCGGCGATGCGGGGGCAACCCCCGGGGAGCACGGCGGCCTCGTCCGTCCACTGGATCTGGGTGTGGGCGGGGCTGAACTTCTCGCACAGCACCCGGGCGCCGCACTCCCCGCACACGACCGGGGTCATCACCGGGTCCCGGCCGCGCGGCGGGCGAGGTTCTCGGCGACCTCCGCCTTCCAGGCCGCGGTGGCCCGGGTGGTGTCGATCTCGAACTCGAAGCGTCGGACCATCTCGTCCTTGACGTCGGCGGCGTCTACGTAGAACTGCTCGTACCAGCGGCGGAGCTGGTAGACCGGGCCGTCCTCCTCGGTGAGCAGGGGGTTGTCGATGCGGGTCTTGTTCTTCCAGATATCGACGTCCTGCTCGAAGCCGACGGCCAGGCCCTCGGAGGTGAGCCGGGCCGCCTCGGCGGCCTGCTCGTCGCTCATGCCGGGGAGCTTCTTGACGATGGCCCCGTACATCAGCACGAAGCTGTTCTCGTCGATCGGGTAGTGGCAGTTGACGAGGACGGATTCGAGCTCGACGCCTGCGCCGACGTCGCTCCACAGCCGGTCGATCATGTACGAGGGGCCGTGGTACGAGGCGTCCGAGCGCAGGCCGCCACCGGTGGAGAGGGTGCCGAGGTCGACGTCGCCGCGCGGGGTGGACTCCATGTACTGGGTGGCGACGTGCCCGTCGAAGACGTTCTTGAAGTAGTGCGGGAAGGCGTAGTGCACGTAGTAGAAGTGCGCCATGTCGACGACGTTGTCGACGATCTCGCGGCAGTTGGAGTTCTCGACGCGCAGGGAGTTCCAGCTCCAGTCGCTCCACTCGGGGTCGCCGACGCCCTCGATGACGGGGATCGCGACCTCGGGCGGGGGCGGGTTGCCCTCGGGGTCGTGCCAGACGTAGAGCTGGCCGCTCTGCTCCAGGGCCGTCCAGGCGCGGGTCCTGGCGCGCGGCGGGACGCGGCGGGCGTAGGGGACGGCGGCGCAGCGGCCGTCGCCGGACCAGCGCCAGTCGTGGAAGGGGCAGGCGACGGTGTCGCCCTTGACGGTGCCGTGGGCGAGGTTGCCGCCCATGTGGGGGCAGTGGGCGTTCAGGACGGCGAGCTCCGCGCTGTCGGCGCCCTGGAAGACGACGAGCTTGGTCCCGAAGGCCTCGACCTCGTGCGGGGCGCCGTCCTTGAAGGAGGAGGCGAGTCCCAGGCAGTGCCAGCCGCGGGCGAACCGGGTCGGCGCGGCCGCCGCTTCGATGACACGGGGTTCTTCTTCGATCGCGGTCACGTGGTGGCCCTCCACTTCGTTGTGGTGTCGTGCGGTGCGCGGTCGGGCGCGCCGACGCTTCGCGCGGCTTCGGCCGCGAGTTCGACGGCGATGTCGATGAGCTGGTCCTCCTGGCCGCCGACGAGGCGGCGTTCGCCCGCGCGCAGCAGGATCCGCGCGCCGGAGACCCCGTAGCGCCCGGCCTGCCGGTAGGCGTGCCGCAGGAAGCTGGAGTAGACGCCGGCGTGGCCCATGAGCAGGGCCATGCGGTCCAGCCGGCACTCCTCGTCCATGACGGGGCGGACCACGTCCTCGGCCGCGTCGATGATCTTCAGGACGTCGATGCCGGTGCGGATGCCCATCTTCAGGCAGACGGCGGCGAAGGCCTCGACGGGCGTGTTGCCGGCGCCCGCGCCGAGGCGGCGGGTCGAGCCGTCGATCTGGAGCGCGCCGGCCCGGACGGCGGCGACGGAGTTGCCCACGCCCAGGCCGAGGTTCTCGTGTCCGTGGAAGCCGACCTGCGCGTCGTCGCCGAGTTCGGCGACGAGCGCGGCGACCCGGTCGGTGACCTCGTCCATGACCATGGCGCCCGCGGAGTCGACGACGTACACGCACTGGCAGCCGGCGTCGGCCATGATCCGGGCCTGGCGGGCGAGGTTCTCGGGGGTGGTGGAGTGGGCCATCATCAGGAATCCGACGGTCTCCAGGCCCGTCGCGCGGGCCAGCCCGAAGTGCTGGACGGAGATGTCGGCCTCGGTGCAGTGGGTGGCGATCCGGCAGATCTGCCCGCCGCCCGCGTGCGCGGCGCGGATGTCGTCCTTCACGCCGAGGCCCGGCAGCATCAGGAAGGCGATCTTCGCGTTCACCGCCGTGTCGGCGGCGATCTTGATGAGTTCCTGTTCCGGGGTCTTGGAGAAGCCGTAGGTGAAGGAGGAGCCGCCGAGGCCGTCCCCGTGGGTGACCTCGATGACGGGGACCCCGGCGTCGTCGAGGGCCGCGACGACCGACCGGACGTCCTCCCCCGTGAACTGGTGGCGCTTGGCGTGCGATCCGTCGCGCAGCGAGGAGTCGGTGACGCGGATGTCGAGGGTGTCGGAGTACGTCGTGCGTGTGCTCACGCGAGCATTCCCTTCGCGAACTCCTCGCCGACCTTGGCGGCGGCGGCGGTCATGATGTCGAGGTTTCCGGCGTAGGGCGGCAAGTAGTCGCCGGCGCCCTCCACCTCCAGGAAGATCGCGACCCGGGCCGTGCCGCCGCCCAGCGGGTCGGGGTCGTCGAACTGCGGCTCGGCGCACAGCCGGTAGCCGGGTACGTACGCGGCCACCTCCGCGGCGACGCGCTGGACGGAGGCGGCGATGGCGCCCCGGTCGGCGTCGGCGGGGATCGCGCAGAAGACGGTGTCGCGCATGATGACCGGCGGGTCGGCGGGGTTGAGGATGATGACGGCCTTGCCGCGGGCGGCGCCGCCGATCTCCTCGATGCCGCGGGCGGTGGTGCGCGTGAACTCGTCGATGTTGGCGCGGGTGCCGGGGCCGGCCGAGACGGAGGCCACCGAGGCGACGATCTCGGCGTAGGCGACGGGGACCACGCGGGAGACGGCGTACACCATGGGGATGGTGGCCTGGCCGCCGCAGGTGATCATGTTGACGTTGGCCCGGTCGAGGTGGGCGGTCAGGTTCGCGGGCGGGATGACGGCGGGGCCGACGGCGGCGGGGGTCAGGTCGACGGCCTTGATGCCGAGTTCGGCGTAGCGCGGGGCGTTGGCCCGGTGCACGGAGGCGGAGGTGGCCTCGAAGACCAGGTCGGGGAGCTCGTCCTGCCCGAGCAGCCAGTCGACGCCCTCGTGGGAGGCGTCGAGTCCGGCGCGGCGGGCGCGGGCGAGGCCCTCGCTGTCGGGGTCCACGCCGATCATCCAGCGGGGCTCGATGTACGGGGAGCGTTGGAGCTTGTAGAGCAGGTCGGTTCCGATGTTCCCGGAGCCGACGATGGCGGCGGTCGCTTTCGTCTTGATCGTGATCACCTCAGAGCTTCAGGAGAAGGAGAGCGACACCGGGCCAAGCCCGGTGAATTCGGCGGTGTACGTCCGCCCGGCGGCCACGTCCACGGCGCGGGTGCAGGACCCGGGCAGGATGAGGTGGCCCTTGCGCAGCCCGACCCCGAAGCGGGCGACGGTGCGCGCGAGCCAGGCGACGGAGGCGGCGGGGTCCCCCAGGACGGCGTCGCCGCGGCCGCGCGCCAGGGTGTCCGCGCCGCAGGTCAGGGTGGCTTCGACGGCCTTCAGGTCGAGCTCGCGGGGGTCGCGTCCCTCCCCGATGGCGTATCCGGCGGAGGAGGCGTTGTCGGCGATGGTGTCGGCGATGGCGATGCGCCAGTCGGCGATCCGGCTGTCGATGAGCTCCAGGGCGGGGACGACCCGCTCGGTCGCGGCCAGTACGTCGGCGGTCGTGCAGCCCTCGCCGGGGAGGTCGGCGCCGAGCACGAAGCCGATCTCGACCTCGACGCGCGGCGCGCAGTACGCGGCGGTGGGGACCGGGGTGTCCTGGCGCAGCTCCATCGCGTCCAGCAGGTGCCCGTAGTCGGGCTCGTCGACGCCCATCATGGCCTGCATGACCGGGGAGGACAGGCCGACCTTGTGGCCGGTGATCCGCTCTCCGTTCGCGCAGCGGTGGCGGATGTTGAGGAGCTGGATCTCGTACGCGTCCTCGGTGTCGATGCCGGGGAAGCGGGTGCTGAGCGGAGCGACCGGGGTCCGCCCGTGCTCGGCGGACCGCAGCAGTTCAGCGACGCGGAGCCGGTGGCGGTCCGAGAGCATGTGCGCTCCTTGCGGGGAGGGGCGGATTCGGTGCGGCGAGGCTAGACGGACCGCCTCCGGCGCCGGGAGGCCGTTTTCCCGGTCACCGGGAAAGGCCGCCGGGAAAGGAATCCGGAGCAATCCGTTTGCTCCGGGCAACCTTCGGGGCGGTTCGGGGCTCTTAGATGCGGTGCGCGCGACGCGCCCGCAGACCGCAGAATCCGAAGAACCGGAAGAGTTCCATGAACCACCTCCGCCGCACCCTGGCGACCCTGGCCGCGACGACCGTCGTGGCACCTGCCCTCCTGATCGCGGCGCCCGCCGCGAGCGCCGCCGAGCCGCCCGCGCCGGCTCCCGTCGCCGCCGATCCCTTCGCCACCTGCACGGGGTGGACGCTGGCCGATGAGCGCAGCACCTCCGAGCTGGTGGGCTTCCCGACCCGGCTCGTCGCGGGGACCTGGTCCACCTTCACGTTCCGTTCGGTCAACACCTCCAAGGCGCCGCTGAAGGCGGTGGGCGCGAACGTGGACGCCTCGGCCTCCGCGTACGACACGTACGCGGAGCTCAAGATCACGACGCAGTGGTACGACAAGGCCGCGAAGAAGTGGCGGACGATGCCCCACGCCTCGAAGTTCGCCACGATCGGCGGGGTCCTGAAGCCCGGCGCCCGAGCCGACGTCAGGATGCGCGTCAGGGCCGATGCGAAGTCCAAGGCCGGGCTGGGGTTCGCCTTCGACTACGGCCGGTACGCCGGCAAGGACGGCGTCTGCGGCTTCGCGCGGACGATCCACGAGTACGACTTCGATGTGGTCCCGGCGGCCCCCGCCCCGAAGCCCGCGACGCGCTGACGGAGAACGGCCCCGCGCCGGCCGCTCTCACACGCGGCCGGCGCGGGGCCGGGTATCGGGGGCCGGGCATCGGGGGCCGGGCCCGCCGGACGGCCCCGGTCAGCGGGCCCCGTACACCGGTTGCGGCCGCTCCGAGTCGGCGAGCAGCTTCGCCGCCGCCCCCCCCGCCTCCGACGGAGTCCACCGCGCGCCCCGGTCCGCCGTCCGACCCGGCCGCCAGCCCTCCATCACCGTGATGCGGCCGCCCTCCGCCTCGAAGACCCGGCCCGTGACCCCGGCCGAGGCGTCCGAGCCCAGCCACACCACGAGCGGGGACACGTTCTCCGGGGCCATCGCGTCGAAGGCCCCGGCCTGCGGGGCGGCCATGGTGTCCGCGAAGGCCTGCTCGGTCATCCGGGTGCGCGCGGCCGGGGCGATCGCGTTGACCTGGACGCCGTAGCGGCCCATCTCAGCCGCCGCGACCAGGGTCATGCCGAGGATGCCCGCCTTGGCCGCGCTGTAGTTGCCCTGGCCGACCGAGCCCAGCAGCCCGGCCCCCGAAGAGGTGTTGATCACCCGCGCGGCCACCTGGCGGCCCTCCTTCGCCTCCGCCCGCCAGTGGGCCGCCGCGTGCTTCAGCGGCAGGAAGTGCCCCTTGAGGTGCACCCGCATCACCGCGTCCCAGTCGTCCTCGTCCAGGTTCACGAGCATCCGGTCGCGCAGGAACCCCGCGTTGTTGACCAGGGTGTCCAGCCGCCCGAACGTCGAGACGGCCGTCTCGACCAGGGAGGCCGCGCCGTCCGAGGTGGCGATGTCCCCGCCGTGCGCGACCGCCTCCCCGCCGGCCGCCCGGATCTCGTCGGCCACGAGCGCCGCCGGGCTGTCCGCCGCGGGGAGCCCGTCCAGTGCGACTCCCAGGTCGTTGACCACGACCCGGGCCCCCTCCGCGGCGAAGGCCAGCGCGTGGGCCCGGCCCAGTCCGCGTCCGGCGCCCGTCACGATGACCACACGGCCTTCGGCAAGTCCCATGTCAGCTCTCCTCGTTCGCCTTGTTCGTCTGGTTCGTCTGGTTCGTCTGGTTCGTCTGGTTCGCCTTGTTCACCGTTGCCGCGTCCAAAAACGCCGGGCGCTCGCCGCCCCCGTGCACGAGCAGGCTCGCGCCGCTCACGTACCGCGCCCGGTCCGAGGCCAGGAAGACCGCCGCGTCGCCCACGTCCGAGGGTTCGGCCAGCCGTCCCAGCGGGACGGTCGCGCCGACCGCCGCGATGCCGCTCTCGTCGCCGTAGTGCAGGTGCGAGAGCTCGGTCCGCACCATGCCCAGGACCAGCGAGTTGACCCGTACCTCGGGGGCCCACTCGACGGCCATGGAGCGGGCCAGGTTCTCCAGGCCCGCCTTCGCGGCCCCGTAGGCCGCCGTCCCCGGCGAGGGCCGGGTCCCGCTGACGCTGCCGATCATCACGCCCGAGCCCCGCGCCTCCCGCAGCCAGGGGCGGGCGGCGAGCGAGGCGGTTATCGGGGCGATCAGGTTCAGCTCGACGACCCGCGCGTGGCGTTCCGCCTCGCCCTCCCCCAGCAGCCGGTACGGGGTTCCGCCGGCGTTGTTGACCAGGCAGTCGAGGCGTCCGTGGCGCCGGGCGACCGACGCGAAGAAGTCCTGTACGGCGGCGGGGTTGCGCAGGTCGAGGGCGGCGTAGGACGCGGAACGGCCCTCCACCTCGACCGGTTGCGTCGGCGGCCGCCGCGCGCAGACGACGACTTGGGCGCCCGCCGCGAGGAACGACCGCGCGATCCCGGCGCCGACGCCCCGGGTTCCGCCGGTGACGACGACAACCCTCCCGTTGAGCTCCATCGGCTGCTACCTTCCTCACCTAACAAATGTTTGGTGGAAAGGTAGCTGATCCGCTCATGGGTGTCTCCACCTCAAGCCCCGACAAGGGCATCGCACTCGTCACAGTCGACTTCCCGCCCGTCAACGCGCTCCCCGTGCAGGGCTGGTACGACCTCGCCGACGCCCTGCGCGCGGCCGGCCGGGACCCCGAGGTCAGGTGCGTGGTCCTCGCCGCCGAAGGCCGCGGCTTCAACGCCGGCGTCGACATCAAGGAGATGCAGCGCGACACCGGGCACGCCTCGCTCATCGGCGCCAACCGGGGCTGCTACGAGGCCTTCGCCGCCGTGTACGAGTGCGAGGTGCCGGTCGTGGCCGCCGTGAACGGCTTCTGCCTCGGCGGCGGGATCGGCCTCGTCGGCAACGCCGACGCCATCGTCGCCTCCGACGACGCGACCTTCGGACTGCCGGAGCTGGACCGGGGCGCCCTCGGGGCCGCCACCCACCTGGCCCGGCTCGTCCCGCAGCACCTGATGCGCACCCTCTACTACACCTCGCGCACCGCCACCGCCGCCGAACTGCACGCCCACGGCTCGGTGTGGAAGGTGGTCCCGCGCGGGGAACTGCGGGCGGCGGCCCTGGAGCTGGCCGCCGAGATCGCCAAGAAGGACGGCTACCTCATCCGGCTCGCCAAGGCGGCCATCAACGGCATCGACCCGGTGGACGTGCGCCGCAGCTACCGCTTCGAACAGGGCTTCACCTTCGAGGCCAATCTCAGCGGGGTCGCCGACCGGGTCCGCGACACCTTCGGCAAGGAGGGACCGGCATGACCGGCCAGAGCGACAAGACGATGACCGCCGACGAGGTGGCCGGACGGCTGCGCAGCGGGATGACCGTGGGCATCGGCGGCTGGGGTTCGCGGCGCAAGCCCATGGCCCTGGTCCGCGCCCTGCTGCGCTCCGAGGTCACCGATCTCACCGTGGTCTCCTACGGCGGCCCCGACGTCGGGCTGCTCGCCGCCGCCGGGAAGATCGCCAAGCTGGTCACGCCCTTCGTCACCCTCGACTCCATCCCCCTGGAGCCGCACTACCGGGCCGCCCGCGAGAGCGGCGCCTTCCCCCTCACCGAGCTCGACGAGGCCATGTTCATGTGGGGCCTGCACGCCGCCGCCAACCGGCTGTCCTTCCTCCCCGTCCGCGCCGGCCTCGGCTCCGACGTCATGCGCGTCAATCCCGAGCTGCGCACCGTGACCTCGCCCTACGCCGACGGCGAGGAGTTCGTCGCCGTCCCCGCCCTGCGCATGGACGCGGCCCTGGTCCACCTCAACCGCGCCGACCGGCACGGCAACGCCCAGTACCTGGGCCCGGACCCGTACTTCGACGACCTGTTCTGCGAGGCCGCCGACACCGCGTACGTCTCGTGCGAGCAGCTCGTCGAGACCGCCGAGCTCTCCAAGGCCGGGCCCCCGCAGTCCCTCCTGGTCAGCCGCCACTCGGTGACCGGGGTCGTGGAGACCCCGAACGGGGCCCACTTCACCTCCTGCGCCCCCGACTACGGCCGGGACGAGGCCTTCCAGAAGCTGTACGCGACCACCCCCTGGCCCGAGTTCGCCGGGCGCTTCCTCTCCGGCGGCAGCGAGCACGCCTACCAGTCGGCCGTCCAGGCCTGGCACGAGGAGCAGAAGTGAGCACCACGCCGAGCAGCACGCCGAGCAGCACGCCGACGCACACCGCCACCCGCGCCGAATACTGCGTGATCGCCTGCGCCGAGGCCTGGCGCGACAACGGCGAGGTGCTGGCCAGCCCGATGGGCCTGGTGCCCTCCTTCGGGGCCCGGCTGGCGAAGCGGACCTTCTCCCCCGACCTGCTGCTGACCGACGGCGAGGCCATGCTGGTCGGGCTCGACGGGACGGCCGAGGGCTGGCTCCCGTACCGCCGCCACCTGACCATGGTCACCGGCGGACACCGGCACGTGATGATGGGCGCCAGCCAGATCGACCGGTTCGGCAACCAGAACATCTCCTGCATCGGCGACTGGGAGCGGCCGGCCCGCCAGCTCCTCGGGGTCCGCGGCGCGCCCGTGAACACCCTGAACAACCCGGTGAGCTACTGGATCCCCAAGCACTCCACCCGGGTCTTCGTCGAGCGCGTCGACATGGTGAGCGGCGTGGGCCACGACCGTGCCGAGGCGGCCGGGGTGACCCGCTTCCACCGGCTCCCCCGGGTGGTCAGCGATCTCGGGGTCTTCGACTTCGGCGGCCCGGACCGCTCGATGCGCCTGGCCTCCCTGCACCCGGGCGTCACGGTGGAGCAGGTCCGGGCGGCCACCGGCTTCGAGCTGGCCGTGGCCGAGGAGGTCCCGTACACGCGGGAGCCGAGCGCCGAGGAGCTGCGGCTGATCCGCGAGGTCATCGACCCCAAGGGGCTGCGCGACCGGGAAGTGCGGGTCTGATCCGATGGAGACGGCATTCACCAAGCTGGTCGGGGTCCGGCATCCGATCGTGCAGACGGGCATGGGCTGGGTGGCGGGTCCGCGCCTGGTGACGGCGGCGGCCGAAGCGGGGGCGCTCGGCATCCTGGCCTCGGCGACGATGACGATGGACCAGCTGCGCTCCGCGGTCCACGAGGTCAAGTCCCGTACGGACGCCCCGTTCGGGGTCAACCTGCGGGCGGACGCCGGGGACGCGGCCGAGCGCGCCCAGCTGATCATCGACGAGGGGGTGCGGGTGGCGTCGTTCGCGCTCGCCCCGTCCAAGGAGCTGATCGCGCGGCTCAAGGACGCCGGGGTGGTCGTGATCCCCTCGATCGGGGCCCGCCGACACGCCGAGAAGGTCGCGGCGTGGGGCGCGGACGCGGTGATCGTTCAGGGCGGCGAGGGCGGCGGGCACACCGGTGACGTGGCCACGACCGTGCTGCTTCCGCAGGTGGTGGACGCGGTGGACATCCCGGTGATCGCGGCGGGCGGCTTCAGCGACGGCCGCGGACTCATCGCGGCGCTGGCCTACGGGGCCGCCGGCATCGCCATGGGCACCCGGTTCCTGCTCACCTCCGACTCGACCGTCCCGGACGCCGTCAAGGCCGAGTACCTGAAGGCCGGCGTCAAGGACGTCACCGTCACGACGGCCGTCGACGGGCTCCCGCACCGGATGCTGCGCAGCGAGCTCGTCGCCTCCCTGGAGCGGTCGGGCCGGGCGCGGGCGCTGGCCAAGGCCGTGCGGCACGCGGCCGGCTTCAAGAAGCTCTCGGGCCTGTCGTGGCCGCAGATGGTCCGCGACGGCCTCGCGATGAAACACGGCAAGGACCTGTCCTGGAGCCAGGTGCTGCTCGCCGCGAACACCCCCATGCTCCTCAAGGCGTCCATGGTCGAGGGCCGTACGGACCTCGGCGTCATGGCATCGGGCCAGGTCGCCGGCGTGATCGAGGATCTGCCGTCCTGTGCGGAGCTCGTCACCCGCGTCATGGCCGAGGCCCACGCCGTGCTGGAAGGACTGCACGGCCTCACACTCCCCCACCTCATCCCCCCGCACCCGTCCGGCACCCTGCCACCACCAGGGTGATTCCCCTTCTCCGTTACAGGAGTTGCCCCAGATGAGCCGTGCAAGAATCCGTCTGGCGACCGCGGTGCTCGCCTCCGCCCTAGCCCTCGGGACCCTGCCCGCCACCGCGTACGCCGCGCCGGCCAGCAGCGCCTCCCCCGCACGTCACCACCAGCACCAGCAGTCGGCGGAAACGATCCGCCAGATCCCCCTCCAGGGCGCGGTCAACGTCCGCGACCTGGGCGGCTACCGCACCTGGACCGGCGGAAAGGTCCGCCAGGGCCTGGTCTACCGCTCCGACGCACTGGGCAAGCTGACCGCCTCCGACATCACCGCCGTCGCCGGTCTCGGCCTCACGAAGGTCGTCGACTTCCGCATCCCGATGGAGGTCCAGTACGACGGCGCCGACAAGCTGCCCGCCGGACTGGCCTCCACCGCCCGCCCGGTCAACGACCTCGGCCTGTACGGGACCCTGGTCGGCGCGATAGGCAGCGGCGACCCCGTGAAGCAGGAGCAGATGCTCGGCGGCGGCCGCGCCGAGGCGTACATGCGCGACATCTACCGCGCGTTCGTGACCAACCCCGAGAACCGGGCGCAGTTCGCGACCACCCTGCGCGAGATCGCCGACGGCAAGCAGGGTCCGATCCTGTACCACTGCACCTCGGGCAAGGACCGGACGGGCTGGATGAGCTACGTCCTGCTGCGCGCCCTGGCCGTCCCACAGGACACCGCCGAGCGCGACTACCTGGCCTCGAACACCTTCCGCGGGGCGTACGACGCCCAGGTGCGGGCGGGTCTCAAGCAGTCCGGGCGGATGCAGAACCCGGACCTGCTGATCCCGCTCCAGGAGGTCCGCCAGGACTACCTGGACTCCGCGACGGATCAGATGGAGGCCGACTACGGCAGCTTCTACGGCTACCTGACGGACGGCCTCGGCCTGGACCTGCGGACGCTGGCGAAGCTCCAGAACAAGCTGGTCCGGTGATCCGGTAGTCCGGTGGCCGCCACCAGGAGGCCGCCGGACACAGCACCGCGCCGGGCAGCACGCGAAGTGCTGCCCGGCGCGGTGGTCGGTACGTCGTGACGGTCAGGCGGAACGGCGGCGGGCCTGGCCCGCGGCACCCACCCGGCTGCGGGCGGACGCGGCGGCAGCGCCGCCGGAGGCGGCGCCCCCGGTGCGCCGGCCGCGCTCGCCGGAGCCGCCCGCGGCCGCGCCCTGGCCGCCCTGGCCGCGGCGGGCCTGGCCCGAACCGGAAGCCGGAGCCTGGCCGCCGGCCGCGCCCGCGCCGCCGGTACGGCGGCCGCGGCCGCCACCGGCGGCCGGAGCCGCGCCCGTGCCGGAACCCGTACGCGCACCGCCCGAGCGGCGGCGCTGGCCGGAGCCCGAGCCGCCGCCGGCCTGGCCGGCGGAGCGCTGGCGCGGCGGGGTGGCCTGCGGCACGTCCATGACGACCGGGATGCCCGAGGGCTCCTTGGCGCCGGTGATGCGGACCAGTTCCTCGTCGGAGGACTTGATCTGCGCGGTGCGCGGGGAGATCCCCGCGTCCGACATCAGGCGGGTCATGTCGCGCTTCTGGTCCGGCAGGACCAGGGTGACGACGCTGCCGGACTCGCCGGCGCGGGCGGTACGGCCGCCGCGGTGCAGGTAGTCCTTGTGGTCGACCGGCGGGTCCACGTTGACGACGAGGTCGAGGTCGTCGATGTGGATGCCGCGGGCGGCCACGTTGGTGGCGACCAGTGCGGTGACCTCGCCCGTCTTGAACCAGTCGAGGGTCCGGTTGCGCTGCGGCTGCGAGCGGCCGCCGTGCAGGCCGGAGGCGCGGACACCGTCGGCGAGGAGCTTCTTGACCATGCGGTCGACGCCGCGCTTGGTGTCGACGAACATGATCACCCGGCCGTCGCGAGCGGCTATACGCGTGGCCACGGCCTTCTTGTCGGTCTCGTCCATGACGTACAGGACGTGGTGCTCCATCGTGCTGACCGCACCGGCGGACGGGTCGACGGAGAAGGCGACCGGGTCGTGCAGGAACATCTTGACGAGCTTGTCGATGTTCTTGTCGAGGGTCGCCGAGAACAGCATGGTCTGGCCCTCGGGCTCGACCTGCTTGAGCAGGGCGGTGACCTGCGGCATGAAGCCCATGTCGGTCATCTGGTCGGCCTCGTCGAGGACCGTGATGGAGACCTGCGAGAGGTCGGCGTCACCGCGCTCGATGAGGTCCTTCAGACGGCCGGGGGTGGCGACGAGCACCTCGGCGCCGCGGCGCAGGGCGCCGGACTGCCGGTTGATCGACATGCCGCCGACGACGGTCGTGATGCGCAGGTTGACGGCCGTGGCGTACGGGGCCATCGCGTCGGTCACCTGCTGCGCGAGCTCACGGGTCGGTACGAGGACCAGGGCGAGCGGCTGCTTCGGCTGCGCGCGGCGGCCGGCGGTCCGGGCCAGCAGCGCCAGGCCGAAGGCCAGCGTCTTGCCGGAGCCGGTGCGGCCGCGGCCGAGCAGGTCGCGGCCGACGAGGGAGTTCGGGATGGTCGCGGCCTGGATCGGGAACGGCTCGGTGACGCCCTGGGCGGCGAGGGTCTTCAGCAGCGCCTCGGGCATGTCCATGTCCTCGAACGCGACCACCGGCGGCAGCGCCGGGGTGAGCGGTTCGGGCATGGTGAATTCTTGGGGCCTGGCTACGGGGGCGGACTTCTGCCGTCCCGCGCCAGCCTTCGGACGTCCCTGGGCCGCACCTCGGCCCCGGGTGGGGCGGCGGCTGGGTCGTGCGGAGCTGGAGCTGGTCATGCGAGAAAGCCCTCCTGAAACCGGCAGGTACTGCGTACAAAAGCTACAAACAGGTCGAAACAGCAGACAAGCCGGGGCCCGCACCTACTCGGTGCGGACCCCGGCGTGCTGAATACGTCAGGCAGGCAGGATGTTCTCGGCCTGCGGGCCCTTCTGACCCTGGGTGACGTCGAAGGACACGCGCTGGCCCTCGTTGAGCTCACGGAAGCCCTGGGTGGCGATGTTCGAGTAGTGGGCGAAGACGTCCGGGCCGCCACCGTCCTGCTCGATGAAGCCGAAGCCCTTTTCCGAGTTGAACCACTTCACGGTGCCAAGTGCCATTTTTGAATCTCCTGAATAGGCGGCAAAGGGCCCCATCCGGAGATTCCGGCAAAACAATAAAAGCGCCTGTCGGAGCATTCCCGTCAGGCGCACATAAAGTTCATGGGTACCACAACTGCAACGAGCTCTAAGCTAGCACACGTCGGTCGGGGAGTGTCGCGGCGAGCATGTGACCTCCGTCCCGACCGGGCCCGGAGCGCAGTCTGCCGCCCACCTCCGCGAGGGCCGCCCGGAGCCCCGGAATGCCCATCCCGCCTGAGTCGAGGACGATCCGTTCCCCCTCGGGCGCGGTGTTCACCACATCCAGGCGAACCTCCCCGTCCCCGGTGTACAGATTCATCCGAACGGCGGAGCCGGGGGCGTACTTCGCGGCGTTGGTGAGCCCCTCGCGGGCGATCCGCAGCAGCAGCCGCCCGTCGGCCGCCGGGAAGGCCCCGAGGCCGGGCTGCGTGTGGTGGGTGATCTCCATGCCGGTGGCCCGCATGTTCCGCGCCAGGGAGCCGAGGAAGCGGCCGACGTCCACGGGCGAGGTGTGGGACCGGCTGCCCGCGGGGTCGGTGAGCATGTCCAGCACCTCCCTGACCTCCGCCATCGCGGCCCGGGCCGATTCCTCCACGGCCGCGGCCCCCTCCCGCACGCGGGGGTCGGCCCCGGCGTCCAGGCGCAGGGCGGCGGCCTGCATCGTGAGGGCGGTGAGGCGGTGGCCGAGGCCGTCGTGGGTGCGCTGGGCCAAACGGGTGCGCTCCTGTACGACGGCCAGGTCGGCCGCCTGGTCCACGGCGGCGTGGGCCTGGCGGGCCCGCTCGCGCAGCGCGGCCATGACGCGCCGGTTGCGCCGCACCGTCTCCCCGTACAGCGCGGGCACGAGGACGGAGCCGAGCACGAAGGAGGCGGGGTCGCGCCCGGCGTACCCGAGCGGCAGGAAGAGGTCGCGGGTGGCGGCGTAGGCGACGGCCATCAGCAGGACCCCGCCCCAGCGGTGGGCGCGGCCGTACGCGGCCAGGGCGTAGGCGGCGAAGACGAGGGGGCCGCGGTCGTCCGAGACGACGGTCGCGGCGGTGGCCACGAGGGCCGGGAGCCAGGGGCGGGAGCGGCGCCAGAGCAGGGAGGCGGCCGCGAGCCAGCCGGCGGCCAGGCTCGTGGGGTAGTCGCTGACGAGGCCGAAGCGGTGGACGTCGTGGAGGTTGAGGGTGGTGAGCAGCCCGCACAGGAGGGCGAGGCAGATGTCGGTGCGGCGGGCGCGCACCGGGTCGGGCGCTCCGCCGCTCTCCCCGGTCAGGGTGCGCAGCCCGCGTTCCAGGAGCTGTCCGGCGCGACCGGGCACAGCCTGCACGGCTCCACCACCCCCCCATGGGCACATGAATGACGCGAAGCGCGTCACAACGTCCCCCCAGGTTGCCCGCCTTCCGCCGAAGGGGCATCCCGGGGGGACGCCGCACCGATGGTCCGGCTCGGTGTCTACAGGGAGACGCCGAGGCCGTTCAGCCAGGTGACGGGATTGACGTCGGCGCCGTAGCTGTTGCTGGAGCGGACCTCGAAGTGGAGGTGCGGGCCGGTGGAGTTGCCGGTGTTGCCGGACCGGCCGATCTGCTCGCCGGCCAGGACGCGCTCGCCCGCGGAGGCGGTCGCGGAGGACAGGTGGGCGGAGAGGGTGTGGCGGCCGTCGTCGTGCTTGATGACGACGGCGTTGCCGTAGGCGCCCTGCCGGCCGGAGGACACGACGGTGCCGGCGGCGGCGGCCTTGACCGGGGTGCCGGTGGACACCGCGAAGTCGATGCCGGTGTGGTGGCCGGCCGCCCAACCGCCCGACTGGTGGTATCGCGCGGAGACGGTGGCGCCGGAGACGGGCAGGACGCCGGCGCTCTTCGAGGAGTTCGAGGGCTTCGGTGCGGCGGGGGCGTCGGAGCCGCCGCCGGAGCCGGAGCCGTACGCGAGGCGCTGGCCCGGGATGATCATGTTCGGGTCGGAACCGATCACGGAGCGGTTGTCGGTGTACAGCTTCTGCCAGCCGATGCCCAGCTTGGAGCCGATCGTGCCGAGGGTGTCGCCGCTGACGACGCTGTAGGCCTTCCCGGCGGCGGAGGCGCCGGTGCCCTCGGCGGGAGCCTTGGGGGCCGCGGGGGCCTTGGGCGCCTCGGGGGCCGGGCCGCCGCGCTGGAGGCCGGCGAGCTTGCCGCAGGCGGGCCAGGCGCCCGGGCCCTGGGTCGCGAGGACCTTCTCGGCGACGGCGATCTGCTGCGCCTTGGTGGCCCGGTCGGCCTGCGGGGCGTACCGCTTGCCGCCGAACTCCGCCCACGTGGCGGAGGAGAACTGGAGGCCGCCGTAGTAGCCGTTGCCGGTACTGATGCTCCAGTTTCCGGTGGACTCGCACTGGGCGACCTTGTCCCACGTGCCGACCGACGCGGCGGACGCGGGCTGTGCCACGAGACCCACGGCGGCGGGGGCGGCGATGCCGGCGACGACGAGACCGGCGAAGGTGCGGGCAGAGGGGAGAGACATGCGGGGTTCCTGACGTCGGGGACATGGCGAGGCCGGCGCATCGGGTGGAGACGGTGGAGCGGATGGAGCGGCGGTGCGTTCGGCCTCGGTCACCACCGTCCGGGAGGAGAGGGGGTCTCCGAAGTCGCCTAAAGAGGACAAGCGGGGCGGCAAAAGGGGACTGGGGAGCGAGGGTTGTGGGGACCGAGGTCCCGATATGCCGGTAATGTCCGGGATGAGACGGGGATTCAGGGGAGGTGGGTCACATGGCGATCCGGGTGATGGTGGTCGACGACCAGAGCCTCATACGGTCGGGGCTGGTGACCCTGCTGGGGAGCGCGCCCGGCATCGAGGTGGTCGCGGAGGCCGCCGACGGGGCCGAGGCCGTGCCGCTGGCGCGCACGCACCGGCCGGACGTGGTGCTGATGGACCTGGTCATGCCGAGGGTCGACGGCCTGGAGGCGACCCTGCGGCTGCTGCGGCTGCCGGACCCGCCGCGGGTCCTGGTCCTCACCGGCTACACGGCGGACGACCTGGTCCTGGACGCGCTGCGGGCGGGGGCGGCCGGCTTCCTGTTGAAGGACCTGCGCCCCGAGGAGCTCTTCGCCGGCATCCGCACGGTCGCGGCGGGCGGCAGCGCGCTGGCCCCCGGAGTGATGCGGGCCCTGCTGGAGCGGGCGGACACCCGGACCGGCACCCCCGACCACACCGAGCAGCTCTCCACCCTCTCCCCCGGCGAACGGGACGTCCTCGCGCTGGTCGGCGAGGGCCGTACGAACCAGCAGATAGCGCAGGCGCTGCACCTGTCACCGGCGAGCGTGAAGACGTACGTGTCGCGGATCCTGACGCAGCTGGACCTCTCGAACCGGACCCAGGCCGCGATCCTGGCCCACGAGGCCGGCCTGGTCCGCGCGGCGTAGCCGGCCGGGCCTACGGCCTGTCAGGACGGGGTCCCGGGCGGGCGGGGTCCGCCGCGGTGGACACCGGCCCCGCCCCGTACCTACCGCACCTACCGCGCGAGCCCCTGGAGGACCGCCGCCCGGCACTGGGCCGGCGTGCCCCAGGCGTCGCGCAGCGGGCGGGCCTTGCGCAGCCACAGCGAGAGGTCGAGCTCCTCGGTGTAGCCGACGGCGCCGTGCAGCTGGAGGGCCGTCATGGCCGCCGCGTACGCCGCCTCGCCCGCGGTCAGCTTCGCCGCCGCGACCTCCTCGGGGGCGAGGGAGAGGGCGGCCGCCCACAGCAGCGGCCGGGCGAACTCCAGGCCGAGCAGGGTGTCGGCGAGCCGGTGCTTGACCGCCTGGAAGCCGCCGATCGCGGTGCCGAACTGAGTGCGCTGCTTGGCGTACTCCACCGTGCGGGCGAGCAGGGCCTCGCCGGTGCCCAGGCACTGGGCCGCCGTCAGCAGCCGTGCCCAGTCTCCGGCGGCGGCGGCCGCCGCGGTGACGTGCGGGCCGGCCGCCAGGAGTTCGCCGCCGCCCTCCGGGAGGCAGAGGCGCCGGGCGGGGTCGGTGGAGGCCAGGAGCGGGCCGGGGCCGGCCAGGCGCAGTTCCCCGGCCGGCGACACGGTGAACAGGTGCGTCGCCGCGTCCGCGTCCAGCGCGTACGGTCCCGCGCCCGGGAGGGTCAGCGTGGCCGAGGTCTCCCCCGCCGCGAGGCCGGGCAGGAACCGCTTGGCGAGGGCCTCGTCCCCGAGCCGTGAGAGGAGGACGGCGGCGGCGGCCGTCTCCACCGCCGGGCCCGGCACTCCGGCGCGGCCCAGCTCCACGAAGCCGAGCGACAGTTCCAGCGGGAGCGGGCCCACCCCGTCGTACGCCTCGTCGACGGCGAGGGCGAACAGGCTGGTCCCGGCGAGCCGTGTCCACAGGGCCCGGCCGGGGGCGTGGTCGCCCGCGCCCCAGGCCCGTACGGCCGCCGGGACGTCCGAGGCGCCGAGCAGGCCGTGCAGGCTGCGGGCGAAGTCCGACTGTTCTTCGGTCGGCAGGAAGCGCATCAGCGGCGGCCCTTCGGGAGGCCGAGCAGCCGCTCGGCGATGATGTCGCGCTGGATCTCGTTGGTCCCCGCGTAGATGGGTCCGGCCAGCGAGAAGACCCAGGGTTCGGCCCACGCGCCGTCGGCGAGCTCCGCGTGCGGGCCGAGCAGGTCCAGGGCGGTCTCGTGCAGGGCGATGTCGTACTGGGACCAGAAGACCTTGTTGAGGCTGGACTCGGCGCCGATGGTCTCTCCGGCGGCGAACCGGGAGGCGTTGGCCCAGGTGAACAGCTGGTAGGCGCGGGCGCCGACCACGGCGTCCGCGACCCGGTCGCCGAGCGCGGTGTCCGCCGGGTCGCCGGTGCTGCGCCAGAGCCCGACGAGGCGGTCGGCGGCGGCGAGGAAGCGGCCGGGGGCGCGCAGGGTGAGCCCGCGCTCGTTGCCGGTGGTCGACATGGCGATCCGCCAGCCCTGGCCGGGCTCGCCGATCACGTCCGCGTCCGGTACGAAGACCTCGTCGAGGAAGAGCTCCGCGAAGGCGGGCTTGCCGTCGAGCCGGCCGATGGGCCGCACGGTGACGCCGGGGGCGCGCAGGTCGAACATCAGGTACGTGAGCCCCTGGTGCGGTTTCGGGGCGTCCGGGTCGGTGCGGAAGATGCCGAAGGCGCGGTCGGCGAAGGCGGCCCGGGAGGACCAGGTCTTCTGTCCGGACAGCAGCCAGCCGCCCTCGGTGCGCACGGCCCGGGACTTCAGGGAGGCGAGGTCGGAGCCGGATTCCGGCTCGGACCAGGCCTGGGCCCAGATCGTCTCCCCGCTCGCCATGGAGGGCAGGACGCGGGCGCGCTGTTCGTCCGTGGCGTGGTCGAAGAGGGTGGGGGCGAGGAGGTTGATGCCGTTCTGGGAGACCCGGCCGGGGGCGCCGGCGGCCCAGTACTCCTCCTCGAAGACCAGCCAGTGCTCGATGCCGGCGCCGCGGCCGCCGTACTCCTCGGGCCAGGAGACCACCGACCAGCGGTGGGCGTGCAGGAGGGCCTCCCAGTCCCGGTGGGCGGCGAATCCCTCCGCGGTTTCCAGGGAGAGCAGGGGGGAGGCGGGGACGTGGGCGGCCAGCCAGGCGCGCGCTTCGGCGCGGAAGGCCTGGACGTCCGGCGCGTGGT
Source organism: Streptomyces sp. ICC1 (assembly GCF_003287935.1). Classification (GTDB taxonomy): domain Bacteria; phylum Actinomycetota; class Actinomycetes; order Streptomycetales; family Streptomycetaceae; genus Streptomyces; species Streptomyces tritrimontium. Next base: position 1,868,157 of record NZ_CP030287.1, read on the forward strand.
TCAGGTCCATCAGCTGTTCGCCTCCTTCATGGCGGCTATGTTCATGCCGCCGAGCGAGTCCGCGGCCGTCTCGGCGTTGTGGGCGTGCGCGAGGTGGTGCAGGCCGAAGACGGAGTCCATGCCCGAGTGCAGGCCCTGGAGGTCCTCGGCCTGGTTGACCGCCCGCTTGGTGAGGGCGAGGCCGAAGCTCGGCATCTCGGCGATCCGCAGGGCGAGGCGGTCGGTCTCCCGCGCCAGTTCGGCCCGTGCGACGACGCGGTTGACCATGCCGATCTCGTACGCGCGCCGGGCGGACATCCGGTCGCCGGTGTACAGGAACTCCTTCGCGATGCGCGGGGGCATCGCCCACGGGTGCGCGAAGTACTCGACGCCCGGGATGCCCATGCGGACGACGGGGTCCGCGAAGAAGGCGTCCTCGCCCGCCACGATGAGGTCGCAGACCCAGGCGAGCATCAGGCCGCCGGCCACGCACGCGCCGTGGACGGAGGCGATGACGGGTTTGGGCAGCTCGCGCCAGCGGCGGCACATGCCGAGGTAGACCTCGGATTCGCGGGCGAAGCGGGATTCGGCGCCGGGGCGCCGCGAGTGGTCCCACCACAGGCCGGCGCGGCGTTCGAAGGGCAGGTGCGCGTCGCGGTCCGGGGTGCCGATGTCGTGGCCCGCCGAGAAGTGCTCGCCGGCGCCGGCCAGGACCACGACCTTGACCTCCGGGTCGTCGGCGGCCCGGTAGAAGGCGTCGTCGAGCGCGTAGGTCATGGCGCTGTTCTGCGCGTTGCGGTAGCGGGGGCGGTTCATGGTCACGTACGCCACCGGGCCGCGGCGCTCGTAGAGCACCGGCGTCTCGGGGTCGGGGGCAGCGGGCATCCGGCTTCCTTCGCTCACGGAGCTTCCGTCCTTCACAAACTTCCCTAACAAGTGTTTGGTAGGTTAACGTACGGCCATGAGCAGCGTCGAGGAGTTCCGCACCGAGGTTCGGAGTTGGCTACGGGCCCACCTCACCGGCGGGTTCGCCGACCTCAAGGGCCGCGGCGGACCCGGCCGCGAGCACGAGGCCTTCGACGAACGCCTCGCCTGGGAGCGGCACATGGCGGCCCACGGCTGGACCTGCGTCGGCTGGCCCGTCGAATACGGCGGCCGCGGCGCGAGCACCGGGCAGCAGATCGCCTTCCACGAGGAGTACGCCCTCGCCGACGCGCCCGCGCGCGTGAACCACATCGGCGAGCAGCTCCTCGGCCCCACCCTCATCGCCCACGGCACCGAGGAGCAGCGGCGGCGCTTCCTGCCGCCCATCCGGGCCGTGGAGGAACTGTGGTGCCAGGGCTACAGCGAGCCCGGCGCCGGCTCCGACCTGGCGGGGGTCCGCACCCGGGCCGCCCTGGTGGACGGCGTGTGGGTGGTGGACGGCCAGAAGATCTGGACCTCGCTGGCCCATCAGTCGCAGTGGTGCTTCGTCCTGGCCCGCACCTCGCCCGGCTCACGGCGCCACGCGGGACTGTCCTACCTCCTGGTCCCGATGGACCAGGAGGGCGTGGAGGTCCGGCCGATCACCCAGCTGACGGGCACCTGCGAGTTCAACGAGGTCTTCTTCGACGGGGCCCGCACCGACGCCGCCCACCTCGTGGGTGCCCCCGGCGAGGGCTGGGCCGTAGCCATGGCCACCCTCGGCTTCGAGCGCGGCGTCTCCACCCTCGGCCAGCAGGTCGGCTTCCGCCGCGAGCTGGAGAACCTGGCCGAACTGGCCCGCGGCAACGGCGCGATGGCCGATCCGCTGATCCGCGACCGGCTCGTCCGGGCCTGGATCGGCCTGGAGACCATGCGCGCCGGCGCCCTGCGGCCCGGCGCGGCCCCGTCGGCCGCCAAGCTGTACTGGGCCCGCTGGCACCGGGACCTGGGCGAACTGGCCATGGACGTGTGCGGCGCCGCCTCGCTCGTCGCCGCCGGCGCGCACGGGGACCCGTACGACCTCGACGACTGGCAGCGGCTCTTCCTCTTCTCCCGCTCCGACACCATCTACGCGGGCTCGGACGAGATCCAGCGCAACATCCTCGCCGAGCGCATCCTCGGCCTTCCCAAGGAGGTACGGGCGTGAACGCACCCGAGTACGTGTCCGGGCACGGGCTGCTGGCGGGCCGGACGGCCGTCATCACCGCCGCCGCCGGAGCCGGCATCGGCGGGGCCACCGCACGGCGGTTCCTGGAGGAGGGCGCCCGCGTGATCGTCAGCGACGCCCACGCCCGGCGCCTGAAGGAGAGCGAGGACGCGCTGGCCGCGGAGTTCGGCGCGGACCGCGTCGCCTCCCTGCCCTGCGACGTCACCGACGAGGAGCAGGTCCAAGCGCTGTTCGCGCTCGCCGAACAGACGCACGGCGGCCTCGACATCGTCGTCAACAACGCGGGCCTCGGCGGGACGGCGAACCTCGTCGACATGACCGACGACCAGTGGTCGCGGGTCCTGGACGTGACCTTGAACGGCACCTTCCGCTGCACCCGCGCCGCGATGCGCTCCCTGCGGGCCGCCGGCACCGGGCGCGGGGTCATCGTCAACAACGCCTCCGTCGTCGGCTGGCGCGCCCAGACCGGGCAGGCCCACTACGCCGCCGCCAAGGCCGGGGTGATGGCGCTGACCCGCTGCGCGGCGCTGGAGGCTGCGGAGTTCGGCGTACGGATCAACGCGGTCGCCCCGAGCCTGGCCATGCACCCGCACCTGGTGAAGGTCACCAGCGAGGAGCTGCTCGCCGAGCTCACCGCCCGGGAGGCCTTCGGGCGGTACGCCGAACCGTGGGAGGTCGCCAACGTCATCGTCTTCCTGGCCAGCGGCTACTCGTCGTACATGACGGGCGAGACCGTGTCGGTCAGCAGTCAGCGCGCCTAGCGGAAGCCGTGCCGACCGGACCCGGCTCCCGCTGGCCCAGAATGGGCGCGTGCCAACGAACAAGCCGACAGCCAAGAAGAAGCCCCAGGTGACGGCGTCGCCCGAACGCCGCCGCGAACTCCTCGACACCGCCGCCGAGGTCTTCGCCGCGCAGGGCTACAACGCCACCACCGTCCGCAAGATCGCCGATGCCGCCGGGATGCTCGCCGGCAGCCTCTACTACCACTTCGATTCCAAGGAATCGATGCTCGACGAGATCCTCTCCGCCTTCCTGAACGAGCTGTGGGAGGGGTACGACACCGTCCTCGCCGCCGGTCTCGGACCCCGGCAGACCATCGAGGCCCTCGTCACCGAATCGTTCCGGGAGATCGACCGGCACCGCGCCGCCGTCGCGATCTACCAGAAGGAATCCCGGCACCTCTCCGCCCAGCCCCGCTTCCACTACCTCTCCGACTCGCAGGTCAAGTTCGAGAAGGCGTGGCTGGGGACGCTGGAGCGCGGGGTCGCCGCCGAGGTCTTCCGCGCCGACCTGGACATTCGCCTCACCTACCGCTTCGTGCGCGACACGGTGTGGGTGGCGGCGTCCTGGTACCGGCCGGGCGGCCAGCACAGTCCCGAGGAGATCGCCCGCCAGTACCTGTCGATGGTGCTGGACGGCATCGCCACACGCACGTAACCCCGCATACCCCTGAGGAGTTCTGATGCCCGAGGCCTACATAGTCGAAGCGGTGCGCACCCCGGTGGGCCGGCGCAAGGGGGGCCTGTCCGAGGTCCACCCGGCCGACCTGGGGGCGCACGTCCTCAAGGCCCTCGTCGAACGGTCCGGGATCGACCCGGCGGCCGTCGAGGACGTGGTGTTCGGCTGCCTCGACACGGTGGGGCCGCAGGCGGGCGACATCGCGCGCACGGCCTGGCTGGCGGCGGGGCTCCCCGAGGAGGTCCCGGGCGTCACCATCGACCGGCAGTGCGGATCGTCGCAGCAGGCGGTGCACTTCGCGGCCCAGGGCGTCATGTCCGGAACGCAGGACCTGGTGGTCGCGGGCGGCACCCAGAACATGTCGATGATCCCGATCGCCTTCGCCTCGCGGCAGGCGGCGGAGCCGCTGGGCTTCACCGAAGGCCCGTACCTGGGGTCGGCGGGGTGGCGGGCACGGTACGGGGACTCCCCGATCAACCAGTTCCACGGCGCCCAGCTGATCGCGGAGAAGTGGGGCATCTCGCGGGAGGACATGGAGCGCTTCGCCCTGCGCTCCCACCAGCGGGCGCTGCGGGCGATCGACGAGGGGCGCTTCGAGCGGGAGATCGTGCCGTACGGCGGGGTATCGGTCGACGAGGGCCCGCGCCGCGACACCACGTTGGAGAGGATGGCGGGTCTGAAGCCGGTCATGGAGGGCGGCACGATCACGGCGGCGGTCTCCTCCCAGGTCTCGGACGGGGCGGCGGCGATGCTGCTGGCCTCCGAGCGGGCGGTACGGGAACACGGCCTGCGCCCGCGCGCCCGCATCCACCACCTGTCGGTCCGCGGCGAGGACCCGATCCGCATGCTGTCCGCGCCGATCCCGGCGACGGCCTACGCCCTGAAGAAGACCGGCATGTCCCTCTCGGACATCGACCTGGTCGAGATCAACGAGGCCTTCGCCCCGGTGGCCCTGGCCTGGCTGAAGGAGACCGGCGCGGACCCGGAGCGGGTCAACGTCAACGGCGGCGCGATCGCCCTGGGCCACCCCCTGGGCGCGACGGGCGTCAAGCTGATGACGACGCTCCTGCACGAACTGGAGCGCACGGGAGGCCGCTTCGGCCTCCAGACCATGTGCGAGGGCGGCGGCCAGGCCAACGTCACCATCATCGAGCGGCTCTAGCCTCCGCCCCGGTCCGCTGACCGGCCGGCGGACCGGTCAGCGGCGGGAGATCCGGGTCAACACGACCGTCTGGATCAGGGCCAGGACCCCGGTCAGCACCTGCCAGGGGACCTCGTCCCCGGCCCGGACACCGCACCACACGATCAGCACCGCCCCACCCGCGAGCACCGTCCGCAGGACGAAGCCGGCCTCGGTACCGTTCGGCACCCCGGACACGAAGGCGAACAGCACCAGCATGACCGGCAGCCAGTGCGACGGGTCGCCGCGCAGCAGCAGGACGGCGGCGAACTCCGCTGCCAGGGCGAGGGAGTTGCGCGCCAGCACCCCGGGGACCGATATCGACATGCGCACATCATGCCGGGGATATCCGCGTGCGCGGCGGCCGGGGCCGCGGCGAGGTGCCGTGCCGGGCGCCGCGACCCGGTGGACCTTTCCGGTCACAGCGCTAAGCTTCGGGCAAGGGCTGGGTCGTAGCGCAGAGGCAGCGCATCCCTTGCTAAGGGAAGGACGCCGGTTCGAATCCGGCCGCCCAGCCCCCCTCTACTTCGCGGCCGTGGCCGTGGTCGCCAGCCACGCCCCGGCCGCCCGGATCACCCCGGCCGCGGCCGGGAGCGGCAGGCCCAGGAAGCCGTGGAAGACCCCGGGCACCAGGTGGACGCCGCAGTCCACGCCCGCCTCCCCCAGCCGGCGCCCGTACGCCAGCCCCTCGTCCCGCAGCACGTCGCAGTCCGCGAGGACGATCAGCGTGCGCGGGAGACCGGACAGGTCGGGGGCGCGGAGCGGGGACACGTGCGGGTGTTCCGGGTCGCCGCCGCCGACGTACTGGTCCCAGTACCAGGCCATGTGGGCCGCCGTGTGGAAGTACCCCTCCCCGAACCCGGCCACCGACGGCGAGTCCATCGACGCGTCCAGCGGCGGGTAGAACAGCAGCTGGCCCGCGATCAGTTCGGGGGCCCGCAGGGCGGTCACGGCCGCCAGGTTGCCCCCGCTGGAGTCCCCCGCGACCACCAGCCTCGCGGGGTCGCAGCCCAGTGCGGCGGCCCGCGCGCGGGCCCACAGGAGCACCGTCAGCGCGTCGTCCGGCGCCGCCGGCCACGGGTGCTCGGGGGCGAGGCGGTAGTCCGCGGAGACCACCACCGCGCCCGAGGCCGCGGCCAGCGCCCGGCACAGCGCGTCGTGGGTGTCCAGGCCGCACATCACCCAGCCCCCGCCGTGGAACCAGGCGACGAGGGGGCGGCCCGCGGCGCCCGGCGCGGGATCGTAGATCCGGACCGGGACGCCGTCCGCGACCGCGTCCCGCACCGAGGCCACCTCCACGCCCGCTGCCCGGCCCGGATCCCGGCCCGCCGCGGCGGCGGCCCGCAGGGCCGCCACGTCGCCCGGCCCGGGGAAGCCTGCCGACATCGCGTCGCACAGCCGGCGGGCCGCCCCGGACAAGGAGCCGCCCATCGTGACGCCCATGGAGTCGCTCATCGCGCCGTCATCCCCCCGTCGACCGTGAACTCCGCCCCCGTGATGTACGAGGACGCGTCCGAGCAGAGGAAGAGGACCAGCTCCCCGACCTCCTCGGGCCGCCCGATCCGCCCCAGCGGCACGTGCGACCAGTCCCGCCCCGCGACCGCCCCGCTGACCATCGGGGTGTCGATCGCCCCCGGATGGACCGAGTTGATCCTGATCCCGTCCCCGGCCAGGTCCAGCGCCGCCGACTTCGTCAGCCCGCGCAGCGCGTACTTGGTCGACCCGTACGCCGCGTGGCCCGGGATGCCCTTGAGTCCGGCGGTGGAGGAGACGTTGACGATCGAGCCGCCCCCGCCGGCGCGCAGCACCGGGGCCAGCGCCTGGATGCCGAGGAAGGGGCCGAGCAGGTTGACCCGCAGCAGGGCCTCGAAGTCCTCGAGGCCCTGGCGCTCCACGTGGGCCGTGCGCCACAGCGCCGCGTTGTTGACGAGCGCCGAGACGGTCCCGAAGGCGCGTACGGCCTCGCGGACCACCTGCGCCCAGCTGTCCGCCTCGGCCACGTCGTGGCGCACGTAGAGCCCCTGGCCGCCCAGCGAGGCGGCGACCTCGCGGCCCTCCTCCTCCCGGACGTCGGTGACGACCACCCGGGCGCCGGCCTCGGCGCACAGCCGGGCCCCGGCGGCGCCCTGGCCGCGGCCTGCGCCGGTGATGACGACGACCTTGCCGTCGAGACGGACGGAGCCTGCGGACACGGTTCAGCCCTCCAGCGCGCGGAAGTGCGGGATGACGTGCTCGCCCCACTGGCGGATGGTCTCCATGCACGCCTCCTGCGGAACGGTGCCCATCTGGATCAGGCACATGACCTCGTCGACGCCGATCTCGCGCAGCCGCTCGACGTAGGCGATGGCGGTCCCGGCGTTTCCGTAGGCATGTTCGGCGTTGTAGGTGCCGGTGTCCACGGGTCGGGCCGGGATGTTCGCCTCGTGCAGTGTGGCGACGAGCTCCTCGCGGCCGCGCTCCAGGGCGGCCACGTGGTCCTCGGCGCTCTCCTCCTCGGAGTAGCCGGTGGGCGCGGGGGCGTTGCCGTACCAGTGCGCGATGGACTCGGCGAAGAAGCGCTGGCCGCGGGTGCCCAGGCGCAGGGCGCGCTCCGCGTCGTCGAGGACGATGGTCGGGCAGAGGGCGGAGAGGTGGTCGTTGACCTCGGTGGAGACGAAGCGGTCGCCGGTGCGGGTGGCGATGGCCTCGTCGTACACCTTGCGCATCGCGCGGACGTCGTCGGCGCCGGCGAAGCCCATCACCAGTGCCCCGATGCCCAGTTCGGCGGCGAGCTTGAGGGTGTCGTGCTTGGAGCAGGCCATGAAGAGCGGCGGGTGGGGGCCCTGGACCGGGCGGGGCAGGATCGCGCCGGGTCCGATGTCGATGGAGCCGTGCCACTCGAACCGCTCCTCGCGCCAGGCCGAGGAGAAGATCCGCAGCGCCTCTTCCATCTGCGGGTAGGTGTCCTCGGGCCGGACCCCGTACATGGACATCTCCTGGCGGGTGGCCCCGCGCCCGGCGCCGATGTCGACGCGGCCCCCGGAGAGCACGTCGAGCATGGCGGCGCGTTCGGCGACGCGCACGGGGTGCTGGTAGCCGAAGGGCATGGTCACGACGCCGTGGCCGATGCGGATCCTCCGGGTGCGGGCGGCGACCCAGGTCAGGAAGATCTCGGAGGCGCTCATGTGGGCGTACTGGGTGAGGGCATGGTGCTCGACGGCCCAGATCCGGTCGAAGCCCATCTCCTCGGCGAACACGGCCTGTTCGACGCAGTCGTGGATGACCTGGCGTTCGCGTTCGGGGGTCGGGTCGACGAGCTGGGCCTCGAAGATCATCGAGAACTTCATGGGGAACCTCCCAGCCGTGCACCGGGCACGGCACGTGAACGATGTATTTCGATTAGGAATACTTCTAGCAGTCATACTTCACCGGGGGAAGAGTCACCGCGAAGACCGGTCGTAGACTGCGCTGCGTGGCGAACCAGGCGGCAGACGAGACGAACAAGCGCACGCTCCCGGCAACCAGCTGGGCTGTGCTCGGGCTGCTCTCCTTCGGAGAGGAGCTCTCCGGCTACGACCTGAAGAAGTGGTCGGACTGGTCGCTGCGCTTCTTCTACTGGAGCCCGTCCTTCAGCCAGATCTACAGCGAGCTCAAGCGGCTGGAGAAGGCCGGCTACGCCTCCTCGCGGATGGTCGCCCAGGAGACCGGCACCCGCGACAAGCGCGTGTACCGGATCACCGGCGAGGGCATGGCGGCCGTACGGGAATGGGCGCGCGAGGCGCCCGTCGACCCGCCGGTGCTCAAGCACGGGCCGATGCTGCGGCTATGGCTGGGCCACCTGCTGGAGCCGGAGCAGATGCGCGAAGTCCTCGTACAGCACCAGGAGTTCGCGGAGAAGATGCGCCGGCGCGCGGTGGCCGACGCGGACGGGGCCAAGGACGAGGCCTCGTGGGCGTACCCGACGCTCACCCTGAAGTGGGCGGAGCGCTACTACGCCTCCGAGCGCGACCTCGCCGCCGCCATGCTCGACGACATCGAGGCGCTGGCGGCGGGCCGGAACCCGGGCGGCGCCGGGACCGGCGGACCGGGCACGGCGGGGAAGCCCGACGGGGCGGGGAAGTCCGGCGCGGCCGGCAAGCGCCCGTAGGCGCGCCGGAAGTAGAGCAGCGGAGCGCCTTCGCGGTGCGCCGCCAGGGCGGTGACCCGGCCGAGCGCGATGGCGTGGTCGCCGCCGTCCAGGACGGCCTCCAGATCGCACGCGACGGAGGCGAGCACCCCGTCCAGGAGGGGCGCGCCGTTGCCGCCCGCGCGCCAGGCGACGCCGGCGAACTTGTCGCCCCCGGTGACGGCGAACCGGCGGCACAGGTCCTGCTGGTCGGCGGCGAGGATGTTGACGGCGAAGGCGCCGGCGGCCTGGATCCTCGGCCAGGTGGTGGACGTACGGGCCGGGCAGAAGCAGACCAGCGGCGGGTCCAGCGAAACGGACGAGAAGGACTGCACGGCCATCCCGACGGGACGGCCGTCGGCTTCGCGTGCCGTGATGACGGCGACCCCGGTGCAGAAGCTGGACAGGACCGACTTCATGTCGGACATGAGAACCTCCCCTGATTATTCCTACTAGGTATATGCCTAACCGAAACACCTGTGATTGGATACCGCCCACGCTCGCTCGTCAAGTAGGGAGGGTCCGATGCCACCACCGCCCCCGCAGCAGCCGCCGTGGCCACAGCAGGCGCAGCCGCAGCCGCCCGCCACGCTCGCCCGGCTCCCCGACCACGCCGCCGCGGCGCACGGGGAGCTCGAGGCGCTCGCCGACGGCGAGGTCCGCTGGACCTTCGCCCGGCTCGCCGCCGAGATCCACCGGGCCGCCCGCGCCGCGATCGCCCACGGCGTCCGGCCCGGCGACCGGGTCGCGATCTGGGCCCCCAACAGCCGCCGGTGGATCACCGCCGCCCTCGGCGCGGTGGGCGTCGGAGCCGTCCTCGTCCCGGTCAACACCCGCTACAAGCCCGCCGAGGCGGCGGACGTCATCCGGCGCAGCGGCGCCCGCGCGCTCTTCACCGAGCGCGGCTTCCTCGGCACCGACTACGCCCGCGCGCTGCACGCCTCCGGCGAGGACCTGGGGGTACTCGCCTCCACCGTGATCCTGCGCGGCGAAGGAGGCGAAGAGGGTGAAGGAGGCGAAGGAGGTGAAGGGGGTGAAGGCCCAGGCGGCGGCGCCGCCACGACCGCCGCCACCCTCGGCTGGGAGGCGTACCTGCGGGCCGGCGAGTCCGTCACCGAGGAGGAGCGGGCCGCGCGCGCGGCCGCCGTACGCCCCGGGGACCTCTGCGACATCCTCTACACCTCCGGCACCACCGGCCGTTCCAAGGGCGTCATGACCACCCACGGCCAGACCGTCCGGCTCTACGCCTCCTGGTCCGGCCTCGTCGGCCTGCGCGCCGGCGACCGGTACCTGCTGGTCAACCCCTTCTTCCACACCTTCGGCTACAAGGCCGGCGTGCTCGCCTGCCTGCTGCGCGGGGCCACCATGCTCCCCGAGGCCGTCTACGACGCCGACCGCGTCCTCGCGCGCATGGCCGCCGAGCGCGTCACCTGCCTGATGGGGCCGCCCACCGTCTTCCACGGCCTGGTCCGCCACCCGCGCCGGACCTCGTACGACCTCTCCGCCCTGCGCCTGGCCGGCACCGGGGCCGCCTCCGTGCCCGCCTCCCTCGTCGAGGAGATCCGCACCGCACTGGGCGCGCCGGAGGTGTTCACCGCGTACGGGCTCACCGAATCCGGCGGGGTCGTCTCCGTCTGCCCCACCGACGCCGACGCCCGGACCCTCGCCCACACCGTCGGACCGCCGCTGCCCGGCACCGAGGTGCGGATCGCCGACCCGCTCGGCGCGGTGCTGGCCGCCGGGGAGCCGGGCGAGGTGCAGGTCCGCGGCTACCACGTCACCCCCGGCTACCTGGACGACCCGGCGGCCACCGCCGAGGTGGTGCTGCCCGGCGGCTGGCTGCGCACCGGGGACATCGGCGTCCTGGACGGGCGCGGCTACCTCGCCATCACCGACCGGCTGAAGGACATGTACGTGGTGGGCGGCTTCAACGCCTACCCCGCGGAGGTGGAGAACGTGCTGCTCACCCATCCCGCCATCACCGACGCCGCGGTCGTCGGGGCCCCCGACGAGCGGCTCGGCGAGGTCGGGGTGGCCTACGTCGTCACCACCGGGCCGGTCACCTCCGACGAGCTGACGGCCTGGTCCCGGGAGCGGCTGGCCAATTTCAAGGTGCCGCGGCGGTTCACCCGCCTGGCCGAGCTCCCGCGGGGCGTGGGCGGCAAGCTGCTGAAGACGGAGCTGCGCCGCGCGGCCCGGGGGGAGTCGGCGTGAGGACACTGGCGCCCACCCCCGAGCAGGCGGAACTGCGGGACGCGGTACGGGCGGTGCTCGCCCGCCACCCCGGCCACGCGGCCTGGGCCCCGCTGACGGCCCAGGTGGGCGCGGCCGCGCTGGCGGTGCCCGAGGAGTACGGCGGCCTGGGCTGCGGGGCCGCCGAAGTCGGGGTGGTCATGGCGGAGCTGGGGCGCGCGCTGAGCCCCGTACCGTATCTGGGCTCGGCGGTGCTGACGGTGGGGGCGCTGCTGGCGGCCGGGGACCGGGAGGCGTGCGCGAGGCATCTGCCCGGGCTGGCGGAGGGGACGGCCGTGGGGGCGCTGGCCTGGGCGGAGGAGGGCGGGCGCCCCGACGGCGGGCCGGAGACGGGATCCGGTCCGGCCCCGGGCGCCCGGCGCGGCAGTTGGGAGGCCGGCGATCTGGCGGCCCGGGCGGAGCCGGCCGGGCCGGACTGGCTGCTCACGGGCGCCAAGCGGTACGTACTGACCGGCCCGAGCGAGCCGTCCCTGCTGCTGGCCTTCGCCACCCTCGCCACCGCGACCGAGCCCGGCACCACCGCTGCCCCCACGCCCGGCACCGGGCCCGGCCAGGGCGGCGGCCGGCTGGGCCTGTTCGAACTCACCGCCCCGCCGACGGCCTTCACCGTACGGTCCACCATGGACCGGACCCGGCCGCTCGCGGAGCTGACCATGGACCGGACCCCGGCCCGGCTGCTCTCGTCCGACGGCGCCGGAGTCCTGGCCCGGGTCCGGGACCTGGCCTGCACCGCGCTCGCCGCCGAGCAGGCGGGGGCGGCGGCGCGGGCGCTGGAGGCGACGGTCCGGTACGCGAAGGACCGGGTGCAGTTCGGACGGCCCATCGGCTCCTTCCAGGCGATCAAGCACCGGCTGGCCGACATGTACACCGCGGTGGAGAGCGCCCGCTCGCTCGCGCTCGCGGCGGCCGCCGCGGACGCGGCCCCGGCGCCGGCCGCCGCGGCCAAGTCGGCCTGTTCGGAGGCCTTCTCGTACGTGGCGGGCGAGATGATCCAGCTGCACGGCGGGATCGGCATCACCTGGGAGCACGAGGCGCACGAGTTCTTCAAGCGCGCGCACGGCTCGGCGCAGCTCTTCGGCTCCCCGGCCGCGCACCGTGAACGGCTGGCGGCCTTGCTCGGCCTGCTGTCGGCACGCTGACGCACACAGCATCTGCTACTCTCACCGCATGGTTTGCGGACGATAACCAAGTCCCCAACAACCAGAGCAGGTCTCGCACTTGCTCCTGCGGCCGGGAGGGTCGTGGCCGGACAGGCGTGCCCTGTCAAACTCCTCGGAGCAATCCGAGGGAGAGTCTTCCGGATTCATCCGGGAGAGAACTCCAACTGGTCCTGGACTACTCCAGATCGATGTGCCCGTACCACCAGCGCTACCGCGAGCAGGCCCGTACCAATCAGGTGTCGGGCCTGCCCGCACATCTGGATGACGACACGCGCATACCGGCGGCGGTTCACCGAGATCCCCTCTCACCTCGGCCACATGGGCAAGACGGCCTACCACGCGGCGATGGACGCGGTGATCGACCACTACCTGGATTCGGGCTCCGCGGCTCCGGCGCTCGTGGTCTTCCAGACCGACGGCGGGCCGATCAACAAGCTCGCCGCGGAGAAGTACCTGTGCAAGGCGGCCGCTCTCCCGCTGTTCTGGCAGTTCGTCGGCTTCGGGAACACGCGCAGCTCGCAGTTCGACTTCCTGCGGCGGCTGGACGAACTGCCCGTCCCGGGCAAACGGGTCGTGGACAACGCGGGCTACTTCCACGCCGGCCCGGACCCGCGGACCGTCGCGGACTCCGAGCTGTACGACCGCCTGGTCGGGGAGTTCCCGGCATGGCTGGCGGCGGCCCGGGCGGCGGGCATCGTGCGCGCCTGAGCGGCGGCCGGGGGCACCTCGCGCTTTGATGGACGTATGACGACGAACAACTGGGCCGTGTTCGAGACGGCGGAACCGGACTTCGCGGCGGCCGTCGAGGCCCGCTTCGCGCAGTTCCCGCACCACGTCCTCGCGACCCTGCGCAAGGACGGGTCCCCCCGCGCGACCGGGCTCAATGTCGACATCCGCGGCGGCGAGCTGTGGCTGGGCATGATGCCCGGCTCGATGAAGGGCAAGGACCTGCGGCGCGACCCGCGCTTCGCCCTGCACACCAATCCGGGCGCGGGAGAGACGATGCCCGACGGGGACGTGCGGATCGCCGGGCGGGCGGTGGAGATCGTGGAGCCGCCCGAGCTCCACCGGTACGCGGAGGAGACCGAGTCCCCGCACCCCTTCGACCTCTTCCGCACCGAGCTGACGGAGGTCGTCCACGTCGGCGTCGAGGGCGACGACCTCGTGGTGCGCTCGTGGACCCCGGAGCACGGCCTGCGCACCCTGCGCCGGGGAGACGACGACGAGCCGGTCCGCGAGGAGGCGGTTCCCGAGAAGCCGGTCCCCGAGGAGCCGCCGGCCGGCTGACCGGCGGACCCCGTGGACCCTTCCGGTCACCGCACTGGGCCACAGCACTGGGCCACAGCACTAGCTGAGCGGCAGGCGGCCCTTCTTCGGGGCCTGCTGCTCGCCCACGTGCACCCAGCTCCGGTCGATGTTGATCGTCACGTCGCCGTACGTGGCGTCGTGGTCGCCCCGGAACTGGTGGGCCCGGCGCGCGCCGGCCCACTGCCCGGTGCCCTGGGGCAGTCCCAGGTCGGCGTCGGAGACGGAGGCCGCGCCGTTCCAGCGGGCCACCCACAGCACGTCGGGCATGGCCTCCGGGGCCTGGGCGTAGTGCGCGCTCAGCGCCTTGGCCCCGGAGCTCGCCGAGACGTAGGCGGCCGCCCGGTAGTCCAGTTCGTGCAGCCGGACCGTCCAGGCGGTGAGGTAGGCGACGACCGGGGCGTCCCAGGTGGCCCGGTCCGTGTAGTTCTCCACGTCGTTGTAGAGGACCGTGCCCTCGGCCAGCCCCAGGGCCCTGGCCGCCTGGGCGGCGCCGTCGGCGGCGGCCCGGCCCTGCTCATTGGCCTCGGAGGGGTCGGTGGACAGGCCGGTGGAGGAGCTGTGCCAGGGCTGGGGGCCGACCCAGATCGGCATCAGGTGCCAGCCCGCCGCGGTCTGCCGGTCGACCCACCCGGCGGTGAGCTGCGGCTGGGCGCAGGCCCGGGCGCGGCCGCCGATGTAGACGCCGACGGCGCCGAAGGGGGAGTCGCCGCGCCAGGCGTCCATGGCCCGCTGGGTGGGGGCGGTGCAGGCGTCGAAGCCCTCGCCGGTGTAGGGCTCCTGGACGGCGGTACGGGGGCCCGGGCCGGTCGCGACGGCCGGCTCGGCGGGTGCGGGGCCCGGGGCCGCGGGCGGGAGGAACGCGCGGGCCCGTCCGAGGACGCCCCGTACGGACTCGGGCGTGGTCGCGTAGGAGACGGTGGCCATCAGCCCGGCGCGGCGCAGTGCGTAGCGGAGCTCGTTGCTGTCGCCCCGGACCTTGGGCAGCGGGTCGCCCTCGTCCCCTCCGACGGTCGGGATGTCGGCGCGCGGCGGGGCGCCTTCGAGGGGTTCCAGGTGCAGGGTGTCGGCGCGGGGGGCGGCGGCGCGGCCGGCCGCGCATTCGCCCTGGGTGCCGGCGTGCCCGAGGTAGAGCGTGGGCAGGTCGAGGCGCAGGCAGGCCTCGGGGTTCCGGTCGAGGTCGACGACCCGCCAGTCGGCGGGGACGCTGAGCCGCAGCCCGCGGTAGTCGACCGTACGGCCGTCGGCGGCGCCCGGCTCGGTGCGCGGCTCGGTGCTCGCTGCGCCGGCTGGCGGTTCGCCGGTCCCGAGGGGGACGGGAGAGAGCAGCGCGGCGCCCAGCAGGCAGCTCAACATCATGTGGGAGGACAACATGTGACCCACTGTTACCAGAATGCGGGGCCCCTCCTCCGAGTGGAGAAGCCCCGCGACTGGCCCGTCCGGCCCAGCGGGCGTCCCCTTACCCCTGCTGGTCCTGGAAGGCGGGAAGGGCGAAGATCCGCTCCTTGCCCGCCTCCTCCATGAGCTCGACGAGCGGCAGCACCAGCTCCCACAGGTCCTGCTTGTCGACCTCGCGCACGAGTCCCTCGAGCTCCGCGTCGCCCAGCGCGGCGGCGGCGTCCGCCACCACCTTGCGGGCCTCCTCGGGCAGCACGCCGACCAGCGGCAGGAACGCGCCCCACAGCGCGGTCGCCACGACGGCCCGCACCACTCCGGCCAGGATCTCCGGATCGCGCAGGGAGCCCAGCCGGGCCACGGCGAGCCGGTCGTCCTCGCCGAGCAGCGCGACGAGCGGGAGCAGGGACTCCCACAGCCCCTCGGCGTGCGTCACCCGCACGAGCGAGTCGAGCTCGGGCCCGTCGAGGCGGGCGGTGAGCTCGGCGATCCGCAGCCGCTGGTCGCCTCCCACCATCGCGGCGATGCCGAGGGCCTCCTCCCAGAGCCCGCAGGCAGCGGCGGCCCGTACCACCGCGGCGAGCCGCTCGTCGCCCATCAGCTCCAGGATCCGGGGCAGCCGGTCGGGCAGGTCGACGTAGAAGCCGGCGCGCAGCACCGCCTCGTCATCCACCTGGTCCAGGATCCGGCGCAGCACCCGGTCCCTCATGTGGCCGACGAACCGGCCCATGGTGAGGTGGTCCCGGTGGTCGGCGAGGGTGACGGCGATGCGGACGACGAGCCCCTCGTCGAGCCGGTCGACGATCCCGGCGATCTTCCGGGGGTCCAGGTGCCCGCAGGCCTCCGCGGTGAAGGGGACGGGGAGCTTCTCGATGATGTCCGCGGCCCGGCCCGCCTCCAGCCGGCCGGCCACGGCGGCCGCCAGCCGGGGCCCGAGCGCCTTCTGCGAGATGGCGGCCGCCACCCCGGCCGGGACCAGCTTGGTCGCGGCGGCGATCCGGTCGAGCATCTCGGGCGCCCCGTCGTTCAGCACGCCGCCGACCTGCTCGCGGAACGCCCGTACGTCCTCGTCCGGAAGCCCGCGCAGGAAGCCGAGCTCCCCGGCGTCCACGCCCACCAGGCGGGCGATCTTCTCCACTTCGGCGCGGCTCACCGGAACAGCACCTTGCGTACGGCGCCGCGGGCGATGGCGGGCACCAGCTTGAGGGCCTCCTCGGCGGCTTCGCCGAGCCCCTCGGCCTGGCGCACCCGCTCCGCCTTCAGGGCTCCGGCGAGCCGCGCGAGCTCACCGGCGTCCAGTGACGCGAACGACGCGGGCGGTCGGGCGCCTCCCAACTCAGCGCTCAACCGGCCCAGTTCCTCATCGGTACGCACGGGACGACCTCCCACACCAGAGACGACGACGGCTCGCTCCGAGCGTGAGGCTGTATTGACTAATAGTCAATACTCGCGGGTAAGGCCGGCATCGGCCTTCAGTTCCCGCTCTCCACCAGCTCCTTGAGGACGAGGTCCAGCGCGGTGGCCCGTACGCCGAGCACGCGCTCGGTCTCGGAGGCGTCCACGCGCAGCGCCCGGTCGTACATGTACGCCATCTCCGGGACCTCGGCCATCACCGCGTCCCGGGCCACCAGTGCGGCCAGTTCCCCGGGCGTCGTGCGCCGCAGCCGCGGGCCGGGCGCACCCGCGGCTTCGGCGAGCCGGCCCGCCAGCGCCCGGATGGACAGCTCCGAGGTGGACGGCACGTGCCAGGCGCGGCCCCAGCCGTCCTCCCGGCCGCCGACCGCGATGAGGGTACGGGCCACATCGCCCACGTAGGACCAGGCGTGCGCCTCGTCCAGGTCGACCGGGAACACGGCCTCCGTGCCCGCGAGCACCGCCGGGACGGCCGTCCAGGTGAACAGCGAGAGCGCCCCTTCGCCGAGGAAGTCGCTTCCCCGGACCTCGGCGACGCGCACGCCCCCCGCCTCGTGGGCGGCCAGGGCCTCCTCCCACATCGCGGCGCGCACGCGCCCCTTGTCCGAGGTCGGCCGCAGGGGCAGACCGGGGGTCAGGGGCTCCGCCACTGGCCCGTACCCGTAGAGGTTCCCCAGCATCACGTAGTCCGTTCCGGTCCGCCCGGCGGCGGTGAGCAGGGAGGCCGCCAGCGGCGGGAAGGCGGTGCGCCAGTCCTGGTAGGCGGGGGCGGCCGCGTTGTAGAGGGTGCGCGCATCCCGGAGCAGCCCGGTGAGGCGGTCGGTGTCGGTGATGTCGGCGGCGACCCGCTCGACGAGCGGATGCTCGGGCCCACCACCACTGCGGGTGACGACACGGACCCGCTCGCCGGACGCGGCGAGCATGCGGGCGGTGGCGATGCCGATCGGGCCGGCGCCGGTGATGACGTGCACGGACATGGCTGTACTCCCCTGCTGAAGGCCTGAGTTGTTCACGCGATGGATCAACTCTCGCTCCGGGCGGCGCCGTACAGTAGTGGCCTGAATGCCAGCCATCCGGAGATTCGAGCCATGACGCCCCCTCCTCCGACCCACCGTCCGCACCGGGTGACGGTCATCGCGGTCCCCCCGGTGACCACCTTCGACCTGTCGATCCCGGAGATGGTCTTCGGCGCGACGCGCATCGGGGAGGACCCGGCCTACGAGGTGACGGTCTGCACCCCCACCCCCGGGGTCGTCACTGCGGCGATCGGCATCGACATCGTCGTGCGCCACGGCATGGAGGCGATCGAGCGGGCCGACACCGTGATGGTCACGGGGACGGGCGCGCGGGTCAGCGCGGACCCGCGGGTGCTGGACGCCTTGCGGGCCGCCGCCGCGCGGGGGCGGCGCATCGCGTCCATCTGCACGGGTGCATTCGTCCTCGCGCAGGCCGGTCTCCTCGATTCCCGTCGCGCAACGACCTTCTGGAGCATGTCGGAGGAGTTCAGGGAGCGCTTCCCCGCGGTCGACATCGTGCCGGGCGTGCTGTTCGTCGAGGACGACGGGGTGCTGACCTCGGCGGGGCTCTCGGCGGGGATCGACCTGTGCCTGCACATGGTGCGCGGCGACTACGGGGCCGCCGTGGCGAACGCCACCGCCCGCCTGGTGGTCGCCGCCCCCGCACGGCCGGGCGGCCAGGCCCAGTTCATCGAGACCCCGCTCCCGGCCGACGGCGACACCTCCCTCGCCGGGACGCGCGCCTGGGCCCTGGCCCGCCTGCACGAACCGACCACCCTGACCGACCTGGCCCGGCACGCGGGCCTGAGCATGCGCACCCTGACCCGCCGCTTCCGCTCCGAAACGGGCCTCAGCCCCCTGCAGTGGCTCCTGCACCAGCGTCTCCACCGGGCCCGCGAGATCCTGGAGACGACCTCCCTCCCCGTGGACCAGGTGGCCGCCCGGAGCGGCCTCGGCACGGCCGACTCCCTCCGCACCCACCTGGTCCGCTCCACCGGCCTCACCCCGACCGCCTACCGGGCCACGGCGCGGGTTCGCCGGCCGTAGGGCCGGAGGCGCGGCCCTACGGCCGGCGGGACGCTAACCGGTGGGGGCGGGGGCGGCGGCCCGTTCCAGGACCTCCAGCACGGTGTCCCGGAACAGCGTGGTCTTGTACGCGGTCTGCGGCAGCGGTCGGCAGCGGCCGAGGACCGTCGCGGCCGCCGCGGCCAGGACCTCGGGGGTGGCCTCACGGCCGATCAGCACGGCCTCCACCTCCGTCAGCCTCAGCGGAACCCGAGCCACGCCGCCCGCCGCTACGGCGGCGTGCGTGACCGTGGCGCCGTCCAGGACGAGCCGGGCGGTGGCCTCGACCAGGGGCCATTCGGCGTGGGCCCGGCTGGTGGCCCGGTGGCAGGCGGCTCGTTCTCCCGGCAGGGACGGCGGCAGCAGGACCGCGGTGAGGATGCGGTCGGGCGCCAACAGGTGGTCGGCACGGTGGAGCCGGTCGCCGTCCCCGTACAAGTCAGCGACGGTACGCGGCGATTCGCCGTGGACCTCGACCTCGGCGTCATAGGTGAGCAGGGCCATCGCGAGGGTCGACGGGTGCGGGGCGACACAGGGGCCATCGCCGGCGACCACGCCGAAATGGTGGTCGCCTTCGCGCGCGGGGCAGCCGGAGCCGCCCTTCTGGAGGCAGCTGAAGTGCGGATTGCGGTAGTACCAACAGCGGTTGCGCTGGAGCAGGTTGCCGCTCAGCGTGCCCGCGGCACGAACCTGCGGGGTCGCCGCGGTCCCGGCCGACAGTGCCAGGGCCGGCCAGCCGGAGCGCACCCGCGGATCGGTGGCCAGCGTGGCGAGCGTGGTCAGCGCGCCGACGCGCAGCCCGCCGCCGGGCAGTGGGGTGAAGCCGTGCAGCCCGTCCGCGCCGTCGAGGTCGGTGAACGGCCCCGGGGAGATCGCGCCGCGCTGTCGGGCGGTGGTGTCGGTGCCACCGGCGCGCAGCTCCCCGCCGCGGGCCAGGACGGCGGCCGAGAGGTCGGCGAGGGTGGGCTCGGTGCTCACGTAGCCAGTCCTTCCAGGAGCCGGTCGGGTCGGATGGGCATGTCGTACGGGCGCCGGCCGGTGGCGTCGTGGACCGCGTTGGCCAGGGCGGCCGCGGTCGGCAGGGTGGCGATCTCGCCGAGGCCGACTCCGCCGCCGGGGACGTGTTCGAAGCCCTCCTGGTGGAAGTGGACGGTGATCTCGGGGGTGTCTCCAATGCCGGGGACGCGGTAGTCCTCCAGGTTGTCGGTCAGCACCCGGCCGGTGGCCGGGTCGGTGCGCCGCTCCTCGAACAGGGCGTAGCCGACGCCCTGGACGACGGCGCCCTCGCACTGGCTGCGGGCGAGCCGTTCCTCGTGGATGCGGCCCGCGGCGATGCCGCTCCACACGCGCAGCGGGCGGATCCGGCCGAGCCGGGTGTCCACCTCCACCTCGGCGACCTGCACCGATCCGGTGAAGCCGCGGCCGATCGCCACGCCGCCCATGGTCAGGTTGAGGGGGGTCACGAAGCCCCGGCGGTCGCGGGGGCGCCGGCCGGTGACCCGTACGCCGTTCGCAAGCCCCAACCGGGAGGCCACGTCGCCGTCAGCGGCGCCGAGCGCGTCTCGCAGCCGTTCGGCGGCGTCCACGGCCGCGGGCACGATCGACGGCGTGGTGCGGCTGCCGCCGGAGGTGGGCCCGTGGACGGTGTCGCTGTGCCCGACCTCGGCACGCACCCTCTCCTCCGGCACGCCGAGCCCTTCGGCGACGGCCCGGCGCAGTACGGTGCGCGAGCCCGTGCCCATGTCCTGCACGGCGCAGCGGGCGACGACGATCCCGTCCTCGACGGTGAGCTCGACCTCGGTGACGGGGTCGAGGAAGTACAGCCAGTTGGCCGCTGCCACCCCGACGCCCCGGCGGAACCGCCCGGTGCCGCCGCGGGTCCCCGACCAGGCCGGGAGCGCGGCGGCCAGGTCGTACAGGGCGTGGCGCTTCGGGTTGCCGTCCCAGCGGCGGCGCAGCGCGATGGGATCCTCGCCGAGCCGGTGGGCCATCTCGTCGACGGCCTGCTCCAGGGCCCAGCACATCGTGGGTCCGCCCGGGCCGCGGAAGGGCGCGCCCGGCGGCCGGTGCGTGACGATGTCGAAGTCGCGGAGCCTGCGCGGCGCCTTGCCGTACATGAACCGGGCCAGCGCAGCCACGGTGCCGCCCACCGAGACTCCGCCGTCGGTGTCCACGTCCATGGCCAGCGCGCTCAGCTCTCCGGCGGCGTCCGCGGCCATCGCCAGCCGGATCCGCGTGCCGGGCCGGTACCCACCGTCGGTGAGCTCCTCGTCCCGGTCCAGCACCACCCGCACCGGGGCGCCGTGCAGCCGGGCCAGCTCCACCGCGGCGACGACGTCGGAGGTGAGCCCCATCTTGCAGCCGAAGCCGCCGCCCACGTGGACGGCCCGTGCCACGACCCGTTCGACGGGCACGCCGAAGCGTTCGGCGGCGAGCTCGGCCACCTGCTTCACCGACTGCGTGGACACCTCCAGGTGGAGGGCGCCGTCGACCCAGTGGGCCAGGCAGGCGTGCGGTTCGAGCGGCGTATGGCTCTGGGCGGCAGTCGTGAACAGCCCCTCGACCACCCGCTCGGGGCTGCGTTCCCGGCCCTCGATGATCCGGCGCACGGCCGTGGCGGGCCGCTTGCTCATGGCGGACGGGCCGCGCCGGTTGCCGCGCCAGCGGGCGGGCACCAGCTGGGGAGCCTCTCCGGAGCCGGGTGCCAGCTTGCGCGCCGCCTTGTCCTCGTAGACCAGCGGCCCTTCGCCGGCCCGGGCCCGGCCCACGTCGAGGGCGGCCGGCAGCACCTCGTACTCCACCTTGACCCGCTCGGCGGCCGCCCGCGCCGAGGCCCGGTCCGCCGCGGCGACCGCCGCCACGGGCTGCCCGACGTACCGCACCACCCCGTCGGGGGGCAGCAGCGGCACCAGCGGCAGGTCCCCGGCCTCCAGGGACCGTACGTGCGCGTGCGCGTGCGGCGAGCGGATGATCACCCCCTCCAGCAGCCCCTCGGGCCGGTGGTCGGTGGTGTACCGGGCGGACCCGTCGACCTTCTCCGGCGCCTCGGCGCGCGGCGGCGCCGGCACCTCCCCGTCGTAGTCCCCCACACAGGCCGCCGCCACGGCACTGAAGATCCCCTCGTACGCCCCACACCGGCACAGGTGCCCCGCCAGCGCCTCCGCGATCTCCTCCCGCCCCGGCCTGGCCCGCCCGTGCGCGGCCCGCCACCGCTCGAAGAACGCGGCCGCCTCGACCACGAACCCGGGGGTGCAGTAGCCGCACTGGAGGGCGTCCTCACCGGCGAAGGCACGCCCGACCGGGTGACCGGCCAGCCCCTCCACCGTCGTGACCCGCCGCCCGGCCAGCCGGACCGCCGGCGTCAGGCACGCCACCCGCGGCTCCCCGTCGACCTGGATCGTGCACGCCCCGCACACCCCGCCGGCGCAGACCAGCTTGGTCCCGGTCAGCCCCAGCCGCTCCCGCACCACCTCCACGGCGGCCGGATCACCGTCCACGTCCACCGCGCACGGGACGCCATTGACCTCGAACTCCACGAGACGCACTCCTCAACCGTGGGGGCGGCGACCCCCATACCTACCGGGCTCGCCTTCACCCCCCTTGATAACACCCCGGGCACCGGACCCCGCGCGCGTTCGGGGCGCGGAGGTGCGGGGGCCCCTGGCGCGGGGCTGCCGGGCCGGACCGCGCCGCGGCGCCCCGGACCGGGCCGCGGGCGTCAGCGGCGGCGGGACAGGGAATCCACTGTGTCGCGCAGGCCCGCGCGGTCCGTGCCCAGCTTGCGGTACACCGGGGACTGCTCGTCCTCGGAGACCGTCGTGTCCCCGGCCAGCAGCCGCTCGGCCACCTCCCAGTCGTCCTGGTCCAGGGCGTCGTCCCAGGGGGCCATGCAGAGGTAGCCCCCGCCCGCCGCCGCGTGCGCCTCCGACGCGATGCGCGTCAGTTCGTCCGCCCCGCACTGCCGGGCCGCGACCACCGCCCGCAGCAGCGCGTCCTCGTCCCCCCGCTCCACTCCCAGCGCGGTCAGCGCGAGCGCCAGCTCGTAGCCCGCCGGGGAAGCCGACAGCAGTTCCACCGCCTCCTCCAGGAGGGGCACCCTGTCGGCCGGCTCGGCCACCTCGGCCGCGACCCGCAGGGCCTGGCCGATGCCCGACGGGGCTCCGAAGGCACGGGCCTGACGGACGGCCTCCGCGGCCAGGGACCGGGCCCGGGCCGGGTCCTCGGCGAAGACCGCCCGGGCCAGGTGCAGGCGCCACGGGCACCAGGTCGGGTTCTGGATCCCCCGGGGGCTGAGCCTGCGGTCCACCGCCTCCAGCTCCGCCGCCGCGGCCTTCGCCTGGCCGCGTGCCAGCAGCAGCTCGGCGTAGACCGTCTGGGAGTCCGGGAAGACGACCGCCGCCGGGAAGGGCTCCCCGTACTCGTGCTCCTTCGCCAGCTCCCACGCCTCGTCCACCCGGCCCCGGGCCACCAGCGTGGTCACGAGGATCGCGATGGCGTACCAGTGCACGGGAGTGCGCCGGCCGACCCGCTCGGCGAGCCGCAGGCCCGCCCGCGCCAGCTCCTCCGCCTCCTCCAGCCGTCCGCGCCGGTAGCGGATGTAGGCGCGCAGGCTGTACGCGAAGGACAGGTGCGCCCCGCGCCAGCCCTGCCGCTCGAACTCGGCGGTGCCGGCCTCGAACAGCTCTTCGGCGCGCCCCGGCCGGTCGGCGTACATGTGGACCATGGCGACGAGCACGGGGACCTCGAACCCCCGGTCCTCGTACGCCCAGCTGAACTCGGTTTCGAGCACCCTGCCCGCGTGGTGGAGGACCACGTCGACCGGCTCCCCGCGCAGGCAGGCGTCCCACGCGCGCAGTCCGATCACGTACCGCTCGGTGAGGTCCCGCCCGGTCAGCCGGTCGGCGAGTTTCGCGAGCCGCCGCGAGCGCGCCGGGGAGTCGGTCTCGGCGGCGTTGAAGGCGTCCCACATGAACTGCTCGGACTGCAGCCGCAGCCGGGCGCGCACGTCCTGGGTGTACGGGATCTCCCGCGCGAGGGACTCCGAGGCCTCGGCGAGGCGGTCGCTGTGCGAGAGCACCTGGGCCAGCCGGATGACGATGCCCTGGCGCAGCGCCTGGTCCTCGAAGGGCTCCGCGAGGGCGGCACGCAGGTGGTTGACGGTGTTGGCGGGCTCGGTGAGCAGGGAGGCGCAGCCGAGCTCGTAGAGCACGGCCGCGCGCTCGTCGAAGTCCGGGGGCTCGCGCAGGGCCCGGGCGAGCTGGCGGCGGGCGGCTTCGGGGGCGCCGGCCCGCAGGTTCTCGCCGGCGGCCTCGCGCAGGGTGCGCACCACCCAGGGGTCGTTCTCGGGGTGGGTCTCCAGCAGGTGCCGGGCCGCCGCGGAGGGCCCGAGACCGGCGTCGACGACGGCCGCGGCGGCCTTGCCGTGCAGGGCGACCCGCAGGGCGTCGGGGATGGCGCGGTATATGGCGGTGGCGATGAGCGGGTGGACGAACTCCAGCCCGGCCTCGTCCTCTTCCCCGACTTCCTCGACGGCGGCCGACAGGATGCGGGCGTCGCGCAGCCGCCCGGTGGCGTCGACGGCCTCCTCGGCGCCGAGGCCCGCGACGCGGGCGGCGAGGTCCCGGGGGATGGCGGTGCCGAGGACGGCGCAGGCCCAGGCGAAGCGGACGGTGGAGGGGCCGAGGCTGTGCAGGCGGGCCACGAGTCCGCTGCCGCGCTGGGCGGCGGCGAGGTCGCGCAGCAGCGGGGCGCTGGCCTCGACGGGGGCCAGCCCCTTGTCCCGTACCTTCGCGGTCAGTTCGACGGCTTCGAAGGGGTTGCCGGTGGTGACGGTCCAGGCCTCCCGGCAGAAGGCGTCGTCGGCGTGCTCGCCGACGGCTTCGCGGACCAGGGTGGAGACGGCGTCCTCGGTGAGCGGTGCCAGGTTCAGGGGGCGGTGTCCGGCGCGGCCGGGCAGCGTACGGAAGGCCTCGGCGTGTGCGGGCAGTTCGTCGGGCCGGTAGGCGACGACGAGGAGCAGCGGGAGGTGTTCGGCGCGCGGGGCGAAGGCGGCGAGCCAGGAGAGGGACTCGGGGTCGGCCCAGTGGGCGTCGTCGAGGACGAGGGCGACGGGGGCGCGCTGCACGATGAGGTGGGTGAGGACCCAGTCGAGGCCGTCGCGCAGGCCCTGGGGGTCGGGCGGGGCGCCCTGTTCGGCGGCGCACAGGCCGAGGGCGGGGCCGACGATGGAGTACCAGCTGCCGAGGGCGGCGCGCAGTTCCTCGTCGGAGGTGCCGGCCAGCTGGGGCTGGATGAGCTGGCGGGCGACGTGGAACGGCTGGCTCTGCTCCTGTTCGCCGCCGCGGGCGGCGAGGACGGTGCAGGAGGCGGCGTGGGCGCGGCGGCGGACTTCGGCGAGGAGCGTGGTCTTGCCCAGGCCGGCGGGTCCGGAGAAGGCGAGCAGGGCGCCGTCCGCGTCGGGGCCCGGACCGGTGAGCTGGTCCAGGGCCTCCTCGACGGCGGCGAGCTCCGTGTCGCGTTCGAACATCGTGCGCCGTTTGCGGGTCCGGCGTTCCGTCATGGCTGGTACCCCCCAGGCCTGTTCGGGGGATCAGCGTACGCCCGCGCACTCACGGGGGAAGGCCCGTGCCGAAAAACAAGCTGATCTTCTTTTCGGCGGTGCGGGCCGGGGCTTCCCCCGGGCGGCTCAGTCCTGGGCGGAGCGCGCCGCGAGCGCTTCCAGGACGGCCACGGCCTCGGCGGCCCGGTCGGCGGCGACGAAGAGGTGGTCGTGGTGGTATCCGGCGATGACGTTGCAGCTCAGGCCGTGTGCGCCGAGTTCGGTGGCGAAGGCCGCGGTGAGGCCCACGGCGTCGAGGGCGGAGTGCACGCGCAGGGTGATCCACCCGGCGGTGTACTCGTAGGACAGGCCCGCGTCGTCGGCCTCCTCCTGGGCCAGGACGAGGGTGAGCCCCTCGGGTTCCAGGATGCTGGCGACGGGGGTGAGCCCGACGAGGGCCTCCGGGTCGGTGTCACCGGGGATGGTGCAGAACACGTACAGCCCGTCGTTCAGTTCGGGGCGCATTCCGCTCAGCAGTTTCCGCAGGTCGTTCTCTCCACTCATGCCCCCACCCTACCTATCATCCCGATATGACCGAATCGGCGGCGCGGGCCCCGGCCGGCGGCGCCCGGGCCGTCCCCGCGCAGAACGGCGGACGGCCCGGCCGGATGCCTCCGCTACGTGAGGTCGAACTCCCCGCCCCGCGCGTTCAGGACGAACCTGCGCCACTCGTCCGGTGCGAAGATCAGCGAGGGGCTTTCGGGGCGGTCTCCGTTGCGCATCGCGATGAAACCCTCCACGAAGGCGATCTGGACGTCCCCCTCCCCCCGGCTGCTCGACTGCCAGTCCGCCTCGGTCAGATCGAGATCCGGCTTTCCCCAGCCGGCCGGCGCCTGCGAAGTCATGCTCTCGGCCACGTGCGTGCTCCTCCCGGTACGTCGTCGTCCCGGGGTCAGGTTAGCCATCGCGCGCGGCGCCGCACAGGCCACGATCCGTCACTCGTGGCCGGTGCGGCACCCCGCCCGGAATCCGGTTTCCGTTCAGGAGGCCGGCGGCTCGGCCCCCACCAGCCACATCGCGAAGAACTGCGCGCCACCGCCGTACGCGTGTCCCATCGCCCGGCGCGCGTCCGGGACTTGGTGCTCCCCGGCCTGTCCGCGCACCTGGAGGGCCGCCTCCGCGAAGCGGATCATGCCGGAGGCGCCGATCGGGTTGGTGGACAGCACGCCGCCGGAGGGGTTGACCGGGAGGTCGCCGTCGAGCTCGGTGACCCCGGCCTCGGTGAGCTTCCAGCCCTCGCCCTCCTCGGCGAAGCCGAGGTTCTCCAGCCACATCGGCTCGTACCAGGAGAACGGCACGTACATCTCCACCGCGTCGATCTCGCGGCGCGGATCGGTGATCCCGGCCTGCCGGTAGACGTCGGCCGCGCAGTCCTTGCCGGCCTGCGGGGAGACGAAGTCCTTGCCCGCGAAGAGCGTCGGCTCGCTGCGCATGGCCCCGCCGTGCACCCAGGCCGGCGGCTTCGGCGAACGGGCCGCGCCCTCCCGGTCGGTGAGGATCATGGCGCACGCCCCGTCGGAGGAAGGGCAGGTCTCGGAGTAGCGGATCGGGTCCCAGAGCATCGGGGAGGCCTGGACCTTCTCCAGGGTGATGTCGTGCTCGTGCAGGTGCGCGTAGGGGTTCTTCAGCGCGTTGCGGCGGTCCTTGTACGCGACGAGCGAGCCGACCGTGTCGGGGGCGCCGGTGCGCCGCATGTACGCGCGCACGTGGGGGGCGAAGAACCCGCCGGCCCCGGCCAGCAGCGGCTGCTGGAAGGGGACGGGCAGCGAGAGCCCCCACATGGCGTTGGACTCCGACTGCTTCTCGAAGGCCAGGGTCAGCACCGTGCGGTGAACGCGGGCGGCTACCAGGTTGGAGGCGACCAGCGCCGTGGAGCCGCCCACCGAACCGGCCGTGTGCACACGGAGCATGGGCTTGCCGACGGCGCCGAGGGCGTCCGCCAGGTACAGCTCCGGCATCATCACGCCCTCGAAGAAGTCGGGGGCCTTGCCGATGACGACCGCGTCGATGTCCGCCCAGGTCAGCTCGGCGTCCGCGAGCGCCCGCACCGCGGCTTCCCGGACCAGCCCGGCGATGGAGACGTCGTGGCGGGCGGCCACGTGCTTGGTCTGCCCGATGCCGACGACGGCCACGGGCTCCTTGCCCGATGCGCTCATGCTCGGTCCCCTTCCAGGACGGCGACCAGGTTCTGCTGGAGGCAGGGGCCGGAGGTGGCGTGCGCGACGGCCCGGTCGGACTCGCCCCGGTGGATGCGGGCGGCCGCTTCGCCGATCCGGATCAGGCCGGCGGCCATCATCGGATTGGCCGCGAGGGCGCCGCCGGACAGGTTGACGGACACGCCCTCGCCGAGCCCGAGGGCCTTGCGCAGCACGACCTCCTGGGAGGAGAACGGCGCATGCAGTTCGGCCGTGTCCACCGGGCCCTCGAAGACGCCCGCGTGCTCGGCGGCGATCCGCGTCGACGGGGAGTCGGTGAGGTCCCGCAGCCCGAGGCTGTGCGCCTCGATGCGGTGGTCGATGCCGGTGATCCAGGCGGGCCGCCCGCACAGCCGCCGCGCCACGTCCCCGGCGGCCAGGATGACGGCGGCCGCGCCGTCGCCTACGGGCGGGCAGTCACCGGTGCGCAGCGGGGCGACCTGGTAGTCGCCCTGCGGGACGGCGCCGGTGAGCTGGGCGTGCGGGTTGGCGCTCGCGGCGGCCCGGCTGCGGGCGCCGATCGCGGCGAGCCCGGCTTCGTCGGTCTCCCCCGCGTCGATGAGCGCCTGCGCCTGGAGGGCGGCCAGGGCCACCGCGTCGGGCCAGAGCGGAGCCAGGTAGTACGGGTCGAGCTGGCGCGTCAGGACGTCGCGTACGGATCCCGGGGAGGACTTCCCGTAGGAGTACACGAGCGCGGTGTCGGCCTCGCCGGTCTGGATCTTGACCCAGGCCTCGTACAGGGCCCAGGCGCCGTCCATCTCCACGTGCGATTCGGAGATCGGCGGCCAGGCGCCGACCCCGTCGAGGGTCATGGTGAAGGAGAAGGCCCGGCCGGCGAGGTAGTCGCTGGAGCCGGAGCAGGTGAAGCCGATCTCGCCGGCCTTCAGGCCGGTCTGGGCCAGCACCTGGTGCAGGACCGGCATGACCATCTCGACTTCGCTGAGCTCGTCGGTGCGGCGCAGGTGGTCGCTCTGCGCGAAGGCGATGACGGCCACCTCGCGCGCGTGGCGCCGCGTCCTCGGCGTGCCTGGCATCAGATGAGCTCCTTGTACACGTCGTAGTCCGCGTCCGGCTCTCCGGTGGGGCGGTAGTGGTCGGGGTAGCGTCCGCCTTCGGTCCAGACGGGCTCGACGCGCAGGCCCATGCGGACCTGGTCGTACGGGATGCCGCCGATCCGGCCGTGGAGGGCGAGGCCGGCGCCGTCGAGGGCGATGTGGGCGTAGACGTAGGGGACTTCGATGCCGAGATTCGCCGTATGCGCAGCCTTGATGTTGACGATGCAGTAGGTGGTGACCGTGCCGGCCGGGCCGACCTCGACCTGGTCGGTGGTCGCCACCCCGCAGGTGGGGCAGGCGCCGCGCGGAGGCACGTACACCTTGTGGCAGGAGGGGCAGCGCTCGCCGATGGTCTTCTGCTCGGAGAGGCCCGCGATGTACGCGGTCTGCGCGCGGCCGGGGCTGTACGTGTAGTCCAGGCGGGCTTCCGCGACGATGCCGGTGACGGCGTCGGCGAACTCCCCGCCGTGCGGCGTCGCCCGCGCGACCGGGTCCCCTTCCTCCGCGGGCTCGAAGCAGGCGATGTCGGTGATCGCCCCGGTCCGCTCCCCGGCCCACCGCACGCGGACCCGCATGCCGGTGGAGACGGCCTCGGGCCCGGGGGCGTCGAGGGCGTGCAGGATCGCGGTGTCGGCGCCGTCGAGGCGGACGAGGACCCAGGCGAAGGGCGTGGCGAGGGGCTGGTTGCGGCGCGGTGAGCCGTTCCAGGCCCAGGTGGTGACGGTCCCGGTGGTGCCGACCTCGACGAGGTCGCGGATCTCCTCCGCGGTGACGGGGTCGTACTCGACGGGCGGCACCATCACCTTGCCGTCGGCGGTCGTGACGCCGAGGACGACCCCTTCGCGCAGCCCGGTGAGGAAGGCGCTCTGCACGGGCCCGAGGGACCGGGTGAAGGGGAACTCGACGACGAGGGGCGCACGGAGGATCTCCGGTGGCGACGCGGCTGTCATGGGTGGGTCTCCGATGTCTGGGAGGCGGGGCCGAACCAGCCCCGCCGGCGTGTGAGGAACCTTCCGGCCCCACCGGCGATTGAAGCGACCTTCAGCCCCGCCGGCGCGTGAGGGACCTTCAGCCCCGCCGGCGCTTGAGGCGACCTTCCAGCCCCGCCGGCGTTTGAGGCGCGGGGGTCCGGGGGCCGGCCCCCGGCAACGGCGCCGCACCCGCGACCGGACCGGCACCACGGGCACAGGCCCAAGCGCAGGCAGACGCAGGCAGACGCAAGCGGGGCGCCGCCCCCACTACTCCCGCCGATACAGCGCGGGCCGCTTCTCCGCGAAAGCCCTCGCCCCTTCCTTGGCATCCGCGGTGTCGAAGACCGGCCACCCCCGAAGGAGTTCGGAGGCCAGCCCCTCCGTCTCGGTCATCTCGGCCGTCTCGTAGACGGACGCCTTCACCGCCTCCACCGCCAGCGGCCCGCACGCGTTGATCCGCTCCGCGATCTCCAGCGCCGCCTCCAGCGCGGTGCCGTCCGGCACCACCCTGCCGATGAGCCCGATCCGCGCCGCCTCCTGCGCGGCGTACGGCCGCCCGGTCAGCAGCATCTCCAGCGCGTGCGTGCGCGGGATCTGCCGGGGCAGCCGGACCGTCGAGCCGCCGATCGGGAAGAGCCCGCGCTTGACCTCGAACAGCCCGAACGTGGCCCCCTCCCCCGCGACCCGGATGTCGGTCCCCTGGAGGATCTCGGTCCCGCCGGCCACGCAGTACCCCTCCACCGCCGCGATGACGGGCTTGCGCGGCCGGTGGTGGCGCAGCATCGCCTTCCAGTGCAGGTCGGGGTCGGCCTTGAGCCGGTCCCGGTACTGGTCGCCCGCCATGCCCTTGCCGGCCAGCGCCTTCAGGTCCATGCCGGCGCAGAAGTCCCCGCCCGCTCCCGTCAGCACCACCGAGCGGATCGTGTCGTCCGCGTCCGCCTCCAGCCAGCCGTCGTACAGCCCCACCAACAGCGGCAGCGAGAGCGCGTTCTTCGCCTCGGGCCTGTTCATGGTGAGCACCAGCGTGGCGCCGTGGCGTTCCACGGTCAGGTGTTCCGTCCCACCCATTGCCGTCCTCCCGTCTCAAGACCTAGAACAGGTTGCAGGAGGGGCGGGTGCAGTTCAATAGTTTTCTGACACCCAGTCAGATTTCTTGGACGGTCCCCTTCCCTGTTCGGGTTGGCGACGCTCTAATGACCGCCGAGCAGACCAGCCATGGGATTTTCTGGGTCAGGAGGACCGGTGGAGTACAACATTGCCGACCTGTTCGAGTCGGTCGTGGACGTGGTCCCGGACCGCGAGGCCCTCGTGTACGTGGACCACCCCGGGACCGGCGCCGAGCGCCGCCTGACGTACGCGGAGCTGGACGCGGCGGCCAACCGCATCGCGCACCACTTGCTGGACAGCGGGCTGCGGGCAGGCGAGCACCTGGGCCTGCACCTCTACAACGGAATCGAGTACCTGCAGACCGTCCTGGCCTGTCTGAAGGCCCGCCTGGTACCGGTGAACGTGAACTACCGGTACGTCGAGGAGGAGCTCGTCTACCTCTACAACGACGCCGACCTGGCCGCGCTCGTCTTCGAGGGCGAGTTCACCGGGCGCGTCGCCGCCGCCCTGCCGCAGACGACGAAGCTCCGCCACCTGATCCGGGTCGGCCCGACCCCCGAGGGCGCCCCGGAGCCCTCGATCGCGCCGGTCGCGTACGCCGATGCCGAGGCGGCCGGCTCACCCGGGCGCGGCTTCCCGCCCCGCTCCCCCGACGACCTGTTCATCATCTACACGGGCGGCACGACCGGTATGCCCAAGGGCGTCATGTGGCGCGCCGAGGACCTCTTCTTCGCCGGGCTCTTCGGCGGCGAGCCCACCGGCGAGCCGGTGAAGCGGCCCGAGGAACTGGCCGAGCGGGTCGCGTCGAAGGGCGCCGGGCTCACCTTCTTCCCCGCGCCGCCGCTGATGCACGGCACGTCCACGCTGACCTCCTTCATCGCCTTCAACTACGGGCAGCGGGTGGTGATCCACCGCAAGTACGCGCCCGAGGAGGTGCTGCGCACGATCGAGAAGGAGAAGGTCTCCAGCGTCTCGCTGGTGGGCGACGCCATGCTGCGGCCGCTCATCGACGCCCTGAACGGACCGCTGAAGGGCACCGACCTGTCCTCCTTGTTCAGCGTCTCCTCGTCCGGCGCGATCATGTCGGAGACGGTGCGCGCCGAGTTCCAGGCGCTCGTGCCGAACGTGATGCTCCTGAACAACTTCGGCTCCTCCGAGTCCGGCTCCAACGGCCGCGCCACGAACGACTCCAGCCCGGAGAGGGGCTTCCGGCTGGAGGTCAACGAGCGTACGCAGGTGGTCGACCCGGTGACCCACGAGCCGGTGCCGGTCGGCGAGCCGGGGCGGCTCGCGCAGCGCGGGTACGTTCCGCTGGGCTACTACAACGACCCCGTCAAGACGGCCGAGACCTTCTTCCAGAAGGGAACCGAGCGGTGGGTGCTGCTCGGCGACATGGCGACCGTGGACGAGCAGGGGATCGTCACCGTGCTCGGCCGCGGCTCGCAGTGCATCAACACGGGCGGCGAGAAGGTGTACCCGGAGGAGGTCGAGCAGGCGCTGAAGTCCCACCCGGACGTCTACGACGCCCTGGTCGCGGGGGTCGCGGACCCGAAGTGGGGCAGCCACGTCGCCGCGGTGGTCCAGATCCGGGAAGGCGCCGCCGAGCC
Organism: Streptomyces sp. ICC1; assembly: GCF_003287935.1. Lineage (GTDB taxonomy): Bacteria > Actinomycetota > Actinomycetes > Streptomycetales > Streptomycetaceae > Streptomyces > Streptomyces tritrimontium. The sequence goes on from NZ_CP030287.1 coordinate 1,900,189, forward strand.
GACGCTGGAGGAGATCCAGGCCCACTGCCGCACCAAGCTGGCGGGCTACAAGATCCCGCGCCAGCTGGTCGTCTCCCCGGCCATCCAGCGCTCCCCGAGCGGCAAGGCGGACTACCGGTGGGCGAAGTCGGTGGCCACGGAGGCCGACGCGGACGCGGCGCGCTGATCCGGAATTGATCCGGCGCCGATCCGGCGCGGGTGTGCGTGAGGGGGCCGGGACCCGGAGGGGTCCCGGCCCCCTCACGTGCGGCCGGCTCAGACCTCAGAGCTCAGACCTCAGACCTCAGAGCTTGGCGAGCAGTTCGGCCGCGAGGTCGCGGGCCCAGTTCGCCAGCTCGGGCCGGTCCGTGCCCTGGCCCAGCGCGTCGGCCTGGGCCTCCGTGAGCCGCAGCGGACCGCCGGGGTCGTCCAGCAGGAAGGCCACCTCGGAGAGCAGGCCGGCCAGGCGGCGCGCGCCCGGCGCGCCGAGCCGCACCGATACCGCGGGGTCGATGACGGGCATGGCCGCCGCCTCCCTTCGCCAGGGCGTCTGTTTCGACCGTACGCCCCCGGCCGGGGGGCCGCCGCTCAGGTCCCGGTGGCCAGGAAGCGCTCGACGCGGGCCGCGAACCGCGCCGCGTCGTCCAGCCACGGGAAGTGCCCGCCGTCCGGCTGCACGTCGACGAGGCCGTGCGCGAAGAGCTCCGCGAGCCGGGCGGTGAGGGCCGGGGAGGGGTTGGAGTCCAGCTCGCCGGCGAGCCGGCGCAGGGCGTCCCGGGTGGCGGGCGGGTCGAAGGCGCCGGGCCCGGCGAAGGCGGCGGCCGCCCCGGCGTTCTTCTGGACCGGGCTCAGTGCGGCACGGGCGCGCGCCCGCTCGTCCCAGCGGCCGTAGGCGAGCGGCACGGAGGCCGCCCAGCCGGCCTCGTCGGGGGCGCCTGCGGCGGCGAAGGCCGCGAGCGCCCGCTCGCAGGCCGCGATGGCCGGGTCGTAGGGCTCGCTGCCGGCCCGCCGGCGGATGTCCGCCGGGCGGACCTCCGGGGGCTCCGTGAGGTCGACGGCCCAGCAGATCGGAGTGACCAGGCGAGCCGGCGCACGCGCCGCGGGTGGGCCGCCGCGTAGAGCAGCCGCGCAGGTCGAGCAGGTCGAGCAGGTCGAGCAGGTCGAGCAGGTCGAGCAGGTCGAGCAGGATCAGCCTGCGTCGGTTCCGTCCTACGTGGCGAAGGTAAAGGTGCAGGTGGAGGGCGTGGCGATCGGCATGGGGACAATTCCAGCAGACGATCACCCGTTCGAGTAATTGATTTGGCCGCCGCGGTCCGGCAATCTACCGAATGATCGGTCGGTTGACTCGAAGTGGGGTGGGCGGCATGGGTACGTACACGAGGGGCCAGGACGGCGCTGCGGACGAGGGCGAGCGGCTGGGCCCGGACGAGCTGGCCGCGCTGCAGCTGACGCGGCTGCGCGCGACCTTGCACCGGGCGTACGAGCGGGTGCCCTTCTACCGGCAGGCCTTCGAGAAGGCGGGCCTGCATCCCGACGACTGCCGCTCCCTCTCCGATCTCGCCCTCTTTCCGTTCACCACCAAGGCGGACCTGCGCGACCAGTACCCCTTCGGGATGTTCGCCGTGCCGCGCTCCGAGGTGCGCCGGATCCACGCGTCCAGCGGCACCACGGGCCGGCCGACGGTCGTCGGGTACACCGAGGGGGACCTGTCCACCTGGGCGGATGTCGTCGCCCGCTCGATCCGGGCGGCGGGCGGCAGGCCGGGCCAGATGGTCCACGTCGCGTACGGGTACGGGCTGTTCACCGGCGGACTGGGCGCGCACTACGGCGCGGAGCGCCTGGGATGCACGGTCGTGCCCGCGTCGGGCGGGATGACGGACCGCCAGGTCCGGCTGATCCAGGACTTCCGGCCGGAGGTCATCATGGTCACCCCGTCCTACATGCTGACCCTGCTGGACGAGATGGAGCGCCAGGGCCTGGACCCCCGCGCCACCTCCCTGCGCACGGGGATCTTCGGCGCCGAGCCGTGGACGGAGGAGATGCGCCGCGAGATCGAGGAGCGGCTCGACATCGACGCGGTCGACATTTACGGCCTGTCGGAGGTGATGGGCCCGGGCGTCGCACAGGAGTTCGCCGAGACCAAGGACGGCCTGCACATCTGGGAGGACCACTTCTATCCGGAGGTCGTCGACCCCCTGACGGGCGCCGTGCTGCCGGAGGGAGAGGCCGGGGAGCTGGTCTTCACCTCGCTCACCAAGGAGGCGATGCCGGTCATCCGCTACCGCACCCGGGATCTGACCCGGCTGCTGCCGGGCACCGCCCGGCCGGCGTTCCGCCGGATGGAGAAGATAACGGGCCGCAGTGACGACATGATCATCCTGCGCGGGGTGAACCTCTACCCCACGCAGATCGAGGAGGTCCTCCTGCGCATACCGGCCCTGGCCCCCCACTTCCAGCTCCGGCTGACCCGGGAGGGCCGGCTGGACGCCCTGACCGTACGGGTGGAGGCGCGGCGGGAGAGCGATGCCGGTCAGCGGGAGGCCGCGGCGGCCGCCGTGGTCCGGGCGGTCAAGGAGGGCGTCGGAGTCTCGGTCGCGGTGGAGGTGGTGGACCCGGAGACCCTGGAGCGGTCGGTCGGCAAGATCAAGCGCGTGAGGGACCTCCGGGACACACCGCCGGGGGCCTGAGCCGCGCGGCCCCCGGATCCGGCCCCGGATCCACCCCTTCGGGCCCACTTCGGGGGGCCACCCGGGAAGGCGCGGGCCGGTCCGGGTAGGGAAAGGGGCGTGACCTCGATCTTCCGGCAGCTCCACGACCGGCTCCAGGCCTCCCAGGCCGGGCTGGCCTGGAGCCGTGGCCGGGAGATGGAGCTGATGCACCGGGCGATGGGCTTCGCCGCCCTCGGCTTCCTGACCTTGGTACCGCTGCTGGTCGTCGTCGCGGCCGCCGCGCCCGGCAGCGGCTCGGGCTTCGGCCGCTGGCTGGGCCAGGCCCTCGGGGTGACGGCGTACTCCCGGGAGCGCGTGGAGATGCTGTTCGGGGCCGCGGACCTCGCGCTGGAGCGGACCACCGCGTTCGGCCTGGCCGCGCTGGCCGTCTTCGGCCTGACCTTCGGCTCCGCCGTGCAGACCGGGTACGAGAAGGTCTGGGACCTGCCGACGGCCCGCTGGCACACCATGTGGCGGCACGTGGTGTGGCTCGCCCTGCTGTGCTGCTACCTCGCGCTGCTGGTCACCATCCCCGCCCCCTCGAACGACGCCGTCGGCACCGTCCTGGGCACCACGGGCGACGTCATCGGCACCTGCCTGTTCTTCTGGACCTCGCAACGGCTCCTGCTCGGCGGCCGGGTCCGCTGGCGCGCCCTCCTCCCGGGCGCCGCCGCCACCAGCGTCGGGCTCCTCGGGCTGCGGGTGTTCTCGCAGCTGGTGTTCTCCCCGCTGATCGCCTCCAACGCCGTGACGTACGGCCCCTTCGGCACCCTGCTGGTCGTCCAGTCCTGGCTGGTCGGCGTCGGCTTCGTGGTCTACGGCGGCGCCCTCGTCGGCCGCCTCGTCCACGAGCACCTCGTCCTGCGCAGCCTCCAAGGCGGCGAGCTCCTCACGGAGTAGGGGCGCCGGTCAGGCCGGATCAGAGAAGCGGTCGCGGAGGGCACGCTTGAGGATCTTGCCGCTCGCGTTGCGGGGCAGCGAGTCCACGAACAGGACGCGCTTGGGGGCCTTGAAGTGCGCCAGCCTCTCGCGGGCGTGGGCGACCAGCTCCGCCTCCGTGACCCCGTCCCGCGGGACCACCACCGCCGTGACCGCCTCGATCCACCGCTCGTCGGGCAGGCCGACCACCGCCGCCTCGGCCACGCCCGGGTGGGTGTACAGCACGTCCTCGACCTGCCGGGAGGCGACGAGCACGCCGCCCGAGTTGATGACGTCCTTGACCCGGTCCACCACCGTGAAGTACCCCTGCGCGTCCCGCACCGCCAGGTCCCCGGAGCGGAACCAGCCGTCCCGGAACGCCTGCTTCGTGGCCTCCGCGTCGTTCCAGTAACCCCGGCAGAGCTGCGGGGAGCGGTAGACCACCTCGCCGGGGGTGCCGTCCGGCACGTCCGCCCCGTCCTCGTCGACGACCCGCGTCTCCACGTGGTTCGCCAGCGCGATCCACACCGTCGGCGGGGCGAACAGGCTGTCCGGCTCCCCCGCCCCGACGAGGTCGAAGATCTCGGTGGCGACCGGCGCGTCCACGATCGTGTTGCGGGCGCCCACCGCCAGGTACGGCAGCAGGAAGACGTGCATCTGCGCCGAGTGGTACAGCGGCAGGGAGTGGACGGGCAGGTCCCCCGCCGCCAGGTCCAGGGCCTCGATCGCGCTCTCGTACTCGTGGCAGAGCGCCTCGTGGGTCATCATCGCGCCCTTGGGCAGGGCGGTCGTCCCGGACGTGTACAGCAGCTGGGCCAGCCCGGAGGGGTCCCCGGTCCGGGCGAAGGGCGCGGGTTCGGCCAGCTCCTCGAGGAAGGAGCCGGGGGCGTCGCGCAGCGGTCGCACGGGGAACCCGTCGGGGATCCGCCCGGCCAGGTCCGGGTCCGCGAGGACCAGCGAACCCGCGCAGTTCTCCAGGATGTACGCGAGGTCCTCGCCGGAGAGGTTCTGGTTGACCGGGACGTGCGTCAGCCCGGCCCGCGCTCAGGCGAGGAAGGCCGGGAGATAGGCGTCGCTGTTGTGCGCGAAGGTCGCGACCCGGTCCCCCTCGGCCAGCCCGTACCGCTCGCGCAGCACGGCCGCGCCCGTGGAGACGGCCGCGTCCAGCTCCGCGTAGGTCCAGCTCCGCTGCCGGTAGCGGACGGCCACCCGGTCCGGGACGCGCCGCGCGCTGTCGTGGACCAGTCCGTCGACCGTGTTCTTGCGCACTGGCGTCATACCGGGATCCTCGTCTCCCGGTGCGCACGGGGTCAATGACCGCAGCGCCCCGGATGCCGGACCGCTCCACCAGGGGATACCAAACGGCATGTTGACAGGGGGTCAGTCGGCCTGCGTGAGTGTGGTTGCACAGAAGCACCGCCGGCACCGAGAGCGCCGCCGGCCCCGCCCACCCGCACGGGCAACCGCACCCGCACGGGCGATTTCGCCCGCGCGCAGGCTACTTGGGAGACATGTTGCGCTTACTCCGCGGACACCGTCGCACCCGCCCGCTCCTCCGCCGCGTCGCCCTCATCGGCGCCACCCTGCTGGCCGCCACCGCCGCGCTGCCCGAGGCCGCCGCCCGGGAACAGGGCTCCGGCCCGTCCGGCTCCGGCCCCTCCGGCGGCGGTCTGTCCGCCGTCATCCGCTACACCGAGAACGGCATCCCCCACATCCTGGCCCAGGACTACGCCCACCTCGGATTCGGCACCGGCTGGGCGCAGGCCGCTGACCAGGTCTGCGTGCTCGCCGACGGCTTCCTGACCGTGTCCGGCGAGCGTTCGCGCTGGTTCGGCGCGGACGCCGCACCCGACGGCTCGCTCTCCTCCGCCGTCGGGAACCTCTCCAGCGACCTGTACTTCAAGGGCGTCCGCGATTCCGGCGCCGTGGAGGAGCTGCTCGCCGCGCCCGCGCCGGCCGGTCCGGGCAAGGACGTCAAGGAGCTCATGCGCGGGTGGGCCGCCGGCTACAACGCCTGGCTCGCCCAGAACAAGATCACCGATCCGGCCTGCAAGGGCGCCGGGTGGGTCCGCCCGGTCACCGTCACCGACGTCGCCGCCCGCGGCTTCGCCGTCTCGGTGCTCGGCGGCCAGGGCCGCGCCGTGGACGGCATCACCGCGGCGCAGCCCCCGGGCGGCGCGCAGCCCCCGGGCGCGGCCCCGGGCGCCGGTGCCCGCGCCGGCGCCGGTGCGGCCGGTCCGCCCGCCGGTGAGGTCGATCCGGCCGCCGCGGCGGAGGCGGCCCGGGAGTTCTTCGACACCACCCGCTACGACATGGGTTCCAACGCGGTGGCCTTCGCCGGTTCCACCACCGCGAACGGCAGGGGCCTGCTGCTCGGGAACCCGCACTACCCCTGGCAGGGCGGCCGCCGTTTCTGGCAGTCGCAGCAGACCATCCCCGGCGAGCTGAACGTCTCGGGCGGCTCGCTGCTCGGCACCGCGGTGGTGAACATCGGCTTCAACGACAAGGTGGCCTGGAGCCACACCGTGGCCACCGGCACCCCCGTCAACCTGCACCAGCTGGTCCTCGACCCCGCCGACCCGACCGCGTACCTGGTGGACGGGAAGCCGGAGAAGATGATCCGGCGCCAGGTCAGCGTCCAGGTGTCCGCAGGCGCCCCGGTCACCCGTACGCAGTGGTGGACCCGCTACGGCCCGGTCGTCTCCGGTCTCGGCGGGAGCCTGCCGCTGCCCTGGACGGCGGCCACCGCCTACGCGCTGAACGACCCCAACGCGGCCAACCTGCGCGGCTCCGACACCGCGCTCGCCATGGGCAAGGCCCGCTCCGTCGCCGGGATCCAGGACGCCCTGCGCCGCACCCAGGGCCTGCCGTGGGTCAACACCGTCGCCGCCGACTCGGCGGGCGGCACCCTCTTCACCCAGTCCCAGGTGCTTCCCCGGATCACCGACGAGCTCGCCGCCCGCTGCTCGACCCCGCTCGGCAGGGCCACGTACCCGTCCTCGGGGCTGGCGGTCCTGGACGGCTCGCGGGCCGACTGCGCGCTCGGCTCGGACGCGGACGCCGTACAACCGGGGGTGTTCGGGCCGGCGAAGGCGCCGACGCTGCAGGGCGCCCCGTACGCGGAGAACTCCAACGACAGCGCCTGGCTGGCCAACGCGGATCAGCCGCTCACCGGGTACGAGCGGATCTGGGGCAACGTGGGCACCCCGCGCTCGCTGCGCACCCGCGGTGCGGTGGAGGACGTGTCCGCGATGGCCTCGCGCGGCGGACTGACCGTGGCGGACCTGCAGGAGCAGCAATTCGCGAACCGGGCCCCGGCCGGTGACCTGGCGGCGGCGGACGCGGCGAAGGCGTGCGCGGCCCTTCCGGGCGGCAAGGCCACGGCCGGCGACGGCGCGGCCGTGGACGTGTCGGCGGCGTGCGGGGTGCTGGCGGCCTGGGACCACACGGCCGACACCACCAGCCGCGGCGCACTGCTCTTCGACCGGTTCTGGCGCAAGCTGACCGCGGGCACGCCGGCCAAGGACCTGTGGCTGGTGCCGTTCTCGGCGGCCGATCCGGTCCGCACGCCCCGGACGCTCAACCAGGCGGCTCCCGGGATCGGCCGGGCGCTCGCCGACACGGTCGCGGAGCTGAAGGCGGCGGGCATCGCGCTGGACGCCCCGCTCGGCGACCACCAGTTCGTGGTGCGCGGCGGGCGGAAACTGCCGGTCGGCGGCGGCACCGAGGCCCTCGGCGTCTGGAACAAGATCGAGGCGCCGTGGAACGCGGCGGCCGGCGGCTATCCGGAGGTCCTGCACGGCTCGAGCCACATCCAGGCGGTCGGCTGGGACGGCGGCCGCTGCCCGGTGGCGCGCACGCTGCTGACGTACGGCCAGTCCTCGAATCCGAACTCCGCCCACTACGCCGACCAGACCCGGCTCTTCTCGCAGGAGCGCTGGGTGAAGGCCCGGTTCTGCGAGTGGGACATCCTCACCTCGCCGCAGCTGAAGGTGGTCTGGCCGCGCGAGCGGCGCTGACGCCCCGGCGCCGGTACGGCCGCCGGCTCCCCGCCGTACGGGGAGGGCCGACGGCCGTACGGGCCCGGACGCGCTCAGGGGCTGACGGCGAGGAAGAGGTAGGCCGCCAGCAGCACGAGGTGCACGCCGCCCTGGAGCAGCGTGGCGCGGCCGGGCACGATGGTGAGCGCGCTGACGACGACGGTCAGCGCGAGCAGCACCATGTGGACCGGGGCGAGGCCGAGCATCAGCGGCCCCGAGAGCCAGACCGAGGCGAGCGCGATGGCCGGGATGGTCAGGCCGATGCTGGCGATGGCGGAGCCGTAGGCCAGGTTGAGGCTGGTCTGCACGCGGTCGCGGCGGGCGGCGCGGACGGCGGCCAGGGTCTCGGGCGCCAGGACCAGCAGGGCGATGATCACACCGACGACGGCGTAGGGCAGGCCGAGGTCCGCGACACCCCGTTCGATGGTCGGGGAGACCGCCTTCGCGTTGCCGACGACCGCGACGAGCGCGACGAACAGCAGGCCGACGCTGATCAGGGCGGCGCGGGCGGTGGGCGGTTCGGCGTGCTCGTCATCCTCGCCGGCCGCCGCCGCGGCCGCGGCCTGCGCCGCCTCCTTGCGGATCCGCTTCGTGTCCACGGGCAGGAAGTAGTCGCGGTGGCGGACGGTCTGGACGGCGATGAAGAGGCCGTAGAGGGCGAGGGAGGCGCAGGCCGCGAAGGCCAGCTGGGCGGTGGAGAACTCGGGGCCGGGCTTGCTGGTGGTGAAGGTGGGCAGGACGAGGCTGAGTACGGCGAGCGTCGCGACGGTGGCGAGGGCCGCGCCCGAACCCTCGGCGTTGAAGACGGCGACGCTGTTGCGCAGGGCCCCGACGAGCAGGGACAGGCCCACGATGCCGTTGCACGTGATCATGACGGCGGCGAAGACGGTGTCGCGGGCGAGGGAGGAGGTCTTGTCCCCGCCGTCGGCCAGCAGGGTGACGATGAGGGCCACTTCGATGACGGTGACGGCGACGGCGAGGACGAGGGAGCCGAAGGGTTCGCCGACCCGGTGCGCGACGACCTCGGCGTGGTGGACCGCCGCCAGCACGGCGCCGGCCAGGCAGAGCGCCACCAGGGCCACGGCGAGCGAGGGCAGATCGCGTCCCCAGCTGAAGGCGAGCGCGACGAGCGCCACCACGGGGACCACGACGGTCCAGTCGGTCAGGGGGGATCTGTGCGTTGCCGTACTCATATCAGCCAACTTGCCAGAACTGTTCCCCTTGTGCGTCACGACGACCGCTCACACGCCTCTGACGTGGCACTTCTCACGAAGCTCCGGGCGTGGCGGGACCGGCCGCCGGCGGGACCGGCCCCGGGGGGTCGGCCCCGGGAGGCCGGCCCGGCGCGAAGGCCGGCCCCGGCGCTCACATCGCGCGCTCGTGCCCCTCCCAGTACGGCTCGCGCAGCCGGCGCTTGTACAGCTTGCCGTTGGGGTCGCGCGGCATCGTCTCGATGAAGTCCACGGTCTTGGGCCGCTTGTACCCGGCCAGTTGGCGCTCGCAGTGGTTCAGGATCTCCGCCGCCAGCGCGTCGCTCGCCGCGAAGCCCTCGGCGGGCTCGATGACCGCCTTGACCTCCTCGCCCCAGGTGGGGTGCGGGATGCCGAAGGCGGCGGCGTCGGCGACCGCCGGATGGGTGAGGAGGGCCGATTCGATCTCGGCCGGGTAGATGTTCACCCCGCCCGAGATGATCATGTCGATCTTGCGGTCGCGGAGGAAGAGGTAGCCCTCCTCGTCCATCAGGCCGAGGTCGCCGACGGTGAAGAAGTCGCCGATGCGGTTCTTCTTCGTCTTCCCCTCGTCCTTGTGGTAGCTGAAGCCGCCGGTGTTCATCTTGATGTAGACGGTGCCGAGTTCGCCGGCGGGCAGCCGCTCGCCGTCGTCGTCGAAGATGGCCAGTTCACTGATCGGCCAGGCCTTGCCCACGGTTCCCGGCCTCTTCAGCCAGTCCTCGGCCGTCGCGAAGGCCCCGCCGCCCTCGCTCGCCGCGTAGTACTCCTCCACGCACCCGCCCCACCAGTCGATCATCGCCCGCTTGACGTGGTCCGGGCAGGGCGCGGCGCCGTGGATGGCATGCCGCATCGAGGAGACGTCGTACGAGTCCTTCGTGTCCTGCGGGAGCGCGAGGAGCCGGTGGAACTGCGTCGGGACCATGTGGGTGTGCGTGCACGCGTGCTCGTCGATCAGGCGGAGCATCTCCTCGGCGGTCCACTTGTCCATCAGGACCAGCGGGTGCCCGATGTGCAGGGCGGCGGCCGCGAACTGCAGGACGGCCGTGTGGTAGAGCGGCGAGCAGACGAGGTGGACGTTGTCGTCGAAGGCGCGGATCCCGAAGATGCCGAGGAAGCCCCCGAGGTACGTCTCCTCCGGGAGCTTGCCCGGCAGCGGGCGGCGGATGCCGCGCGGCCGGCCGGTGGTGCCGGAGGTGTAGTTCATGACCCAGCCGAGCGTGCGGTCCCCGGGGGCGGTGACCGGCTGCCCGTCGAGCAGCTCGCCGTACGAACGGAAGCCCGCGACGGCTCCGACCGCGTAGCGGTGGCTCGCGGGCAGGCCCGCCTCGTCGGCCGCGGCGGTGGCGGCGTCGGCGAACCGCTCGTGGGCGATGAGGACCTTGGCTCCGGAGTCGGAGACGATCCAGGCGATCTCGGGGCCGACGAGGTGGTGGTTGACCGGGACGAGGTAGAACCCGGCCTGGGACGCGGCGAGGTAGGCGGTGAGGAACTCGACGCTGTTGGGGAGGACGACCGCGAAGACGTCCCCCTTCTCCAGGCCCGCGGCGCGCAGTCCGTGGACGAGCCGGTTGACGTCGGCGTGCAGCCGGTCCGCGGTCCACTCCTCGCCCTCGGGGGTGACCAGGACGGTGCGGTCGGGGTCGGCGGCGGCCTGCGCCCAGAAGCCGTTGGGCGGCTGCGCGGTGGCCGCCGTGGCCGCGGCGGGCGCGGTCGGCGCGGGCTGCTTGTTCGGTGAGTCGGTCATGTCGCTGCTCACGCCTCTCAGGCTCGGCCGGCGATGCGGGTGATGCGGTCGATGGCGCGCTCGAATCCGCTGGTGAGGTCGTCGAAGACGGCCTGGACGCTGCGCTCGCTGTTCATCCGGCCGACGATCTGGCCGACGGGCGTGCCGAGCAGCGGCTGGATCTCGTACTTCTGGATGCGGGACACGGCCTCGGCGACGAGCAGGCCCTGCAGCGGCATCGGGAGCGCGCCGGGGCCCTCCGGGTCGTCCCAGGCGTCGGTCCACTCGGTGCGCAGCTGGCGGGCGGGCTTGCCGGTGAGGGCGCGGGAGCGGACGGTGTCGCCGGAGCCGGCGGCGAGGAGCTTCTCCGTCAGGGCGCGCGAGTGCATGTCGGCCTCGGTGGTGGTCAACCAGAGGGAGCCGAGCCAGGCGCCCTGGGCGCCGAGGGCGAGGCCGGCGGCGATCTGCTCCCCGCTGCCGATGCCGCCGGCGGCGAGGACCGGAATCGGGCCGACTGCCTCCACCACCTCGGGTACCAGCACCATGGTGGCGATGTCGCCGGTGTGGCCGCCGGCCTCGTAGCCCTGGGCGACGACGATGTCGATGCCGGCCTCGGCGTGGCGGCGGGCGTGCTTGGCGCTGCCGGCGAGGGCGGCGACGAGGACGCCGTGCGCGTGGGCGCGCGCGATGACGTCGGCGGGCGGGGAACCGAGGGCGTTCGCGAGGAGTTTGATGGGGTAGTCGAAGGCGACGTCGAGCTGGTTGCGGGCGACCTGCTCCATCCAGCCGGTGATGCGCCACCCGGAGGCCTCGCCCTCGGCGAGCTCGGGCACGTGGTGCTTGGCGAGGGTGTCGCGGACGTACTCGCGGTGCGCGGCCGGGATCATCGCCTCGATGTCGGCCTCGCTGACGCCGTCGACGGCCTTCTTGGCGGGCATGACGACGTCGAGGCCGTAGGGCTTGCCGTCGGTGTGCTCCTGCATCCAGTCGAGGTCGCGCTTGAGGTCGTCGGGGGCGGTGTAGCGCACCGCCCCGAGGACCCCGAACCCGCCCGCGCGGGTGATCGCAGCGGCGACCGCCGGGAAGGGCGTGAAGCCGAAGATGGCGTGCTCGACTCCCAGTTTCTTGCTCAGCTCCGTCTCCATGGGCGGCAGGATGCCGCAGCCGGGCCGCCGAGGGAAGAGATTTTCTGATGCAGCGTCAGATTCTTTGCGGGCCGGTCGTGGCGGGAGGTGCGCGGCGGACGGGCAGATACTTCGGGAGGGCGCGACGGTGGACGGGAGGACCGGTCATGGAGGAACGCAAGGCCGCCGGCAACGACGGTGACACGGAAGGCCCCGGCGACGGGCACGGCATGCCGAACCCAAGCCGCACGAGCGGCCGGAACCACGAACGCGACGGGCCGGCCGGCGCGGGCGTGCACGATGGGGCCGGCGGGAACGACGGTGACACCGAGGGCTCCGGCGACGGGCCCGCTGGGGCGGCCTGGCCTGTCGGGCCCGACGGGGCGGGTGGGCCCAGTCGCGCCGACGAGCCCGGCGGGGACGTCGAAGGCGATGGCCTGCACGGCAGCGGCCACGGCGCCGGAACCCACGAGCGGAACGCCGAAGTCGTCGGCGGCAGCGACGGGGACACCGGCGTCCACCGCCGGGACGGCAGCTGCGACCCCCACCGCCGAAAGGCCGGCGACCCGGGGCCGGGTAGCGGGACCGCCAACACCACCGGCCCGGAGGCCAGGAACACCGGCCACCCAGGGCCGGACGGCGACACCGGCGACCACCACCGCCAGGAGGCCGGTGGCATCGCCCGCCACCGCGAGGCCGACAGCCCGGGGCCGGGTGGCGGGACCGCCAACACCCCCGGCCCAGAGGCCAGGAGCACCGGCGACCAGCGCGGCCCGGTCCCCGGGAGGGGCGACGGGGGCAGTGACGGGCGGGGGCTCAGTCGGCGGCGGCTCGGCGCGCGGCTGCTCGCGCTGGGCGGCGTGCTCGCGCTCCAGGCCGCGCTGCCCTGGCCGGCGGGCGCCGCCGGGGGGCCCGCCGAGCGGCGCGCGCTCCAGGGACTGCGGCTGCGCTACGGCTCCGCCCGCCAGGCCGGGCTGTTGGAGAGGCACCTCGAAGGGGTCGCGGACGAGGCGCGGCGGTTCCTCGGCCCCTCCCCCGAACGCCCGTACTACGCCGGGGCCGTGGTCCTCGCCGGCCGGGGCCGCACCGTGGCCCTGCACCGGGCGATGGGCGAAGCCGTCCGGTACGCCGACTACGACGGCCGCACCGACCGGGTGCGGGAGTTCCCGGCAGCCGAGCGCATCGCGATGACGGAGGACACGGTCTTCGACCTGGCCTCGCTGTCGAAGCTGTTCACCTCGCTGCTCGCCGTGCAGCAGATGGAGCGCGGGCGACTGGAGCTGGAGGCGCCGGTGAACCGGTACCTGCCCGAGTTCACCGGCGGGGGCAAAGAGGCGATCACCGTCCGCCAGCTCCTCACGCACACCTCGGGGCTGCGGTCCTGGGCCCCCTTCTACCAGGAGCCCACCCGGGCGGGCCAGTTGCGACTGCTGTGGTCGGTGAGGCCGCAAGAGACCCCCGGGACGGTCTACCGCTACTCGGACCTCAACCTCATCGCCCTCCAACTGCTCCTGGAACGGATCACCGGTCACACTCTGGATCTCCTGCTCCAAGACGAGATCACCGCTCCACTCGGGATGCACCGCACTCGTTACAATCCACCGCTCTCCTGGCGCCGTGTCACGGCCGCCACCGAAGTGCAGCGACCGCCCTGGTCCGGGCTGGACCGCGGGCTCGTCTGGGGCGAGGTCCACGACGAGAACGCGCACGCGCTGGGCGGCGTCGCCGGCCACGCCGGCGTCTTCGGCACCGCCTGGGACCTGGCCATCCTCGCCCGCACCCTGCTCGACGGCGGGGTCTACGCCGGCAGGCGCATCCTGCGCCCCGCCTCCGTGGAACTGCTCTTCACCGACTACAACACCGCCTTCCCCGGCGACGACCACGGCCTCGGCTTCGAGCTCTACCAGCCCTGGTACATGGGTGCCATGGCCACCCCGCACTCCGCCGGCCACACCGGCTTCACCGGAACCTCCCTGGTCCTGGACCCCTCCACCGATTCCTTCCTCATCCTGCTGGGCAACTCCGTCCACCCCGTGCGGACCTGGCGCGCGGGCAGCGCCCCCCGCGTCGCCACCGGCAACCGCTTCGCCCGCGCCGTCCCGGTCCGCACGAAGCACGGCGGCCCGGCCTGGTTCTCCGGCATGGAGACCGGGGGCTCCGGCACCCTCACCCTGCCGCCGCTCACCCCGTCCACCGGCTCCGCCCGGCTGCGCTGCGCGCTGTGGTGGGACACCGTGCCCGGCGAGGGAGCCCTGCACGTGGAGGCCTCCGCCGACGGGCTGACCTGGGAGCCGCTGCCCTTCAGCACCGTACGCACCACCGGCGGAGCCGCCGAGCAGTGGCCGCGCGGCTCCGTAACGGGCTGGTCGGGCCGCATCTGGCACCGTCTCGAAGCCCCGCTCCCCGCGTGGGCGGGCCGCGAGGTCCGGCTCCGCTTCCGCCACACCGCGCAGGGCCGCTACGTGGGCCGCGGCGTCTACGTCGACGTCCTGCGCGTGGCGGAGCCCGCCCGCCTCCTCTTCGCCGAGGACCGCCCCGCGGACGCCTCCCGCATCGAGGCGACCGGCTGGTCCCGCTCGGCGGACTAGCGGACCAGCGGGCTAGCGGACCAGGGGGGGTTCTTTCGGCCCGAACGGCTGCCATCGGGTATCGCATCCGTGCCCCGGAGCGTTGTCATTCGTTGGTGTGGGTTGTTGACCGTTGAACACGAAGTCATTGACGACCTCGACGACACGACGAAGGCGGGCAGAGCGCCATGAGCGACATCGACTGGGACCACCCGATCGACCCCAAGCCGGGCTGGACCCTGGACCACGTCAAGCTGTACGTCGGCTCCGGCGGCACCGAGGGGCAGTACTGGAACAACACCCAGACCCTGCTGCTGACCACCGTCGGCCGCAAATCCGGCAAGCCGGTGCGCACGCCGCTCATCTACGGCGAGGACGACGGCCGCTACCTCATCGTCGCGTCCAAGGGCGGCGACCCCGCCGACCCGCTCTGGTACCGGAACCTCAGCGAGCACCCCGAGGTCCGGGTCCAGGTGGGCCCCAAGGTCGTCCAGGGCGTCGCGCGGACCGCGAACTCCGAGGAGCGTGCCGCCTTCTGGCCGCTGATGGTCAAGCACTGGCCTTCGTACGACGAGTACCAGACCAAGACCACCCGGGAGATCCCGATCGTGGTGATCGACCCCGTCGCCTGAACCGGCCCGCCGCCTGAACCGGGCCCGCCGCCGGGCCCGTCCGGCCCCGGGCCCGCCCGACGTGACCGCGCGGCGTCAGTGCCCGAGCACCGCCATCGCCGCGTTGTGGCCGGGGACCCCGCTGACTCCGCCGCCCCGGACCGCCCCCGCACCGCACAGCAGGACGCCCGGGCGGCCCGTCTCCACTCCCCACCGGCCGCCCGCGCCGTCCGGCTCCGCGTAGGGCCAGGACAGGTCCCGGTGGAAGATGTGGCCGCCCGGCAGCCGCAGTTCGCGCTCGAGGTCGAGCGGGGTCTTCGCCTCGATGCACGGGCGGCCGTCGGCATCGAAGGCGAGGCAGTCGGTGAGCGGTTCGGCCAGGTGCGCGTCGAGCTGGGCGAGGGTGGCGGTGAGCAGCACCTCCCTCGCCCCCCGGTTGTCGTGTCCGAACAGCCGCGCCGGGGTGTGCAGTCCGAAGAGGGTCAGGGTCTGGTAGCCCTGCGCCGCGAGCTCGGGTCCCAGGATCGACGGGTCCGTCAGCGAGTGGCAGTAGATCTCCGAGGGCGGTACGGAGGGCAGTTCGCCGGCCCGGGCCTCCGCGTGCGCCCGGGCGAGCTGCTCGTACCCCTCCGCGATGTGGAAGGTCCCGCCGAATGCCTCGCGCGGGTCCACGGAGGTGTCGCGCAGCCGGGGCAGCCTCCGCAGCAGCATGTTGACCTTGAGCTGGGCCCCCTCGGGGGCCGGCCCCTCGGGCTCCTCGCCGAGCAGCTCGGCCAGCGCCCTGGGCGAGGCGTTGACGATGACCACGCGCGCGGCCACGCTTCCCTCTCCCGTCGCCGTCCGGAAGGTCACCTCGGCCGGCGCGGTCGTCCCGTCCGTGTCGATGCGCAGCACCTCGTGCCCGGTGGCGATCTCCGCCCCGGCCGCCAGCGCGGCCCCCGCGAGGGCGTCGGTGAGCGCGCCCATGCCGCCGACCGGCACGTCCCAGTCACCGGTGCCGCCGCCGATCACGTGGTAGAGGAAGCAGCGGTTCTGGGCGAGCGACGGGTCGTGGGCGTCGGCGAACGTGCCGATCAGGGCGTCCGTGAGGACGACCCCGCGCACCAGGTCGTCGGCGAACTCCCGTTCCACCGACTGCCCGACGGGCTCCTCGAACAGCATCCGCCAGGCCGCCTCGTCGTCGAGCCGGGCCCGCAGCTCCGTACGCGTGGGCAGCGGTTCGGTCAGCGTCGGGAAGAGCCGTTCGGCGGCCCGCCCTGTCGTCCCGTAGAAGGCGCGCCAGCTCTCGTACTCCCGGTCCGAGCCGGTCAGCCGTGCGAAGGACTCCCGGGTGCGGGCCTCTCCGCCGCCGACCAGCAGGCCGCCGGGCCGGCCGCCCCGCTCGACGGGGGTGTACGAGGAAACCGCCCGCTTGCGGACTTCGAAGCTCAGCCCCAGCTCGCGCACGATCTTCGCCGGGAGCAGCGAGACGAGGTAGGAGTACCGGGACAGTCTGGCGTCGACCCCGGCGAACGGCCGGGTGGACACGGCCGCGCCGCCGGTGTGCCCGAGCCGCTCCAGGACCAGCACCGAGCGGCCGGCCCGCGCCAGGTAGGCGGCGGCGACCAGCCCGTTGTGGCCGCCTCCCACGATCACCGCGTCGTACACGTCCGAACCGAAGCCCCGCGAGGTCGTCATGGCTCTTGGTAACACACCTGCCCGAGCCGCTCCAGACAGTGCGCCTCGTCGGCGTGGGCGGCGACGGTGTCGGGGTGGTCGTCGCCCAGCGACCGTTCGCGGATGCCCGACAGTTCCCGGTACAGCGGCAGCGCCTCGTCCCAGCGGCCCAGCCGGCCGAGCCCGACGGCGAGTTCCCGGCGGCTGACCAGGGTGTCGGGGTGTTCGGCGCCGAGCGCCCGGGCCCGCGCCTCGCCCACCTGCCGGGCCTCGGCCACCGCTTCCTCCCACCGTTCGAGGCGCCCGAGGTTGACCCCGAGGACGTGGCGGGCGCGCAGCGTCTCCGGGTCGGCGGCCCCGTAGGCGCGGGTGCGGTCGCGGACCAGGTCCCGGAACAGCTCCAGGGCCTCGGCGCAGCGGCCGGTCCGGCCGAGCGCGATGCCGGCCTCGTACCGCGCGGCCAGGGTGTCGGGGTGGTCGCGGCCCAGGACCCGCTCCCGGACGGCGGCGATGTGCCGGAAACCGTCCAGGGCCTCCTCCCAGCGCTCCAGGCGGCCGAGCGCGTACGCCGCCTCGTACCGGGTCAGCAGCGTGTCCGCGTGCTCCGCGCCCAGGGCGGCCGCCCGGTCGGCGGCGACCTCGGCGGCGACGGCGTGGGCCTCGGCGAAGCGGCCGAGGGCGCCCAGCGCGCAGGCCAGGTTGTGCCGGCAGCGCAGGGTGTCGGGATGGTCGGCGCCCATCGTCCGCTCGCGGCCGGCGAGCACCGCGCGGTAGCCCTCGTAGGCCTCCTGGTGGCGGCCGAGCAGGCCCGTCTCGTACGCCGCCTCCTGGCGCGCGGCGAGGGTGTCTGCGTGGTCCGGGCCGAGCACCCGGGCCCGGCCCTCGGCGACGGCCGTGTACCCGGCGAGGGCTTCCTCGGTACGGCCGGCCCGGCTGAGGGCGAAGGCCCGGGCGTGGCCGGCGGCGAGCGCGTCACGGCCGGTGGGGTCCGCGCCGGGGGCGCGCTGGACCCCGTACGCGGCGGTGAGCCGCGGGTCCTCGGCCGGGCGCGGGCGTACGACGGACAGCCCGCCCGGGCGGGCTGCGGGCGCCTGCGACTGCCCCTGCGACTGGCCCTGCCCCTGCCCCTGCGCCTGCGCCGGGGTCCCGGCGGGCCGCCCGGCGGGGCCGTCCGCGCGGGCGGCTGCGCCGGGCACGGGCGGCTCGGCGCCCGGGCGGGTGGCCGTCCAGGATCCGGTCAGGACGGCCCATGCCCCGCTCGCGGGCCGGGCTTCGAGGCCGGCCTTGCGCCCGGCGGTCATCCCGTCGGCCCATTCGGGCAGCGGCGGGTGCGCGCCCGGCGCCGTGCCGGGGCCGAGCCGGGCCTCGACGAGCCGCCGGTGCAGGTGGCGGGCGTCGCCCGGGCGGTCCTCGGGGCGCTTGGCGAGCAGGTCGAGCACGAGCCGCTCGAAGTAGTCGGGCAGCTCGGGGCGGTGCTCGCGCAGCGGCACGGGCTCGGTGTCGCGGTGGCCGACCAGGACGGACCAGGAGTCGCCGAGGTCGAAGGGCGGGGCGCCGGTGGCGATCTCGTACAGGACGCAGCCGAGCGAGTAGAGGTCGCTGCGGTGGTCGACCTCACCGCCCGCGATCTGCTCGGGCGACATGTAGTGCGGGGTTCCCATGGCCACGCCGCCGCCGGTGAGCTTCGCGGTGAAGCCGATGTCGGCGGCGATCCGGGCGATGCCGAAGTCGCAGATCTTCACCGTGCCGTCGGTGAGCCGCATGATGTTCGCGGGCTTCAGGTCCCGGTGCACGACGCCCTGGTCGTGGGTGTAGCCGAGGGCGGCGGCCATCTGCTCGGCGATGTCGACGACCACGTCCACGGGGAGCGGGCGCGCTTCGTTGTCGTCCAGGAGCTGGCTGAGATTGCGGCCTTCGAGGAGTTCCATGACGAGGTAGAGGGGGCCGCCGGCGGCGCTGTCGTCGCCGAAGTCGTGGACGACGGTGACGCCCCGGTGCTGGAGGGACGCGGCGACGCGCGCCTCGCGGCGGAAGCGCTCGCGCAGCACCTGGGTGAAGTGGGCGTCCTGCTCGGGCCCTATGGGCTTGAGGCATTTGACGGCGACGTGCCGGCCCAGCGACTCGTCGCGGGCCCGCCACACCTCGCCCATGCCGCCTCGGCCGATCAGGTCGAGCGACCGGTACCTGCCTTGGATCAGTCTGGACTCCGCCATGTCTTGAAGTCGCCCCCGTGTGTCGTGCTACGCCCTCCCCGGCCGGTCCAGTATGGCCGCTGATGTACGCAGTGTGTACGGCGCGGGGCGGCTCCCGGGGCCCATGCGGCGCATCGCTTTCAAGATGTGACCTGGGGGCAGCTGCCAGCGCAGACCTGCGGGAATGCTGCGCAGCAGGCTACCGGTGAGACGCAGGCGGCGGGTGACGCTGCGCGGGGCCGGTGCGGGGCGGCCGTACAGCTGGTGCGCGTATCCGGGGAGGGATCCGTAGGCGAGGGCGGCGAGCGGGCGCCACACCAGATTCCGGCCAGGGACGAGGAGGGGATGGACGGGCGGCGCGCACAGGAAGGCGTCCACTGCGTGCGCGTCGGGGCCGGCGGCGAGCTCGGGGCGGATCCGCTCGAAGTAGGCGGCCAGCTGGACGGTGTCGGCGGGTACACCGGAGGCGTCGAGCCCGACGAGGCGGGCGTTCACGAGGTTCTCGGCGACGTAGCGGTCGGCCTGGCCGGGGCTGAGCGGGACCCCTGAGCGCCGCAGGACGTGCAGGAAGCTGTCGATCTGGGCGCAGTGGATCCACAGGAGCAGCTCGGGGTCGTCGACGGGGAAGCGCTCGCCGGTGGCGGGGTCGGTGGCGGACAGCGTGCTGTGGATCTTCCGGACGCGGGCGCCGGCCCGCTCGGCGGCCTCGGTGGTGCCGTAGGTGACGGTGCCGACGAAGTCGGCGGTGCGCAGCAGCCGGCCCCAGGCGTCGCCCGGGCCCTTCGCGCCGCTGAACGCGGAGCTGTTCTCCATCACCCCGCGGACGGCGCGCGGGTGCAGGGCCTGGAGGTAGAGCGCGCGGACTCCGGCGATCCACATCACCGGGTCGCCGTGGCACTGCCAGGTGACGGATCGCGGGCCGTAGAGCCCGGGATCGGGTCCGCCGCTCTCACCCATGGCCGTCGCTCCCCCGCTCGCCGCGTGTTCCCGTGTTCCTGTCCTTCCAGCATTCCACCCGGCGGGCGCCCGTACGCGCCACTAGGATGTCCGGTCGGCGGACCGCACCCGCCTCCCCCGGAGCGAGGAGGCACGGTCATGAGCACAGAACACGCGGCACACACGGCACACGTGGGACGCGCGGGGCAGCTCGACGGGCAGGTCGCGGTGATCACGGGCGGGTCGGCGGGCATCGGCCTGGCGACGGCCCACCGCTTCGTGCAGGAGGGCGCCCGGGTCTTCATCACCGGCAGGCGGCCGGCGGAACTCGCCTCGGCGGCCCGGGAGCTGGGCGGGAGCGCCGTCGCCGTGCCCGGTGACGCGTCCCGCGTCGAGGACCTGGACCGGCTGTACGCGGCCGTCGCCGCCGGGGGCCGTCCGATCGACGTCCTGGTGGCCAACGCGGGCGGCGGACCGGCGGGCGGCTTCGCCGAGTTCACCGAGGAGCAGTTCGACGCGACCTCGGACCTGAACTTCCGGGGCACCTACTTCACCGTCCAGCGGGCCCTGCCGCTGCTGCGGGACGGCGCCTCGGTGGTCCTGCTGGGATCGGCGGCCGGGTCCTCGGCGTCCACCCGGTTCGGCGTGTACGCCGCCACGAAGGCGGCCGTACGGTCCCTCGCGCGCAGCCTGGCCCTGGAGCTCGCGGGGCGCGGGATCCGGGTCAACACCCTCAGTCCGGGCCCGGTCGACACCCCGGCGCTGGCCCAGGCGCCGGCCGGGGTACGCGAACGGGCGACCGCCGGGGTCCCGCTCGGCCGGGCCGGACACCCCGAGGAGGTGGCCGCGGCGGCCCTGTTCCTCGCTTCGCGGGAGAGCAGCTTCATCACCGGCATCGAACTCTTCGTGGACGGCGGCGCCGGCCAGATCTGAGCCCCGGGGGCGCAGCGGTCGGACGGGCCTGCCTGCCTGCCCGAGGAGCGGACGTCCACCGCGCGGCTGCCCGGGCTTCAGCCGGCGGCCGGCGTGAACTCCACGAGCAGGGAGGAGGGTCCGCGGGTGAAGACGCCCTGCTCGGCCGGGTCGTACCCGTCGGCGGGCCGGATGCCGGGCATCGCGTCGAGGAGCTGGTTGGTGGCGATCTCCACCTCGGCCTTGGCCAGGAGCGCGCCGACGCAGAAGTGCCGTCCGAGCGCGAACGCCAGGTGGTCGGCGGCCGCGGAGAAGGCGGTGGTCGCCGTCAGGTCGTCGCGGAAGATGTCGAACCGCTCCGGGTCCTTGTACCGCCCGGGGTCGCGGTTGGCCGCTCCGATCAGGCAGGTGACGGTCGCCCCGGCGGGGATGGTGCCACCGCTCACGGACACGTCGACGGCGGCCTGCCGCATGATCATGTGGACCGGCGGGGTGTAGCGCAGGGTCTCCGCGAAGGCCCGGTCGATGAGTCCGCGGTCCCGCTGCACGGCCGCGAGCTGTTCGGGGTGGGCCAGGAGGTTCGAGAAGAGCCCGGCGATGGCCTTGTCGGTGGTCTCGGCGCCCGCCGTGAGGAGCAGGCTGCAGAACGCCTTGATGTCCTCGTCGCTCATGCTCACCCCGTCGACCTCGGCGGCGCAGAGCGCGGACAGCAGGTCGTCCCCGAGGTGCTCGCGCCGGTTCCTGATGACCGGCAGCATGTACGCGGCGAACTCGGCCTGGGCGCGCGCGCCGGCCGCCGCCTGCTCCGGGTCTCCGGACAGGTTGGCGATGAACGCCACGAAGGCCCGGTACCAGTGGCCGAGGGCCTCCTGCCCGGACCGGTCCAGTCCGAACATGTCGGCGATGACCGAGATGGGGAAGTGGGAGGCGAAGCCGCTCACCAGGTCGACCGAGCCGGTGTCGCGGAACCCGTCGATCAGCTCGCGGGCGTTGCGCTCGATGACGGGGACGACCTTGTCGCGGAGCTCGTTGCCGCGGAAGGCCGGGGCCACCAGGGCGCGCCGCGTGGCGTGTTCGCGCCCGCTCATCTGGAGCAGGGTCTTGCCGTGCACGGGCTCGGCCTGCCACGCGTAGTTGTCCGTGGTGAAGAGCGAGTCCTTGTCCTTGAACGCCCGCGCGACGTCCTCGTAGCGCGAGATGAGGTAACTGCGCGTGGGCTCGTGCCAGCTGAGCGGCGCGCTCTCGCGCAGGGCCCGGTACGTCGGGTAGGGGTTCTCGGCGAACTCCCGCGACAGGATGTCCGGGACGTCGGGCGCGGCGGTCATGGAGTTCCCCCATCAGCTTGGCCTGCCGGCTGTCCTGAGGTGCCTCGGGCGATCGTCACCACGATGCCCGGTCGTGCCGCGTCGTGCTGTGTGGTGCGCCACAACGCCGTCTGCGAGCACTTTCAAGGAAACCGCAAGCCGTCCGCCGCCGCCAGGGCTTCGACACCGGCGCACGGGCACACGGGGGCGCGTACGCCGGCGGGACTGCCCGCGCGCCCCCGTGTGCCCGTAGGCCCGTACGCCCGTACGCCCGTACGGGCTCCGCTCAGCGGCGGACGCGCGGCATGCCGAGGCCGATCCAGGAGATGATCTCGCGCTGGATCTCGTTGTTGCCGCCGCCGAAGGTGAAGATGACCGCGCTGCGGTAGCCGCGCTCCAGCTCCCCGTGCAGGACCGCGCCCGCCGAGCCGTCCTTGAGGGAGCCGGCCGCGCCGACCACCTCCATCAGCCAGGCGTACGCGTCCCTGCGCGCCTCGGAGCCGTAGACCTTGACGGCGGAGGCGTCCTGCGGGGTGAGGGTGCCGTCCTGGACGGCGTTGACCATCTGCCAGTTGAGCAGCTTCATCGCGTCGAGGCGGGCGTGGGTGCGGGCGAGGCGGCCGCGGACCCAGTTGAGGTCGATGACGCGACGACCGTCGGCGATCTTGGTCTCGGCGGCCCAGCGCTGGACGTCGTGCAGGGCTCGGATGGCCATGGTGCCGTGGGCGGCCAGGGTGACCCGCTCGTGGTTGAGCTGGTTGGTGATCAGCCGCCAGCCCTTGTTCTCCTGGCCGACGCGGCGGCTCGCGGGGACGCGGATGTCCTCGTAGTAGCTGGCGGTGGTGTCGTGCGAGGCGAGGGTGTTGATGAGGGTGCAGGAGTAGCCGGGGTCGGCGGTCGGCACGAGGAGCATGGTGATGCCCTTGTGCGCGGGGGCTTCGGGGTCGGTGCGGACGGCGAGCCAGACCCAGTCGGCGGTGTCGCCGTTGGTGGTCCAGATCTTCTGGCCGTTGACCACGTAGGTGCCGGTCTCCTCGTCGCCCTCGCGCACGGCCTTGCACTTGAGGGCGGCGAGGTCGGTGCCCGCGTCCGGCTCGCTGTAGCCGATGGCGAAGTCGATCTCACCGGCGAGGATCTTGGGGAGGAAGTAGGCCTTCTGCTCGTCGGTGCCGAACTGCATGATCGTCGGCCCGACGGTGTTGAGCGCCATCAGCGGCAGCGGCACCACGGCCTGCGCGGCCTCGTCGAAGAAGATGAACTGGTCCATGGGCGACATCCCGCGCCCGCCGTACTCCTTCGGCCAGCCGACCCCGAGCCAGCCGTCGGACCCGAGCCGGCGGATGGTCTCCCGGTAGAAGCGCTTCTGCTCGGCCGGGTCCTCGTACCGGGCGTAGACGTCCTCGGGGATCAGCTCGGCGAAGTACGCGCGCAGCTCGGTGCGCAACTGCTGCTGCTCAGGCGTGTATTCGAGGTGCACGGCCCCTCCGGGTCTCTCGTGGCTCAAGGTCGCGCGGCCGTCCACCGCCGCCGCGGGGGCAGACTAGAACCTGTTCCAGCAATCCGGAAGGGTCAGCGGGGCACCACCGCGTTTCCCGCGAGCCCCGGGCGGATCAGGACCTTGACGTGCTCCTCGGGGCGGCGCAGGGAGGCGAAGGCCGCGTCCGGCCCGGCGAAGCGCCGGGTCTCCTCCAGGGCGAACCACTCGGTGGCGGCCGTGACCGTCTCCCCGCGCAGCAGCCGGACGATCGCGTCGAGGGAGTCGGCCGTCATCTCCCGGGAGCGCAGCGGGTCGACGCCCATCATGAAGGCGTCGGACGGCAGCTGTCCGGGGCCGACGCCGAGCAAGGCGCGGCCCCGGGACTGCTGGTCGAGCCGGCAGATCCGGTCGGCGAGGATCAGCGGCTGGTGGTACGGGAGGGAGTTGACGCCGGTCCCGAGCCTGATCCGGGAGGTCCGCTCGGCGGCGGCCGCGAGGAACAGCTCGGGCGAGGCGACGATCTCGTACCCGGCGAAATGGTGCTCCCCCACCCAGACCTCGTCGGCGCCTGCTCCGGCGTCCGACGAAACACCGCTCCCGCCGCGGCTTCAACAGCCGCGCCGCCGTCCTCCCACCGAGTGGGACGGCTCCTGCGGACCGCGGCTCAGGTGTAGAGGAAGACGTAGTCGAAGTACACGAGGTCGCGGATGCCGTCGAAGCAGAACGAGCCCGACGGGATCACGTCCAGGCCTTCCTGCAGGGCGCCCTTGTCGTACGTCCCGCTCTGCCGCCAGGCCGCGGCGGAGGGAACGTACGGCTTGAGCTCCACGGGCAGGGTCGTCAGCGCCGTGGCCTCAAACTGGTGTGCGGGATCGCGCAGGATGCGGTTCGCGGTGCCCGGCTTGAGGTGGGCCATCCCGACGAGGCGGATGCGGGAGTCCGGGCTCGGTATCATGCGGTCGCCGTCGGTCTCGTCGATGTCGTAGCCCAGCCAGTGTGCGTCGGACACGTCGCCCAGCGCGGTCCAGAAGCGGCGGTTGAGCGGCTCCAGGTCGGTGCGCACCTTCTGGCGGGCCTCCTCCTCGGGCCACCGCGCGTAGCCGATCCCGCCTCCGATGAGGAGCAGCGGGACCCCCGCTCCCAGAAGGAACCGCCGTCTGCTGTGGCCCCGCTGCGTGTCCATCAAGCCCCCCGGTACCCGTTCCGTCAGTTCAGGGCGCTGATCATAGCGGCGGCCGTCACCGTCATCGCCTCCCTTGCGGCGGCCAAATACGGGCGGGGGTCCGCCGGGGTCAGGTGGGTGCGGATGGCCTCGGTCATCGCCACGTTGAGGGCGGTGCCGATGTTGACCTTCCGGATGCCGCCGGCGACGGCCGCGGCGAGCTCCGCGTCCGGCAGGCCGGAGGATCCGTGCAGGACCAGGGGCACGTCGACGGTCTTGGCGAGCCGGGCGAGCAGCGCGTGGTCCAGGGCCGCGGTCCGGCTGGTCATCGCGTGGCTGCTGCCGATCGCGACGGCCAGCGCGTCCACGCCGGAGTCGGCGACGAACCGGCGCGCCTCGTCGGGGTCGGTACGGGCGCCCGGCGCGTGCGGGTCCAGCGGCGCGGCCCCGTTCTTCCCGCCGACCTCGCCGAGCTCGGCTTCGATCCAGAGCCCGTTGACGTGCGCCCAGTCGGCGGCGGAGCGGGTGGATTCCAGGTTCTCGGCGTAGGACAGGTGCGCCGCGTCGTACATGACCGAGCTGAACCCCGCGTCCACGGCCTGGCGCAGCAGTTCGGAGCTCTTGACGTGGTCGAGGTGGAGGCCGACGGGAACCCCGGCGGCCTCGGCGACGGCGACGGCCGCGCGGGCGATCGGCAGCAGCTGCCCGCCCCGGAACTTGACGGCGTTCTCGCTGAGCTGGAGGACGACGGGCAGGCCGGCCGACTCGGCGCCCGCGACGACCGCTTCGGCGTGCTCCAGCGTGATGATGTTGAAGGCGGCGACGGCGCGGCCCTGTGCGGCGGCCTCCAGGACGAGCGTGCCGGCGGAGACGAGGCTCATCGGACCGCCTCCTCGCCCGTGGTGAGGATGACCGAGCGGGTCAGGTTGCGCGGTGCGTCCGGGTCCAGCCCCTGGTGGGCGGCGACGGCGACGGCCAGGCAGTGCACGCGGACCAGCTCGGCGAGCGGGTCGAGGTGTCCGGCCACCCACTGGGCCCCGGTGCCCCGGACCTGTTCGGCCAGGCCCTCGGGGGCGTCGCCGAGCGACCAGGTGGCGGTGCCGGGCGCGGAGACGCTGATGGGCCCGTGCCGGTACTCCATGGCCGGGTAGGACTCGGCCCAGGCCAGGGCGGCCTCGCGCATCTTCAGCGCGGCCTCGTTGGCGAGTCCGACGCTCCAGCCCCGCCCGAGGAAGGTGAACTGCCCCCGGGTCTCGAGCTCCGCGGGGAGGGGGTCGGCGAGCGCGGTGCGCCCGTCGGCGACGACGGAGGGGCTGTGCAGGCCGACGTGGGCGCGCAGCAGGGTGAGGGCGGTGGTGGCGAACCGGGTCTGGACGACGGACCGCTCGTCGGCGAAGTCCAGTACGACGAGCTCGTCGGCGAGGGTGATGACGGGGGTGTCCGGGTCCCCGATGACGGCGGTGGTGGGGACGCCCGCGTCCCGCAGTCCGGCCAGCAGGTCGAGCACCTCGGTGGTGGTCCCGGACCTGGTCAGCGCGATCACCCGGTCGTAGCGCCGGTGGCGGGGGAACTCGGACGCGGGGAAGGCGTCGGTCTCGCCCGCCCCGGCCTCTTCCCGCAGTACGGCGGCGGCCTGGGCCATGTAGTACGAGGTCCCGCAGCCGACGATCGCGGTGCGCTCACCCGGGCGCGGCAGCACCGCCCGGCGCTCGGGTGCCAGTGCGGCGGCCCGCTCCCAGCACGCGGGCTGCGTGCCCAACTCGTACGCGACATGGCTCATGGCGGCTCCCTGGCGTGGTGCGTGGACCTGAATGCGTGTTCTTGCAAGATAGTGCGGACTTTCACGCAACTTCAAGCATTTCAAGGATGATCTCCTGCGTTAATGTCGACGCATAGGCCAAGAGAGACCATCGACGCCGAACAGTGAAGCGAAGACCGAAGCCGAGACCGAAGGGGTGGCCGATGACCCGCAAGGAACGCTGGCAGACACTGCTGGACCTGCTGGTGGAGCGGGGCGAGCTCGAGGTGGAGCCCGCCGCCGAGGCCCTCGGGGTGTCCGCCGCCACCATCCGCCGCGACCTCGACCAGCTCGCCGAACAGCAGCTGCTGGTGCGCACGCGCGGCGGAGCCGTCCTGCAAGGGGTCTCGTACGAACTCCCCCTGCGCTACCGCACCTCGCGCCGGGCCGCCGAGAAGGGCAGGATCAGCGCGGCGGTCGCGGCGCTGATCGTCCCCGGCGAGGTGATCGGCCTGACCGGCGGCACGACGACCACCGAGGTGGCCCGCACCCTGGCCGGCCGGCCCGACCTCGCCACCGGGTCCCCCGCCCTCACCGTCGTCACCAACGCCCTGAACATCGCGAGCGAGCTGGTCATCAGACCCCAGTTCAAGATCGTGCTGACGGGCGGCGTGGCCCGCCCCCAGTCCTACGAGCTCACCGGCCCGCTGGCCATGGAGGTGCTCGGGCAGCTCACCGTGGACACCGCCGTCGTGGGCGTGGACGCCTTCGACCCGGCCGACGGCGCCGCCACCCGCCACGAGGACGAGGCGGCCATGAACCGGCTGCTGTGCGAGCGCGCCCGGCGCGTGGTGATCGCGGCCGACTCCAGCAAGCTGGGCGTCCGCGCCTTCGCCCGGATCGTCGCGACCGACGCCGTGGACGTCCTGGTGACGGACACCGGCCTGGCACCGTCGGTCGCCGTGGCGTTCGAGGCGGCGGGCGTGGAGGTCATCCGCGTCTGAGCCCCACCCGACCCGCGCACCGCACGCCCGCACGGCCGGTCCCGACCACTGGTGGGCGAACAACGGCACGGACCCCGCGACCCGGCAAACCTTCCCGGCCACAGCCCTAGACTCCACCGGATGGCCGACGATCTTCTGCGACTCACCGTGCTGGGCAGCGCCACGCCCTACCCCGCCGCCGACAACCCCTGCTCCGGCTACCTCGTCGAAGGCGGTGGCGCCCGCGTCTGGGCGGACGCCGGGAGCGGAACCCTGGGGGCTCTGCAACAGCACGTCGGGCTGGGCGAGTTGGACGCGATATGGATCTCCCACCTGCACGCCGACCACACGGCCGACCTGCTCACCGCCTCCTACGGACTGCTCTACGCGGACGTGCGGCGGGCTTCGCCGCTCCCCCTCTACGGGCCGCCCGGCCTCGCCGACCGGCTGGCCGGGTTCCTCACCAACGGGCCTGACCGCAGCCCGGTCGAGGCCGCCTTCGCGGTCCACGAGCTGTCCGACGGCCACCACGTGGAGATCGGCGGACTGGGCCTCACCAGCCGGGCCGTGTCCCACGGCATGCCGGCCTTCGCCCTGCGCGCCGAGTCCGGGGGCGCGTCGCTGGTGTACTCCGGCGATACGGCGCCCTGCCCGGCCCTGACCCGACTCGCCGAGGACTGCTCCCTCCTGCTCTGCGAGGCCGACAGCGCGGCGCACCCGGCCGGGGTCGAGCCCGTGCACCACACCCCCGAGGAGGCCGGCGACACCGCGCGCGCCGCCCGCGCCCGGCGGCTCGTCGTCACCCATGTCGGCCGGGACCTGGAACCGGCCGAGGCCGTGGCCCGCGCCGCCGCCCGCTACGGCGGACGCGTCGACCACGCCGCACCCGGCGGCGTCTTCTCGATCGGATAGGACCCGGTCGCGGCGCCGGTCAGTGGGCGGGGAGCCGGCCCGCCTCACGGGCCAGGGCCGCGAGGACCGGGGCGATCAGCGGATGCGTCTCGGCGCCGCGACGGGTGGCGGCGAAGACGCGGCGGGTCGCCGCCGGGCCGGCCACCGGGCGGACCTGAACCTCCTTGAGGTCCATCCCGCGTAGTGCCGAGCGCGGCACCAGGGCGACGCCCGCGCCCGCGCCGACCAGTGCGACCACGGCCCGGAAGTCGTCGGAGGAGTGCACCAACCGGGGCTGGAAGCCCGCCAGTTCGCAGGCCAGCTGCATGACGTCGTGGCAGGGGTTGCCGGGGTACTGGCCCACCCATTCCGCGTCCGAGAGATCGGCGAGCGGCACCTCAGGCAGGTCGGCGAGCGGGTGGCCGGCGGGGAGGACCGCGTCGAAGGGCTCCGCGTAGAGCGGGAGCACGGACAGCCGGCCGTCGCCGGCGCCCGGGGCGCCCCGGTACTCGACGGCCAGCGCGAGGTCCGCCTCACCATCGAGCAGCAGCAGCAGGCTCTGGTCGCCCTCCGCGTCGCGTACGCGCAGCCGGATGCCGGGATGGTCCAGGGCGAGCCGCGAGATGGCCGGGGCCAGGACTTCGGCGATGCCGGTGGCGAAGGCCGCGACGGTGACCTCGCCCGCCGAGCCGCCCGCGTAGGCGGCGAGTTCGGCCTCGGCGCGCTCTAGCTGGGCCAGCACCTCGTGGGCGTGCCCGAGGAGGATCTCACCGGCCGCGGTGAGCCGTACGCCCCGGCCGCTGCGGGTCAGCAGCGCGTGGCCCGTCTCCTGCTCCAGCGCCGCGAGCTGCTGGGAGACGGCGGAGGGGGTCAGGTACAGGGCTGCGGCCGCGGCGGTCACCGTACGGTGGTCCGCCACGGCCCGCAGGATGCGCAGCCGGCGGGGGTCGATCACCCGACCATTCTCGCAGGCCGCGGGGGTATGCCGGGCCGACCGATCGTGCGGGCGGCCACGTCCGCCGCGCAGCCGAAAGCCCACCGGAACCCGGGCCCCGGCCCGGGCCGCAGACCGGGCCCGGCCGGGGTCAGGCCTCGGCGCCCGTCAGGGACGTCAGCGCCGAGCGGGCGTCGATGAACGCCGCCACCGCGCGCTCCACGTCGGCCGTGGAGTGGGCGGCCGAGAGCTGGACGCGGATCCGCGCCGCGCCCATCGGGACCACCGGGTAGGAGAAGCCGATCACGTAGACCCCGCGCTCCAGCAGGAGCTCCGCCATCTTGGCGGCCTCCGCCGCGTCGCCGATCATCACCGGGGCGATGGCGTGGTCGCCGGGCAGGACCTCGAAGCCGGCCTCGGTCATCTTCGTGCGGAACAGCGCGGTGTTCGCGGCGAGCTGCTCGCGCAGGTCGCCCGCCGACTCCAGCAGGTCGAGGACCTTCAGCGAGGCGGCCGCGATGACCGGGGCGAGGGAGTTGGAGAACAGGTACGGGCGCGAGCGCTGGCGCAGCAGCTCGACGATCTCGGTGCGCGCGGCGACGTAGCCGCCGGAGGCGCCGCCCAGCGCCTTGCCGAGGGTGCCGGTGATGATGTCGACCCGGTCCATGACCCCGTGCAGTTCGGGGGTGCCGCGCCCGCCGGGGCCGACGAAGCCGACGGCGTGCGAGTCGTCGACCATGACCATGGCGTCGTAGCGGTCCGCGAGGTCGCAGATCTCGGCCAGCGGGGCGACGTACCCGTCCATGGAGAACACGCCGTCGGTGACGATGAGCCGGCGGCGGGCGTCCTGCGACTCCTTGAGCCGGGTCTCGAGCTCGGCCAGGTCGCGGTTGGCGTAGCGCAGCCGGCGGGCCTTGGAGAGGCGGATTCCGTCGATGATCGAGGCGTGGTTGAGGGCGTCGGAGATGACCGCGTCCTCGGGGCCCAGCAGCGTCTCGAAGACTCCGCCGTTGGCGTCGAAGCAGGAGGAGTAGAGGATCGTGTCCTCCTGGCCGAGGAAGGCGGAGAGCCGCGCCTCCAGCTCCTTGTGCACCTCCTGCGTACCGCAGATGAAGCGGACGGAGGCCATGCCGTAGCCCCAGCGGTCCAGCGCCTCCTTGGCCGCGGTGACGACCTCGGGGTGGTCGGCGAGGCCGAGGTAGTTGTTGGCACAGAAGTTGAGGACCTCACCCGCCGCGCAGCCCGAGGTCACGGCGACGGCGGCGTTCTGCGGGGTGCCGATGACGCGCTCGGACTTGTGCAGGCCCGCGGCGCGGATCTCGTCGAGGGTGGTGCGGATGTCGGCGCGAACGGTCTCGAACATGCGGTGCTCTCTTTCTCCTGGTGCGGCGTGCGGAGGAGGGGGGCCGGGCCCCGCGGAGGGGGGAGGTCAGGGGCAGGAGACGGCCCGGGCCGGGCTCCGGGGTGGTCGCCGCCATCCTCGCCCGCACCCGTCAGCGCTGCCACCCGGAATCCGCGCGACCGCTCGGCGCGACCGTCGGCGGCAGGACGGCCCGGTGCCACGGCAAGGACGGCGGACGGCTGCCGAGCGGCTCGGATCCGGCCGGGGGAGCGGTCGTGACGTGCAGCCCGGCGTCCAGGCCGAGGGCCACGGCGACGGCCGTGCCGTCGGGCTCGGCCAGGCCGGCCGGTGCGCCCGTGTAGAGCATCTGGGACTCGTACCAGGACCGGGCGCCGTCCGGGCCCGACACGGCGACCGTGCCCGTGCCCGCGCGGCCGGCGAGCACGCCGCCCGCGACGCCGACGGCGCCGTAGCCGCCCTCGCCGCCCGCCTCGGTGACCGGCGAGAACTTCGGCGCGGATCCCGCGGGCCCGCCCGCGGTGGCCAGGGCCGTGGCCACGGTGCCCGTGCCCGGCCGGCGGAAGTGCAGGCGTACGCCCTCGCCCTGCGCGCTCGCCGAGAGGGGACCGGTGGTCGCCGGCAGCCCGGTGGGGAAGGGGCCGCCGGACGGGCCGCCCGGGGCCGGCTGGATCCAGGCCAGCACGCTCTGGGCGGTGGCCGCGTAGACGTGGCGCCGGCCCGCGCCGTCGGCCGCCGTGACGGGGTCGCCCTGCAGGGCGGCGCCGCCCAGGGCCTGCCACGTGCCGAAGTCACCGCCCGGGGCCGTCTGCGCGAGGGCGCGCAGGGTGCGCCGGGAATCGCGTACGTACACGGTCATGCGGCCCGCGGGGTCCACGGCGACGGCCGGCGCACTGATCGCCGAAGTGCCGGATATGTCGTCCGTGTCCGGGGTGCCCAGCGACTGCCACGGGCCGAACGCGCCGTCCGGCGCGGCCTGGACGGCGTACACGAGGCCGCGCCCGTAGTCCTGAGGTCCCGGGCCCAGGGTGGTGCGGGTGCCGAAGACCGCGACCCTGCCGTCGGGGAGCCGGACCGCCGTGGCGCCCGCGTCGATCCCGTCGCCCGGGAGGAACTCGGGGCCCTGCCAGGCGGCCTTGGGGCCGGTGCGCGACCAGTACGCCATCCGGCCGTCCAGGACGGCGAAGGCCCACAGCCGGCCGGGAACGCCCTCGGTCATCCAGGAGGTGGTGTCGCCCCGGCCGTAGCGCAGGGTCTGGCTCCATCCGGCGCCGGCCGGCCGCGTCGCGGTCTTGCGGTCGCCGCAGCCGGCGGGGCTGCCGCACCAGTCCTGGTGGTCCATCCAGGCGTAGGTCTTGAGGTAGCCGAGCTTCTCCTCGGCCGCCTGCGGGTCGAGCGTCGGGGGCAGGGAGCTGTTGGGGTAGCTCACGTAGTTCTGGACCGAGAAGTGCGGCCGGTCCGCGGACTTCGCGTAGCGCTCGGTCGCGGCCTGCACGAACCGGGCGCCGTACATGTGGTCCTGGTGGTCGAGGAAGGCCCCGCCGCCGTGGGCCCGGCCGGGAGTCGGGTCCTGCGTGCGTATCGTGGTCGGCCGGTACGTCGCGAAGACGCCCGCTATGGCCTCCACGACCTGATCCCTGGTGTACGAGAACGAGGGCTTGACCGGAGTCCCGGAGGCGAGCTGGGCGCCCAGGGCGGGGACCCTGCCGTCCCACAGTCCGCGCAGGCTGTCCGGATTGTCGCCGGAGATGCTGCGGGCCTCGCGCAGCTGCATCCAGACCAGGTTGACCTCGGGCCTGGCGACGAGGACGTCCACCTCGGCCCGGCCCCCGCCGGCGGTGGGTATGGACTTGCGCTGCCAGGCGCTGGTCCGGTTCCCGGTGGCCATCTGGGCATAGGCGGCGCGGATGCCGTTCTGCCGGGCTTCGGCGTAGGCGGCGTGGTCGGCGGGCCCGGCGGGATCCTGCAGGTGCGGGCTGTGGGCCTCGTTGCGGCCGTCGGCCTCGCCGGAGGTGAGGTAGACGGTGGAGACCTCGACGCCCGTCGATATGGAGCGGCTCAGGTCCGGGTTCATGAAGAAGAGGTCGTCGTCGGGGTGCGCGACGACTTGGAGGACCGTGCCCTCGGTCACACTCGACGGGAGCGCCGCCTCGGGGGCCGCCGGCTCCTGCGCGCTCCCGTGTCCGTAGGCCCAGGTGGTCACCCCGGCGCCGGCGACGGCGAGCGTGGTGAGCAGGGCCGCGAGGCGGGTGCGGCTGGCCAGGGACATCGAGAACGCCTTGAGGATCGGTCCGGTGCGGAATTCCGCCGAGGGGGGTGGGTCGGTGCCCCGATGGCCCCACCGCTTCCGGAGGCGACCGGGCCCGATTATGCCTCGGGTGCTTGCGGCTGACACACCCTCAAGAGGCATATGAAGGCATACAATCCGATCACTCCCATTCATCGGATACATCCCATTTGTCATCATTGGGGATGTGGGTGGGTGCGTTCTGCCGACCGCGGGAGCGTGCCGGGCACCGCTTCTTCCGGGCGCTGCGCCGACGGGGCGGGACGCCGACCGAGACGGGGGTCACACCCGGCTCAACGGCCACCGGCCACCGGCCACGGGCCGGGGGCCGTCGCCGGTGTGCGGCGGCGGCCCCCGGTGGGGTGCGAAGGGTGGATCAGCCGGTGAAGCCGGTCGTGATGGAGGTGAACTGCCAGTCGCTCTGGGCGATGCCGGAGCAGGTCTCCTGCAGGCCGCCGCCGGGGCAGCCGCGGTCGCGGTTCACCGACCAGAAGGCGAGGCGCGCGATGTGGTGGGAGTTGGCCCAGTTGCGGATGTCGGTCCAGTTCTGGACGGTCGTGGTCTCCTGGGTGTCGCTGATGCCGTTCATGCCCGAGATGCCGATGTGGGCGTAGGCGGTCGCGTCGTCCCATCCGTAGGTGGACTTGAGCTTGGCCTTCAGGCCCTCGGTCGCGCTGACGGTGCTGGCGTACATGTCGGTCGAGGCGTTGCCGAAGTCGAACGGCATGATGGTGAAGACGTCGATGCCGGTGTTGAGCGCCTTCGACTGCTCTATCAGTCGGTTGCCCCAGCTGGTCGGGCCGGTGGTGCTGGTGCCGAAGGTCAGGATGGTCTTCAGGCCGGGGTTGTTCTGCTTGACGATCTTGAGTGCCCCCAGGATGCGGTCCTGGACCACGGCGTTCTCGAACTCGTCCGTGTTCTCGATGTCCACGTCGATGGCCTTGAGGCCGTAGGCGCTGATGACCTGCTGGTAGGCGCCGGCCAGGGCCTCGGCGCTGGAGCAGTTGGGGCCGAGCTTGTTGCCCTGCCAGCCGCCGATGGAGGGCACGATGTCACCGCCCGCCGCGCGGATCGAGGCGATGGTGCTCTGGTCCACACCGCCGGTCAGCGGGCGCTGGCCGTCCCAGGACGGGTTGCACCCGCCGGAGGAGAGGATGAAGGCCATGGTGAACCACTTGGCGCCGGTCGCGTTCATCACGCTCGTCGCGCTCGGTGGGTTGCCCCAGCCCAGGTAGAGGTACGGTGCGGCCTGCTTGAAGCCGGTCGGCGGTGTGGTCCCGTTGTCGGTGGTGACGTTGACCGGGTTGGAGGCGGGCGAGCTGTTCCCGGCGAGGTCGCGGGCGCGGACCGTGAACCCGTAGGCCGTGTTGGGGGTCAGGCCGCTCACGGTGACGCTGGTGGTGGTCGAGGTGGCGACCTTGTTGCCGCCCTGGAAGACGTCGTAGCCGGTGACGCCGACGTTGTCCGTGGACGCCGTCCAGGCCAGGGACGCGGTGGTGGAGGTCTTGCCGGTGGAGGCGAGGCTTCCGGGCGTGGTGGGCGCCTGCGTGTCGACGGTGCCGCCGGGTCCGTCCAGGGTGATGTCGTCGGCGTGGTAAGTGCCCTGCCCGTACCAGCCGTTGAGGTAGACCTCGGCGCTGGTCTGGGAGGCGCCGGTGGTGAAGCTGACGGTCAGCTTGGTGTAGGCGGCGGCCGAGGGGGTCCAGGTGGAGGCCCCGCCGGTGACCCCGAGGTAGACGTAGCTGCCGCGGACCCAGGCGGAGAGGGTGTAGGTGGTGTTGGGCTGCACGGCGACCGTCTGCGTGCACTTGGCGTTGTCGGAGGCGCTCGCCGCTCCGGCGAGCGCCTTGCTCCCGCCGTGCACGGGGGATCCGACCACGGAGCCCAGGCCTCCGGAACAGGACCAGCCGGCCGTGCTGCCGGTCTCGAAGTCGCCGTTGCCGAGCAGGTTGGCGCCGAACGCCGCACCGGGAGAGGTCAACACCGCGGCCGCGCCGAGCAGGGTGGCGCCGAGGCCGCAGGCCAGACGGGTTCGGATTCTGGTGCTGGTGCTGGTACGCAAGGAAGTGCCTCCAGTGGGAATGGGGGGACGGCGCGAAGCGCGAAGCGCGGGGCGTACGGCCGCTGGACGTGGGGGAGTCGGCGGCGGGAGGGAGCCCGCCGAAGGGTCGTACGCCGGGTGGGGCAGGGGAGTTGGCTTCGTGGCGACTGCGTGACGGCTTCGTGGCCGGGAACCTAATCCTCCGGAAGGGCCGCCGTCAACAGGTCTGGACCAACTGGAAGTTGGTTACCCCAATCGGAAAGTTTCCTAACCGTGAGGGTTGACAAGGGGGCCGCGTTTTCGCGAGCCTGGCCCGACAGAGTGGCCACACCCGCCCCTAGTGGAGCCCCCGCCGCGGGGCATTTCGGCCCGCCGTGGGGCAGCCGGCCCACGGCGGATCGACAGGCCCACGGCGTGCCGACAGGCCACGGCGGATCGGTGCTCCTCAGCCGATGAGCGCCTCGGTGATCTGCCGCGTGGTCTGCGCGGCGACGCGCGGGTCGGTGGCCGCGGCGTGGACGTACGCGTTCAGTCCGGTGGCCAGGGCCCAGCCGCGGCCCCGGGTCCAGGTGGCGCCGTCCACGCCGAGCGCGGTACGGAAGGCGGCCCGGCTCCGGGCGGACATCAGGGTGAAGGCGATGGTCAGGTCGCGGGCCGGGTTGCCGATGCCGAGGCCGCCGAAGTCGATGACCGCGCTGAGGCGGCCGTCGACGGTCAGCAGGTTGCCGGTGTGGAGGTCGCCGTGGAACCAGACCGGAGCCCGGTCCCAGCCGGGGGCTCCCAGCGCCGCGTCCCACAGCCCGGTCATGGCCGCGGCGTCGAACGCGTCGCCGACCCGCGCGATGGCGGCGCGCGTCGCACGGTCCCGGTCGGCGAGCGGCTCGGCGGTGAGGTCGTCGCGGACGCCCCCGGCCGGGACGGCCACGGGTGTGAACCGCTGAAGGGCGGTCAGGAACCTCGCCAGCTCGACGGCGGCCTCCGACGAGTCGGCCAGTGCCTCGACGGTCGCGACCTCCCCGTCCAGCCAGCGGGAGACCGACCAGGGCCACGGATAGCCGAGGCCGGGCCGGCCCACCGCCACCGGTACCGGGATGGCCAGCGGCAGGTGCGGGGCGAGCCGGGGCAGCCACTCGGACTCCTTCTCGGCGTGCCCGATGACCCCGGAGCCGCGGGGCAGCCGGACCGACAGCTCCTCGCCCAGCCGATGGATCACATGGTCCGCGCCGGCCGGGTCGAGGAGTCTGAGGGGCAGCCCGGCCCACTGCGGGAACTGCGCGTCGACCAGGCGTCGGACCAGTGCGGCGTCGATCACCGGGCGGGTGTGCGAGGCCGTCTCGGTCTCCAAGGACAACTCCTGCCGTCGGCCCGCTCCGTGGCGGCGGGCGGCCGGAGCCATCACAGTGCGCCGCGCGCCCGCCTGTCGAGCGGTTTTCCGGTCGGGGACGATTGCCGGGATCGCTGCCGGGGCGGCCGCGCCGTCACGAGGCGATCATGCGCGCGCTGACCTTCTCTGGACATACGCGCCGTGCGAGGGTTGCCTGGCCCCGGACCGCTCGCGAATCCCCCAAAGAAACTCTGCAAAAATACTTTTGGAAAAGCCTCGGGCAGTTCTACGATCCCGTCATGGTCAGCGAAGAGCGCAAGCGCGTACTCGATCCCGAACAGGACGCGGCAGCCCTGAAGGCACTCACCCACCCGCTGCGCATCCGGCTGCTCGGGATGCTGCGCCAGGACGGCCCGGCCACAGCCAGTGAACTCGCGGTCAGGACCGCGGAGTCGTCCGCCTCCACCAGCTATCACCTGCGGGTTCTGGCGAAGTACGCGTTCGTCGCGGAGGCCGGGAACCGCGACGGCAGGGAGCGCCGCTGGCAGGCGGTGCACTCCCTGACCTCCTGGAGCAACAAGGCCATGGAGGGCTCGCCGGACAGCCTGGCCTGGGTCAGCCTGTCGCGCAGGGCCCAGGTCGAGCACCTGGAGCGCTCCCTCGCCCGGCACGAGGCCGACATCGCCGACGGCCGGCTCGCCCGGGAATGGGTCGAGCCGTCCGGAATGAGCGACCTGATGCCCCGTCTGACCCCGGAGTCCCTCACCGAACTGTGGGAAGCGCTCGACCGGAAGCTGGCGGAGCTGACCGCCCGCGATGCTGCGGATCCGCGCGCCACGCAGGTCATGCTCCTCACCGCCGGGCTGCCCCTGGCCCCGCACGACCCCGGCGCGGAGCCGCAACCCGCCGCCGCAGCGGGGTCGGGCCCGGCGGCGGGCCCCGCGACAGGCCCTGCGGGCACGGACCTCACGGGCACGGACCTCGCAGGCACGGACCTCACGGGCACGGAAGCCGAGGACGCGTCGTGACCGGGCCGCTGCTGGACATATCCTCCGCACGCCGCCGCTACGTCACCGTCTGCGTCCTGTTCTGGCTGCCGCTGGGACTGACCATCGCCCCCCTGATCCTGCTGTTCACCGAGCGCGGCATGGCCATGACCGCCATCGCGGGCTTCTTCGCCGCGCACTCCCTCACCGCCGCCGCGCTCGAACTCCCCACCGGAGGGCTGTCCGACGTCCTGGGCCGCCGCTCCGTCCTGGCCGCCGCCGGCGTCCTGAACCTGACCGCCCTCACCCTCGTGGGCCTGGGCACCACCGCCTGGACGCTCGGAGCCGGCATGGCCCTCATGGGAGCGGGCCGCGCCCTGTCCAGCGGACCGGCCGAAGCCTGGTACGTCGACACCGTCCACGCGCACTCGGGCCCCGACACCGAACTGCGCACCGGACTCGCCCGCGGCTCCTCCGCGACGTCCGCCGCCCTCGCAGCGGGCACGCTACTCGGTGGCGTCCTTCCCTGGCTGCTCGGACTCGGCCCCGAGCTCGGCGATCGACTGAGCGAAGCGAGCTCGGGACTGGTCCTGCCCCTCTCCACCCCGCCGCTCCTGGGCGCGGCCGTCGAGATCGCCTTCGTCCTGTACGTCCTGACCGCGCTGCGGGAGCCGCCCCGACCGGCGGCCACCCTGCGCGGGGTGCTCCGCGGCATCCCGACAACCGTCCTGGAGGGGCTGCGCCTCGGCGGCCGCGACGCGCTGGTCCGCCGGATCCTCCTCAGCGCGGGGGCCGCCGGCAGCGCCCTCGCCGCGATCGAACTGCTGACGCCGGGCCGGGCCGCGGCCCTCACCGGCGGATCGGGATCGGGCGCGGTGCTCTTCGCCGCGCTCGCGTGCGCCGGATTCGTCTGCTCCGCCGTGGGCAGCCACCTCGCGCCGCTGACCGCCCGGCTCGCGGGAAGCGGCGAGCGCGCCGTCCTGGTGAGCCTCGGCACCAGCGCGACGGGGCTGCTCCTGCTCGGCGCCACCGCGGCGGCCTCCGGAGCGGCCTCCATGGTCCTCGCCGTCACCGGCTACGGCATGGTCTACCTCGGCCTCGGCTCGGCGGGACCGAGCGAGAACGACATCCTGCACCGCCGCGTCCCCAGCGCGGGCCGGGCCACCGCGCTGTCCGTCCAGTCGCTCACCCTGCAACTGACGGCGGCCCTCACCGGCCTGGTCATCGGCTCCCTTCCGGCAGGGCCGCTGCCCTGGCTGCTGGGAGGCGCCGTGCTGCTGGCCGGAGCCCTCCTGTGGATCCGGCGCGGCGGGCCCGTACCCCCCGCTCTGCCGACACTGCCCCAGCCGCGGCCCCACTCCCTTCGGAGCCGGCCGGCAGAGGCCCTTCAGTCGCCGGAGAACCCCCAGAAGTAGATCTCCTCGGGCCGGCCACCGGCATCGTGCAGGACCGCGCACCTGCCGAACCAGCTTCGAGCGGCAAGCGGTTCCAGCGCGTTTATGTGTGCCCGGGTGGGGCGGTCGGTCCTGGCCAGCCGGCGAGCCTCGAGGGGCTGGACGGGCTGCACGGTGCAGTAGTCGGGTTCCTCACCCGGCCGCAGCATCCTGTGCATGTCCAGGATCGAGTGCGTCCCTTCCTCCTGGACCCGCTCGTCCTCCCACAACTCGGCGAGCGTCGACGGCCGCCCCCTGGGCTTGCCGCCGTCGTCTTCGGCGTCGGGATCCCAGTAGTAGTCACCCGTCTCGAAGACCCTCCGCCGCAGCGCGTCCAACGCCGCCCCGAGATCCTCCTGGTAAGGAACGTAGTACTCCCACCCCGACGCACCCACGACAACCGCCCCCGTATCCGGTTCCAAGCCTCTGACCGAAGCTAACAGCGGCCACTGACAAGCCCGGGCGATCAGGCGCGGCACCGGGTGGAGCGTCAGACCTGCCGCCGCAGCCACGAGTCGAGAGCCTTGCTCAGGTCGATTGGATGGCGATGGTCCGGCCATCTGGGTCCGTGAGTAGGTGGTGGCCGGGTGCCAGCGGGGGTTTCGCGGAGGTACCGGGAATGGTGAGGCCCAGGCGAAGGACGCTGGTCTCGCGGCCGGGGCGTGCCGGGTAGATCTCGAAGACCGTGCCGTCCGCGAAGACGGCCGCGTAGTGGCGGGGGCCCTGGCCGTGCTGCTCGGTTGCGAAGCGCAGGCCGAGGTCGCTGTAGAAGTCTCGGCATGCTTCAAGCTGGGGCGAGTACAGGACCAGCAGGGTCGCACGGATGCTGCTCGGTTCACTCATGGGGCTCCTGGCGGGCACGGTGAAGCGGACTCTGACGCAACGCGGCAAGGGCCGGACAGGGCGCACAGGTCACCCTGGTCGTGCTGCGGCTGAGGCTGGGGCTGGGGCTCCGCAGGCTGCGGGCCGGCGAGTTCCCGACCAGATCCGCGCGCCGGCCCGCAAGGTCACAGCGGTTCATCGGCAGGCGCGAAGCCTTCCCCACGTCGTCATAGTCCCCGCCACAGGCGCGTGAGGCGGCCGATGTAGGGGCGGGGCTGATAGGGGTCGAAGTCGGGTGTGGCGTCCAGCCGGCGCAGCAGGTGGAACTGGTGGGGTGCGCGCTGGAGGTCGCGGATGGGGGCCCATTCGTCGGCGACGGGCCACTGATTCAGCTGGGTTTGGATACCGGGGTGCCATTGCTCCCAGGTCTTGGCACTGACCCAGCCCAGCTGGCGCAGTTCCAGCTCGTCCTCACAAAGCCGCAAGTACAGTCGTACGGCTCTGAGTTCCTCGCCGACGCATTCCGTGCCGTCCTCCTCGGCGACGAGAGCCGATACGGGGAAGCGGTCGAGGACTTGCCAGTAGCGTGCGATGTAGGCGTCTTCGATGGTTTTGACGCGGGCTTTGGCGGCGCCGATTGAGCCGGTGATCAGTGCGCTGAGGCCGACGACTCCGGTGCCGAAGGCGACCCAGAATTCTGCTTTCACGTTGTGGTGTCCTCAGGTAATAGGGGTCGGGCAGTGCGCCGCCCGAAGGAGCAGCGCCGGGTGCGGGTGTTGGCGCCGTCGTAGCCGGGGAGTCGACATTGTGCGGCACCCACGACAACCGCCCCCCCCGTACCCGGTTCTGCCCCTGCGACCCAAGCCAACAGTGGCCACTGACAAGCCCGGGCGATCAGGCGCGGCACCGGGTGGAGCGTCAGACCTGCCGCCGCAGCCACGAGTCGAGAGCCGCGAAGTCGCCCTCGGTCAGACCGCGGCGGGGATCGACGCGATGGAGCAGGGCGGCGACCCAGGTCCGATCGGTGTCGGTGATCTCGTCGTCGACCCACGCGAACGCGCGCCCGGCCGCCCGATCGACGAGTGCGCGGGTCTTCCAGTGCAGGCCGCTTGCCTCGTCCTGGTCATCGAGGGCGGACGGCTCCGGCCAGACCATCACCGGCAGTTGCGGCAGACCCAGGCGAGGGGCCACGCGCTCGTTCGCGTCGTCCATCCACGTCGTCGCCCAGACGACCTCGCACGGGAGCGCCGCCAGCCGGGGCCCGTGCCCGGGGTCCATCCGGGTCAGCAGCGGATTCACGCCGGCGCCGAGCGGTTCGCCGTCCACCGCGTACGTCGGATACCGCTTCGGCGGCCCTCCGAACGGGATCAGCGGGCCATCGACATCGAGGAACAGCAGCGGAAGCCGCGCGGAGCCGGTCATGAGCGCACGATAGCGACAGATCCCGACGAGCCGCAGCCGGGCCCCGGGGGCGCCCCGAAGCGGCCCACGCAGTGCCACACCCGCTTGAGCGCCTGCTCGTCGTGGCGCCCGGAGCGGACCGCGTCCCCGACGACGCGCGGATCGAGCCGCCCGTCCCGGGCGATCGCCACGCCGAGGTCGACGTACTCCTGCCCGCGGTAGCCGGGATGGCGCCGGAGCTCGGCGACGGCGAGGCTGAACCCCGGATGCCATTCGACCGGGCAGCGAAGGCGCCGCGCCGAGGCTTCCACGGCCGTACCGCGGTAGCAGGGGTCGAGGACCAGGGCCTCCACATCGCGGTCGAGCCGGACCGGCCCGTGCACGTGAGCCTCGACGTAGTCGTCGAGCGCGTCCTGACCGTCGGACTCGGCGAGTCCGATCAACGCCATGCGGGCCGCGACACCGAAGGCGGACGGCTCCAGGAAGCTGTCCGGATAGCAGAACGTGGTCCGCTCCAGCGTCTCGGCGGCCAGCCGGAAGTGGGCGGACCCGAACCGCGGTGCCCCGCCGACCACCTTGCGGCGGAAGTTCAGCGCTCCGTAGACCGGCCGGGCAGCCGCGGGCTCCCCGTCGTACGCCGCGCCGAAGATCCGGCTCTCCCAGCGCCAGCGGTCCCCGCCGGGGTGGGCGGTCAAGCCCCCGTTGCTCGTGCCCGTGACGAACTGCGAGTGGTACGTGCCGTCTTCGGCCAAGGCCTCGAGGATCGGCCTGCCGCCCGCCAAACGGTCCGGGTGGAAGTTGAGGGTCACCCGCAGCCTCGGATCCAAGGGGCCGCCGGACGACCGCTCCGCCACGTGGCGCAGGGCCTGTTCGTGAGGCGCGGGCAAGGCTCGGGAGTTCATCGGCCCAGTGTCGCCGAGTCAGGCGGCGGCGTTCGGGCCCTGAGTGGCCTTGACGTGCTGCATCGCGGTCAGCTTGCGCACGAAGAGCACGGCCAGCCCCGCGGC
This sequence comes from Streptomyces sp. ICC1, assembly GCF_003287935.1. GTDB lineage: Bacteria > Actinomycetota > Actinomycetes > Streptomycetales > Streptomycetaceae > Streptomyces > Streptomyces tritrimontium. The sequence goes on from NZ_CP030287.1 coordinate 1,941,937, forward strand.
CACGACGGTGGTCAGGTCCGCCACCGTGCCGAAGGAGAAGACGTCGCGGAACTCCTCGGGCGTCCCGGCCGCCGCGTACCGCCGCGCGAAGTTCCAGCCGAGGATGACGCTGGCGACGAAGGTCAGCCACCAGGCGACCACCGCGGTGCCCGAGGTCTCCCGGTAGGAGCCGTCGCTCGCGTACTGGGTGCTGGCGTCCCAGGTCTCCCGCGCCGTGCGGTACGGCAGGAAGAAGTTCGCGAGCGGGACGAACCAGCCGCCGATGGCCCAGCCCGCGGACTGGCTGAAGCCGTCGGGGCGGAACACCTGGCCGTTGCAGCGGACCCGGTGGAACCACATGAGGAAGACCACGAGCGTGGCCAGGTGGACCCCTCGCAGCGCGAAACCGGTCAGGGTGGTGAGGGAGTCGACGAGGTCGAGGCCGTCTGCCTGGATGGCGGTGGCGGCAGTGAAGAGGCTCGTGCTCCAGCGGTGGTCCGCGATGAGCGTGGGGCAGAGTGGGGAGCATGACGACGTACGAGACGATGGCGTTCCACCTTGAGACCGAGCGGCTGATACTGCGGCCGTGGGCGGAGTCGGATGCCGCCGAGTTCTGTGCCCTCCTCTCCGAACGCGGCAAGGGGACCCCCACGGTCGAGCACATCCGGACGTCCATCGCGGAGCTGCTCACCGCGACGGCGGAGACGGGGATCGCCCTGTTGCCCATCCAGCGCCGTGACGAAGGGGACTTCATCGGCTACTGCGGGCTGATCATCGGCCGCTCCACCCTGGAGGAGCCGGAAATCGCGTACGAGCTGTTCCGGCACGCGCACGGGCGCGGCTACGCCACCGAAGCGGCCGGGGCGGTGGTCGATGCCGCTGGCGCGACCGGGCGGAAACGTCTCTGGTCGACCGTCGGCACGTGGAACACACCGTCGCTCCGCGTCCTGGAGAAGCTCGGCTTCGATCGGGACCGCGTTGCCACGGACGACCGCGGTGAGCACGTATGGCTCACACGCTCGTTGCCGTGACGTCGACGTCGACGTCGACGTCACGGCAACGACCGGGACGGGCCGGAAGGGTCCGTATCGTAGGCGCGAAGGCCGGTGATTCAGAGTCGGGGGCAGGGTGCAGGTCGGGGATCACACCAGGTGGGGCCGGGGTTTCCCGGTGAAGTACCTCCTGGTCCAAGAGGACGAGAACGGCGTGGAGCAGCTCTGGGGGAGGTGCGCGGGCGTCGAAGGGCTGTTCGTCGAACCGGTCCCGCTGCCGCGGGAGGTCGTCACCCTTCGCGGATGCAGCCCCGACGGCGCGCTGAAGGACGTTCTCGCCGAGCCCGATGCCTCGTTCCGGGGGCTCGGTGAGGTGTGCGTCGAGGTCTGGGACGAAGAGCGGCCCGTGCAGTGGTGGACCCTCGTCGACGCGGTGGTGGTGGCCCATCAACCGCACCCGGCGGACCCGGCGCGGTACGACATCGTGGTCGGCGCCGGAGTCATGGCCGACGTGGGGGCGCCGGTACGGTCGGCGGAACCGCGCTTCGAAATCTTCGGGGGAAGGCCGACCGGGAGCATGGGTCGGTGCACCGATGTCGGGGGACTGTTCGGGCCGCGGGCGGAGCCGGCTCCCGTCCCCCTGGAGCTGATCGGATGCGAGGCCGTGGAGCCGCTGCTGACGGGGACTCAGCAACCGCGCCGCTGGACGGGGAACGGGGCCGACCTCCTGGTGCTGGACCGCCACGGTGCGGTGATGGCCTCCTGCGCGGTGGGTCTGGACGTCGACGGAGCGCGCCCGTCCGTGCTCGGCGGCGGTCTCGAGGACATCACCCTCGCCGACGGCGGGGAGGACCGGCCGTCGCCGGCGGTCCGCCCGGTCTGGGAGCAGTGGTACCAGGGCCCGCCGGCCGAGCCCAACGGGTGGGCTCCGTACGACTCACAGGGCAGGGAAGCGTGGTTGGAACTCAGCACCCGTGCCTGGCGGGTGCCCGTGCCCCGGCCGGACCGGTCCGGCGGTGAGCACCACCTCGACGGCCGGTTCGTCACGGACGTGCCCGGCGTGCACTGCGCGATCGCCGAGGCGCTGCTCGGGCCCGGGCGCTATTTCGGCAGGGAGTGGAACGCCTTCAAGGACTGCCTGGGCGGCGGATTCGGAGTGGTCCCGCCCTTCACCTTGATCTGGCACGACTCCGAGATCGCGCGCCGCGCACTCGCGGACGTCGTGGAGGACCTGGAGGGTCGGATCCCCTTCTTCGAGGAGACGGTGCGGCTCCTCGAACGACGGGGAGTCACCGTCGTGCTCCGGTGAGCCGCGGGGATCGGGAGCGGGGCGCGCCCACCGATCGTGCAGGGACAGCCGTCTTGAGGATTCGACTCGCGATCTGTGGAAGCGTGGCCGCGCTCACCGTGTGCGCGGGCACGGTGGCGGTGGCACCCGCACCGGACGGGGCAAGCGAGGCCGGCACCGTCCCGGCCGGCAGCACGAGTCCGTCGGCCCCCTTGCGTCCCCGGGAACTGAAGTTCGCCATGGACGGGGTCCACCGCGCGGGGACACCGGGGGTGTTCGCCGAAGTCCGCGACGCCGGCCGGACATGGCGCGGCGCTTCGGGAGTCGCCGACGTCGCGACCGGCCGTCCCGTCACACCCGACGGCGGCGCCAGTGCGGGTGCCGGTGCCGGGCGTGCCTCGCGGACACAGGCCCTCGTCCCGTAGGAGTCCGTACGGGTTCGGGGAATCAGGCCGGTGACGCCAGGAGTTCCTCCGCCGCGAGCACGGCGTCGTGCGCGGTGGGCCGGCCCATCAGGACGCACAGGGTGTACGCCGCGTCGTCCATGGCGCGCAGGGCGCCGGGGTCCGCGGGCGTGGCCGCCAGACGGGCCTGGCAGCCGCGAAGGCGCGAGAGGACCTCTTCGGCGCGGGTGCGGCTCGGCAGGACTCCGGTCCGCGCTTCGGCCGCGCGGCTCGGGGTCCGTGCCGCCGTGACGGCGTGGCGCAGGGCCCGTTCCAGGAGCGCCGGCAGCGGCGTACCGCCGGGGCCCGCGGCCATTGCCGCCGCGACGTCCAGCACGTTCACGTCGGCGAGGTCGGCCGCTGCCGCCAGGATCTTCTCCGCGTCGCGGACGGAGCACGGTGTCGTGGCCATCAGCATGCCCACGGCCGATGCCGCCGTCGGCCGTGCGAGCAGCGGTCTGCCCGGAGAGCCCTGGAGATCGGCTGGGTGAGACATGGGGGGATCCCTTCGATCCGAGGCCGCGAGGAGCGAGCGGGCACGTACGGCACGTACGGCACGTACGGCACGTAGCGCGGGTGGGGCGCAGCGCGGGTGGGGCGCGTACGGCACGTAGGGAAGCTATGCCCCGGTTCGGCCGCCCGGCACACGGCACGCTCCATCTGGGGGAACCCCCGACCGCCCGGTCCGGGTTCCGGGGTGCTCCCTGCCCGATCAGGTGGGGGAGGGTTCGAGACCGAGGGCGCGGGCGCGTTCGGCGCGGCCTTCGATGAGGTGGCGGAAGCCGGCCAGGGCGTAGCGCTCGCCGGTGGAGGAGCCGGGTCCGGGGATGCCGGCGACGGTGGCCATGAACTGCTGGGGCTGGGCCTGCCAGCCGACGGCCAGGACGCGCAGGCCGAGGCATTCGGCCCGGCGGTGCAGGTCGAGGAGGAGGAGCAGGCCCGCCGTGTCCATGTACGGCACGTGGTGCAGGTCGACCATCAGGACCGCGGTGTCGGCGGTGATGTCCCGCAGGGCCTGGTGCAGCGCCGGTGCGGCGGAGGCGTCCAGACTTCCGATGGCGCTGATCAGCACGGTGTTGCCGCGGCACTCGGTCTCGGTGGTGAACGAAGCAGCCACGATGCCCCTTTCCGTCATGGCCCGGGGCCGGGGTCCCGGACCTGAGGCTGCTCATCCTCGCGCGGGCCGGGGCCAGGCCGGGGTGCGGCGCGCCAGGAACGGGCTCGGGTTGCGGACCGGCCCCGACGTCCGGCTCTCGGTGTCAAGGTTTCCTTGACAAAGAGGATCATGTCAAGGAAACCTTGACGTCATGAGCACTTCACACGACGCCCCGACCGGGACCGGTACGTCCGGAGCCGTCCATTCCGCGGTTGCCTCCGCGCTGGGCCTGCTCGCCCTCGCGGTGAGTTTGATAGCCATGGCCATGGCTCTCGCCGACGACCTCGGGGCGGGCGGCACCGCCGCGCTCCTCGGGGCGGACCTCGTGCTCGTCGCGGTCATGGGCGTACTGATCTCCGCCCTGCGGACCCGGCCCGCCGGCGGCGACGGCTCCGTGGGCGGTCGGGCGCGGCGGGCCCGCGATGAGGAACGGCTCGACGAGCTCGAGCCGTTGGGCCCCTCCGGAGGCCCCGCGGACGCCGGGCGGTGAGCGAGGCCGAACTCCTCAGCCCGCAGGAGGTCGCCGCCATCCGGGAAGAGATCGCGGCTGCCGTGCTCGGCGCCCCGGAGGGGCTCGCCGAGTCGCTGGAGCGCGACCCGGAGGGATTCCTGCGCCTGGTGGCCGCGGCCCGTGTCGGCGCCGAGGAATCCAGCCGCCTCCTGCGGGAGGCCATCCAAGGGGCCAGGGCGGCGGGCCACAGCTGGGACAGCGTGGGCGGGGTCCTGGGGGTGAGCCGACAGGCGGCCCAGCAGCGGTTCGCCGTGAAGCCGTCCGCTCCGAAGGCCGGGCCGGCGGCGGGTGCGGCGGACCGGTCGCACGGGTCGGACCGGGTGGACCCGGCGGACGGATCCCCGGCGCGCCGGGTGATCACCCCGGTCACCGCGTTCAGCGAGCTGGCCGAACTCGACGGGGCCGGGCGCGACGGCTGGCACCTCGTGGACTACGGCCCGTTCTTCCTCGTGGTGGAAGCCTCCGACCGGGTCTGGGAGCACCGACGGGCCTTCGGCGGCCAACGCCGGCGGATGAAGACCGAGGGGTGGACGCAGGTGGGCGCCGGGTCCTTCCCCTGGCGCTACTACAAACGCCCCACGGACCGGCCGACCGAACGCTGAACCAGGGCCTGTTGTGAACGTGCCGACGGGCCGGACCAGGCGATGCCCAAGCCCGGCCCGGCCCGTCGTCCGCTTGTCCCTACAGGTCGAGCTGGTACTGGACCGTCGTGTGTGTGGGCACGTAGTCGAGGCTGTCGCTGATGTGTCTCATGTGCGTGTTGCTGTCGGCGGTGTCGGTCAGGAGGCCGCCGAGGTCTGGATGGTGCCCGTGGGCTTGTCGGATCGACTCGGCCTTCATCCATCGGCCGAGGCCGTGTCCGCGGTGCTCGGGCAGCACGCCGGTGCCGTAGTGCTGGCCATCACCCGTGCCGTTGCCGGGGACGACGAGTTCTGTGAACCCGGCGATCGAGTCGTCGGTGGTGTCGATGGCGACGACCGTGTGCAACTGGTCTCCGCGGTCTTGAACGGCCTTCGCCGCGGCCCGGACCCGGTCCACGTCCCAGGTTACGGTGCCGTAGTCGGTGTCTTCCATGGGCATGTCGTCCATGGCGCGGCGTGAGGCGGCGAACGTCTGGGCGAGGTCGGCGGGGACGGTTCCCCGCCATGACGCCAGCCGGTAGCCGGGGTGCGGACGCTCGATGATCTCGGCGAGGGCGGTGGGGTCCACGTCGGCCAGCGGCAAGCGGGCGAATCTCAAGGTGAGCACCTTGCGGAAGCCGTGGGCCGGCAGGAAGTCGTTGCCGGGCGATCCGGCCTCGGCCTGCGCGCTGACACAGCGCCGGGCGTCGTCCCGGGCGGCGGCCACGGCGGAGTCGAGGAGTCTGGAGCCGACGCCCTTGCGGCGCTCCGTGGGATGGACGTGGAGGGTCAGTTCGGCCAGGTGCGCCTGTCCGCCATCGAACAGGCGCAGAAAGGCCGTCCCCACGGGGATGGAATCGGCGTCGGATGCCAGCCATGCAAGGCGTCGGCTGTGCGCCCCGTGAGCGGGGTCGGTCAGTGGGGTGATGCGAAGCGACAAGGTGTCTCCGTCGTGAGGAGGTGGCAAAGGCAAGTACGCGGGCTCACCCGCTGGGCACTCGTGCGCATGTGCTCCACACCTCCTCGTCGACAGTGCCGGTCCGGAACACCACGGACGGCTCGGGCGAACCTAACTGGCCCACCGGTTCCTCGGCAAAGGGTTATTGAAGGCAGTACGACCGTGGGGTCATGGCCACTCGTCAACGGCCGCGCCGGGAGCCGGCCGACGATCGACATGGGCTTCTGCCCCCTGCCGCGGCGCTCGAACGGATCATGGGGCGGTACGGAGTCGTCCCCGGCCGGGTCGGCAGCATGCAGGCCGCGTGGTCCGCCTTCGAGGAGTTCGTGCAGATCCCGGTCGAGGGGATCGAGGGCCCGGAGAACGAGGGCGACTGCTTCATCGTCGAATGGGGCGCGTGGGACTGGACCGGGGGCCGGCCCGCCGTGTCCCTGGGGCGGCTCCTGGCCGTCGCCGAGCAGGGTGACGAGAGCGACGAGTACGGGCAGCCGCAGTACTGGAAGGTGGAGTTCCAGGCGTCCTTCGCCGACCACCCCGCCTGGGCGAGCCTGCCCGGGAGCGGCCCCGGGGACAGCGGCTTCGACGGTGCCGAGATCGGCCTCCCCAGAGCGGCCGCACTCGCGGACACCCGCCGCTTGATCGAACAGGAGCCCCTCCTCAGGGCGATCTGGCGGTCCGCTCCGATCGACATCGAGGTGACGCTGGACCACGCCGGCTAGGCCGGCTCTTTCGGATCTTGCCGGGCCCGCGACGCCTGGCACCGCGCCTGGCCGCGTTGTCGGGACGCCCGAGTACGTCCAGTACACGCAGCGCCCCTCCGCCTTGCCATGCACGGCACCAGACGCCGCGGGCTCGGCCGACAAGATCCGAAAGAGACGGCCTAGGCCGCCCGCGTCAGCCGATGGTGCCGGGTCGGCCGGGTCGGGCCGCCGTGGCCCGGAGCAGGTCCCGCAGCAGGTCGAAGTCGATGTGCTCCGGTTTGCGGAACCGCAGGCAGACCTTGCCCATGTCCAGCCCGGCCAGCCGTTCCTCGAACGCCTCACGGACGTCGCCGCGCATGAGGTAGAAGGAGACGTACTGCTTCTGGCTGGCGAACGCGATCTCGGCGGTGCCGTCCCGCACGTACGCGGGCATCCCGTACGCCATCACCTCCTCGAAGCCCTTCAGCTCCTCCCGGCACAGCCGCCGCAACCCGGCCAAGGCGTCCCTGCGCTCCTCGGGCACCTCGTCCAGGTAGCCGGCCACGTCATCCGCCTCGCTCTGCACCATTCCACGAGGCTATGCCGCCCCGCGGCGCCGGTCGACCTTTCGAGCACGTCCGGCCGTGCACCCGCGCGCCCACGCGGGGCGCGGCAGGGCGGAACGCGGCAGGGCGGAACGCGGCAGGGCGGGGCGGAAGGAGACCGCCGACCGGCGGAGCGGCGGTTTCACCCGTCCCGGTGGAAACCGGCGCGGTCAGCGGGGGAAGAACCGATTCGCTGCCGCGGCTTCGGCATACGGTCCCCGCGACCCCCTCACCAATCTTGAGGAGACCTTCATGAAGCTTCGCAGCGCCGTCACTGCTGGCCTGGCCGGCCTGGTCCTCGCCCTCTCCGTTCCGGGATCCGCCTTCGCCGCGACCGGAGAATTCAGCTACTCCTTCACCGACGACCAGGACCGGAACCTGACCGTCACCCTGCACGACCCGCAGAGCGACACGTGCGTCAACCTGCCCTACGTCGGCAGCGAATGGGTCGACCCGGGCCACACGCCCCACAACACCACGGACGAGTGGGTGACCGTCTACGAGGGCGCCAACTGTGAGGGCCCCGATTGGAAGCTGCGCCCCAACGGCAAGCCCGCCACGGACAAGCTCAAGGTCCGTTCGGCGTACTTCCACGGCTCGAACTGACCGCAGCCGCCCCCGGGTAGCCCCGGGGGCAGGCCGCACACGGGCCCCTGTTCGAACCGGCCGTGTCCCGTGCGACGATCAGGCCATGGCCGAGTCCCCCGTTTCCCCGGTCGCCGTGCTGGCGGCCCTGCTGGACCGCTCGCTGGTGCAGATCGCCGACGCCTCCGCCGACGCCCGCCGCTTCGACCGGGAGGTCATCCGCCACGCGGCGGACGTCTGGGACAACAACACCGCTCCGTTCTTCCGGGCGGCGACGGCCGGTACCCGCGGCGAGCGCGAGCGACGCGCACGGGCGGCGTTGGAGTGGATGGCCGCCCTCGGCGCAGAGCGCCGCCGGTCATGGATGCGGGAGCAAGCCGCCGCCGCCGGGCACCCGTTGGACGGGCTCCTCGCGCCGGCGAAACCGTACGCGGCGGGTCGCGACCACCAAGGGCTGGTGCGGCCGACGCTGATGGCGGTGACGTCCGAGACGGCGCCGAGCCTGGCCGCCGACTACGACCTGCCGGCGGCCGAGATCCGCTACCTGAGCGTCGAACGGGCCGGGGACCGTCGAGGTGGCCGCCTCGACGGCCACCTCGAACTCGCCGTTCCCCGCTCCTATCCCCTCGACGCGCACACCCCTCCCGAGACCGCGACGCTGGGCATCCGGCTGCACGGCATCACGGAGGTCCGCTTCGATTCCCACGACGCCCGCGGCGCCGCCCTCCGGCCCGCCGCCGGCGGGGGGCCGGTCTCCATCGGCATCGGAGCACGCGGCACGCTCACCGCGGCGACCGCCGACCTCTACCCGGACGACCACCACTGGCACCTGTCCGCCGCCGGACGCCGGGCCTCCGCGGCGACACCGCCCCGCGACAGCGAACCGGCCCCGGCCACCGCCCCCCAGGACGGACACCTCCGCGTCAACGCCGCCGCGGCCGCGCACGTCCTGCACCGCGCCATGCTGGAGATCCGCATCGTCCGCTACGCCGGTGAGGCGGGCCGCGCGCCGGTGCGCGAGCTCCCAAGGGCCTTCGCCGGAGCGGGCGCGGCGGTCCTCGCCGCCGGTGCGCACCGACTGCCCCACCGCGCGGAGACCGCTTTCCGCCGGCTGATCGAGACCTGGGTCCGGCGCGGCGGCCCGGCCCTCGCGGAGTGGTTCGACGCGGCACTGCGCGCGTCGGCCCGTCAGCCGCACTTCCTCCCCGGCCTCCTCGACGAGGTCCGGGCCCGCCGGGCCTTCGACGCGTCGCGGCGGCCCGCGGCGGATCCGGTGCCGGCTCCCGGCCGTCCTCGCGAGGTCGAGCTCCGCATGGCCGCCTACACCTCGGCCCACACCCGCTACCGCGCCCGCCACGAAGCCTCCGCCCTCCTGCACGTGGCCGTGCCGCCCCGCCCCGGTGCCGCCGAGGACGCCCCCTGGTACCTGCGCGCCGTGACGGGCGCCGACCCCGCCCGCTTCCGGCTGCGTACCGAGGCGTTCCAGGGCTCCGGTCCGCACCGGGTCACCGTCGACGAGGACGGGGCCCGCCACTTCGTCCTGCGCGACGGAGCCCTCGACGTCACGACCGGGAAGGCCTGAACCACGGTCCGCCGTGTCCGGCCGCGAACGGCTCCGGCCCTCAGTCCAAGGTCTCGGCGGCCTTGGTCATCGGCCCTCCCGCGTCACCCGTGTTGAGGACCCCCGCCGGTTCCAGGAGCAGGATGGCGGTCTCCTCTTCGGCCACCGGACAGTGTTCGACGCCCCGGGGCACCACGAACAGCTCTCCCGGCTCGAGCACGACGTCGCCGTCCCTGAGCTGGATGGTGAGCCGGCCGCTGAGGACGAGGAACAGCTCGTCGGTGTCCTCGTGGGCGTGCCAGACGAACTCACCTTTGAGCTTGGCGAGTTTGACCTCGTAGTCGTTGAGACGGGCGATCCTCTTCTGGGTCCAGAGCTCATCGAACTGGGCGAGCTTGTGGGCCAGGTTCACGGAGACGTTCGGTGTGATCATGGGACGAGCATGGCGCCGTCGACCGCCCCCGGTCTTGTACGTTCCCGACATGACCAGCGATCAGCCCCGAACGCGGATCAGTGCCTGGCGGCCTCCGGTCGCGGGGATCTCCGAAGTCTTCCACGCCCATTTCACCGATCACGCCTACCCGGTCCACACCCATGACACCTGGGACCTGATGATCCTCGACGACGGATCGGTGGACTTCTCCCTCGACCGCCGCCGGCACGGGGCCGCCGGCACGGGCTCGGTCATCCTGCTGCCGCCGGGCGTCCCGCACGACGGGAAGACGGTCAACCCCGCGGGATTCCGCAAGCGCGTGCTCTACCTCGACACCGGCGTCCTTCCGGAACGGCTGGCGGGGGCGGCGGTCGACGGCCCGGTCCACGGAGACGGACTGCTGCGCCGGCGCATCCACCAGCTCCACGAAGCCCTCGCCGCCCCGGGGGACGAGTTCGAGGCGGAGTCCCGGCTGGCGCTCGTCCGCGAGCGGCTGCTCTCCCACCTCAAGGCCGCGGAGCCCGCGATACCGAGCCGCGGGGCCGGGCGGACCGCCGCCGCCCTGCGCGAGCTGCTGGATTCACGCATACGCACCGGGCTCACCCTGGACGAGGCGGCCGGCATCCTGCACGCCCACCCCACCCACCTGATCCGCTGCTTCAAACAGGCCTACGGACTGCCGCCGCACACCTACCTCACCGGCAGGCGCATCGACCGGGCGCGCCGCCTCCTGCTCGCGGGCCGGCGGCCGGCCGATGTCGCCGCGGCCGTGGGCTTCTACGACCAGGCACACCTGAACCGGCACTTCACCCGCCACCTGAGCACCCCGCCGGGCCGGTACGCGGCCCTGCGCGATCGGGGCGCACCGACGTGACGCGGGCCCCCGGGAGCCGGCCCGCACCGAGGCCGCCCGCCACGGCTGCCCGCCACGACCGCCCGCCGACGCCGCCCGCCACGACCGCCCGCCACGACCGCCCGCCGACGCCGCCCGGCGGGGGAACCCGTGCGGGAACCGGCGCGGCGTCCGGGTTGCGTGAGCGCACGTACACTCGGTCCATGAACCGCACACGCGTCACAGGGGAGAGCCGGCCGCCGGCCGCTCCTGTCGCGCGGGCGGGTTCCGCGGCCCGGACGGGTATCGGCCCCCGGACCGCCTTCGACGGCCAGGCCCCCACGGTGGGCCGCGGCGTCGTGCACGGCCACGGCTAGCGATTCCCCACCGGGCCCGGGCCCGGTCTCCTGCCGCACCGTGCTCCGCACCACCTTCCGCGACGGCCCCTGCCCCGGCGCCCCGGCTTGATCGCCGCGCCCGGACCGGCCCCGTCGCCCCGGAGGGCGACGTACCGCCTTCCCCACACCACCACCGCAGTCCCGACGCTCGTCGGCGCTGCCGCCAGGCGAGGGCCGCACGCCGGGCCGTAGCCGCCTTCGAAGGGACCACCGTGAAGCTGAGCGGTTTGCTGACCGGCCACGAGCACCACGTCATCCAGGGAGACGCCGAATCGACGGTGATCACCGCGGGCACCACCTTCGACGTCGACCGGGTGGTTCCGGGCTCGCTCTTCATCGCCGTGCCCGGCCACCGCGAAGGCGGCCCCGCCTCCATCGGCGCGGCGCTCGCGCGCGGTGCGGTGGCGGTGTTCGTCGACGAGGCCGGAGCCGCCGCCGTGCCCCCGGGCCGGGAACTGCTGCCGGCCGTGTGCTTCGTACGGGTGGCCGACACCCGCAAGGCCGCCGCGGTCGCGTCCGCGCGGTACTACGGCGAACCGGGTCGGCACATGGACATGGTGGCGGTCACCGGGACCAACGGGAAGACCTCCATCTCCTACATGGTCGAGTCGCTGCTGAGGATCTCCGAGGGCGCCGTGGTGGGCGTGATCGGCACGGCCGGCAGCCGGATCGGCGACGAGGTGATCCCGATGCCGCCCTCGGTGCTGACCACGCCCGAGTCGCCGGACCTGCAGTACCTCCTGGGCCGCATGCGGGACCGCGGCACCGCCAGCGTGGTGCTGGAGGCCACCTCGATGGCCCTGCAGACGTACCGGGTGGACCGGACGTTCGTCGACGTCGGCGTCTTCACCAACCTGACCCAGGACCACCTGGACGACCACGGCACGATGGGCCGCTACACGGACGCCAAACTGCGCCTGTTCCAGGGGCTGTGCCGGCACGCCGTGGTCAACGTGGACGACGCCGTGGGAACAGGGATCCCGGCGATGATGCCGGGCGCGGCCACGACCTACGCCCTCGACACGGAAGCCGACTTCAGGGCCACGGACCTGATCGCCGACGCCTCGGGCACCCGCTTCACGCTGCACCACGCCGGCCGGGAGTATCCGGCGGCCATCCCGGTCCCGGGCCGGTTCTCGGTGTCCAACGCGCTGGCGGCCGTGGCGGCCTGCCACGTGCTGGGCCACGACCTGGACGGTCTGGTCGGCGCGCTCGCGAAGATGCCGCCCGTGCCGGGCCGCTTCGAGCGCTTCGTGACCCCCGGCGGCACCTCCGTGATCGTGGACTACGCACACTCGCCGGACTCCCTCGACAAGGTGCTCACCGCCATCCGCGGGTTCGCCCGGGGCCGGGTCATCACCGTCTTCGGCTGCGGCGGGGACCGGGACACGACCAAGCGGGCCGAGATGGGCCGCATCGCCGGAACCCACTCCGACCTGTGCGTCCTGACCTCCGACAACCCCCGCACCGAGGACCCCGAGTCGATCCTGGACCAGATCGCCCCCGGCATCGAGGGCACGGGCACGCCCTACGAGCGGTCCGCGGACCGGCGGCGGGCCATCGGGCTCGCGCTGGCCGCCGCGCGGCCCGAGGACATCGTCCTGATCGCCGGGAAGGGCAGCGAGCCGCACCAGATCGTGGGCGAGGAGCTGCTCCCCTTCAGCGACATGGCGACCGTACGGGACCTCGCCTCCCGGCCGGGCGCCTGAGGGGCGTCAGGTCCGGGCCGCCCCACCGCCGAGGCGGGCGAGGTAGCGGGGCAGGCCGGTCGCGTCCTCGCCCGCCCAGCCCACGTACCCGTCGGGCCGGACCAGGAAGATCCCCTTGCCGTACGGCCCGTACGCCCCGATCCGGTGAACATGCGTGAACTCCGTTTCCACCGGCGGTAGTTCGGCGTCCGTGCCCACGGCGAGCAGGGTGAAGTGCGGCCCCCGGAACAGGTCGAAGAGCCTGCGGCCGTCCGGCAGCGGTCCGTCGGGAGCGCGGTCGCCGGCTTCCAGCGCGCCCGCCGCACCCTCGGAGAGCGGGCCGCCACGGTAGCCCAGGCCGAGCTGGCGGGTGGTCTCGCCGCGCTCCTCCTGACCGCGGTGGATCCGGGTGGACAGGCCCAGCATCTGCGCGGCGACGGGCTGGCGCTCCTGCTCGTAGGTGTCCAAGAGCGCGGGGTCCGCACCGTGGCGCAGGATCTGGCCGAGCTTCCAGCCGAGGTTGTAGGCGTCCTGCACGCTGGTGTTGAGGCCCTGGCCGCCGGCGGGGGAGTGCACGTGGGCCGCGTCGCCCGCGAGCAGGACCCGCCCGGCGCGGAACCGGTCGGCCATCGCGGCGCGCGGCCTGAAATCGGAGGCCCAGCGGACCTCGGTGACGTCCTCGGCCGCGAGGTGGGTGCAGGCGGCGACCACGGCGGGGATGTCGAGGTCCTCGGTCCGCGCGACGAGCTGGTAGTCGTCGGTGCCGGGCAGCGGGCACAGGGCGGCGAAGCCGCCGTCCGCACCCGGGAAGAGGTGCCAGTGGTCGCGGTCCAGGGCGCCGGGACGCAGCCGGACGTCGGCGACGACCATTGGGGCGGGGTCTGCCGTTTCGCCGGTCATGCCGGTCATGCCGATGTCCAGGGCCTTGCGGACCGTGGAGCGGCCGCCGTCGGCGGCCACCAGATAGGCGGCGCGCAGGGTGCCGCCGTCGGCCAGGTGTGCGGTCACCCCGTCGGGGTCCTGGTCGAGGGCGGCCAGGGTGGTGCCGAAGGCGACCCGGCCGCCGAGTTCGGTGAGGCGCGCGAAGAGGATCTCCTGGGTGCGCCACTGGGGCAGGAGCCGGGCGCGCGGATGGGGCTCGGTCTCGGTCGGTCCGCCGACGGCGGCGTCGCCGAGCATGTCGTGCTCGCCGACGGGCCGGCCGCCCTGCCAGATCTGCCCGATGGGGGCGTGGGCGCCGGCGGCGAGCACGGCGTCGCCGACGCCGAGGTCGTCGAAGACCTCAAGGGTGCGCGGCTGGAGGCCCTTGCCCCGGGAGCCGGGGAAGAGGCTGTCGGCCCGTTCGAGGACCAGGGCGCGGACGCCGCGGCGGGTGAGGTCCAAGGCGAGGGCCAGTCCGGTGGGGCCGGCGCCGACGACGAGCACGTCGGGAGCCCCGCTTTCCTTAACGCTGTTAAGTGTGGTCATGGGTACGAGAATGGGCTTAACGCTGTTAAGTTGTCAAGGTGCCGATCGAACGCGAAGAAGAACGAGAAGCGAAACCCGAACGGGCCAGGCTCGACCGGGCGACGGTGGCGGCCACCGCCCTGCGCCTCCTGGGAGAGTTCGGCCTGGAAGGGCTGACGCTGCGGGCCATCGCCAAGGAGCTGGACGTCAAGGCGCCCGCCCTGTACTGGCACTTCAAGGACAAGCGGGCGCTGCTCGACGAGATGGCCACCGAGATGTTCCGCCGGATGACGGCGGACCTGAACGCGGTCCATCCGCCCGGCGACTGGCACGAGGCGCTCCAGGCCGCGATGCGCGGGCTGCGGGACCACCTGCTGCGCTACCGGGACGGCGCCAAGGTCTACAGCGGCACGCACTTCACGGACATGAGCTACGCCGCGCCGATGGAGGCCCATCTGCGGACCCTGGTCGCGGGCGGCTTCACGGCGGCCGGGGCGGCCCGGGCCTGGTTCACCGCGTACAGCTACACCATCGGGTACGTGATCGAGGAACAGTCCATGGGCCCGATGCCCGGCTCGGACGGCGAGGGCTACGACCTGGAGGCTCGCGCCGCACGTCTCGCGGCCTTTCCGCTGGCGGCCGAGGCGGGCCCGGAGATGTTCCGCGACCAGGACGCCGGCTTCGAAGCGGGCCTGGCGGCGGTGCTCGCGGGCATCGCCGTGACCCTGCTCCCGCCGTCCGGGCGGCCGGGGCCCGGGCCGTCCCCCGGCCGGTAGACCCGCCGCCCTCGGGTCACGGCCCGTCGCCCGTTGCGGCGGCCCGTCGCCCGCGGCCCGGGCCCGGATCAGCGGCCGGCCGGCGCCCGGTTCCACCGCATGCGGGACCAGGGGAGGGCGAGTTCGGCCTGGGAGTCCACGGAGCGCGGGGCGAGGGAGTCGAGCGCGGCCGCCTCGGCGTGGCGGGCGTACACGGTGTCCACGTAGCGGTGGCCGGTGTCGGCGGCGACGAAGAGGACCGTCCGGCGGGGGGATCGGTCCCGCTCCCAGCGCGCCGCCAGGTAGCCCGCTCCGGTGGAGAGCCCCGCGAACACCGCGTGCCGGCGCAGCAGGTCGACGCTGCCGGCCAGGGCGGCGTCGAAGGAGATCCAGTGCACCGTGTCGTACGACGCGTGGCTGACGTTCTCGAAGGCGATGGAGCTGCCGATCCCGGCGATGATGATCTCGGGGTCGGCGACGTGCCCGGCACCGAAGGTGACGCTGCCGAAGGGCTGGACGCCCACGAGTTCCACGTCCGCGCCGCCGGGCGGGTCTTCCCGCAGGTAGCGGGCGAGGGCTCCGGTGGAGGCGCCGGACCCGACCCCGCCGACGATCGTGAGTGCGGTGTCCGCGCCGACGGACCGGCGGATCAGGTCGGTCACGGCGCGATAGCCCAGGTAGTGGATCTCGTCGTGGTACTGCCGCATCCAGTGGTACTCGGGGTGCTCGGCCAGCAGTTCGTGGACGCGCTCGACGCGCCGCTTCTGGTCCAGCTTGAGATCGCTGGAGGGCTCCATCTGCTCCAGCGTCGCCCCCAGGACGGCGAGCTGGGTGCGCAGGGTGTGGTCGACCGTCGCCGAGCCGACGATGTGGCAGCGCATGCCGTGCCGGTGGCAGGCGAGCGCGAGGGCGTAGGCGTAGATGCCGCTGGAGCTGTCCAGCAGGGTGTCCCCGCGGCGCACCGCGCCGGTGTCGAGCAGGTGGCGGACCGCGGCGAGGGCGGAGACGACCTTCATGGTCTCAAAGCGCAGGCAGACGAGCCGGTCGTCGAGGCGTATCAGGTCCGGTCGGCCGATCGCATCCGCGATGTGCTGGTCCACTCGGGAACTCCTTGGTCGTCGGGAGGCTGGTGAGGCTGGTCAGGCTGGCGAGACTGGTGAAGGTGGTGAAGATGCGGGCCGCGGGAATGCCGCTGCCGTCCATGGCCCGTACGCAGCTCCGGATCCGGCGGCGCAGGCCCGCCGCGGCGGGGTCGAAGAGCAGGCCGGCCACCGCGCCGCTGTGCGCGATCTGGACGCCCGCGGCCCCCAGCCGCCCGGCGATGGCGCAGAGCGTGTCGAACTCCGGGTGGTGCAGGACCTCCTGCCCGCGCCGGGCGCTGGCGGTGGCGACCTCGCCGAGCAGCGCGGCGTCGCCCGTGGCCACGGCCCGCCGCAGGAGCGTGCGCAGCCGCTCGCAGGCGCGCAGGTCGTCTTCGTCGTGGTCCCGGACCGGCAGCGAGAGGGTGTCCACGGGGGCGCCCCCGCCGAGGGCGCAACCCACGACGACGAGGGGCGGCAGAGCGCGGCCGAGGACTTCCAGTACCCGGCCCTCGCGCTGGGCGAAGAGCACCGGGCGGGTGTCGAGCATCAGCGGATCGCAGGCCAGCTCGGCGCGCACCGCGAGGCGGGCGATGGTTCCGGGCGGCAGCGCCATCCCGTACGAGTCCGCGACCGCCCGCACCACGGCGATGACATCGCTGGTGGAACTGCCCATGCCCAGGCCCACCGGGATGTCGCCGGTGACCCGCAACTCGCCGCCGCACGGCGGCTCCCCGCGCCGCCGCGCGCACTCCTCCACGGCCAGGGCCGCCGCGCGGGCGGCCTTCGTACGGCCGCCCGGCAGGACGGTGAGCCGGTCGGGCGGGGTGCCGGGCCGGCGGGTGAAGGCGGCCCGGCTGCCCGGCCCCGGCATCGGCAGGGTGACCAGGCCGGGGCACCCGCGCCCGGCGGCGTCGCGGAAGACGCCCTGGAGGATCTCGCCGTGGTGGCAGGAGGCGCGCCCGGTACCGGTGCGTCCGGCGCCGTCGGGATCGCCATCAGGCCTGCCGTCGGGCTCGACGCCGGGCCGCCGCGTACGCGTGTTCCCGCGGACAGCCGGGATCACGCCGAGCCCGCCGTCCGGTAGCGGTACAGGGTGGTCGGCCCGGCGCTGAACTGGGAGAAGGGGAACGGCTCCGCCGACAGGGCGGTCACCCCGGAGCCGAGGAAGGCCCTGGCCACGGCGCTGCCCGACTGCGCGTAGACGACCAGGGGGATGCCGCGCGTACGGCAGCGGTCCAGGATGGTGTCGAAGGAACCGTTGCCGAGCGTCATCCCGGTGGCCACGACGGCGTCGGCCCGGTCGAGCACCTCGTACATGTCGGTGGTGACGGGGTCGCCCCACTGGGTGGCCCGGAGGTTCAAGTCGCACGGCAGCGGTTCGCCGCCCGCCTCGCGGATGGCCGCGACCAGCGGGTTGACCACGCCGATGAGGCCGACCTCGGCGCCCGGGCGGATGTCCAGCAGTCCGGCTATGGCGGCGTCCCGGGCCTTCGCGCGGACCTCGGGGGTCCCGGCGGGGAGGACGACCGGCTCGCCTCCGCCCGCGTGGTGCGGGGACTGCTCGGCGAGGTAGGCGTCGAGGGCGGCGATCCGCAGCGGGCGCGGCGCCTCGCGCAGCAGGACGTCGAGCGGTGTTCCCGAGGCGTCGCGGCAGATCGCCGGGTCGATCTCCCCGGCCTCGAAGGCGCAACCGCCGAACGAGCCGCCGAGGCGCACCAGTACGTACTGGTTGAGGTAGGTGGTGTCGCCGCCGGAGAGCCGGGTGCCGTGGTGGATCCAGAAGACGCTGGTCGCCACGAGACCGGAGGGGATCGGGCCGTGTTCGCCGGCCAGCACGGCCGAGACGAGCGCGTCGACGGCGCCCGGGACCGGGGCCGGGACAGGTACAGGTACAGGTACGGGGGCGGATGTGGTGTGCGTACGGGTCGTCATGGGATTCCTTGTCACAGGGCGGAAGGGGGGACGGCGGCGCGCAACGGGCCGCGGTAGACGACCGCGGGGCGGCCCCGGGCGTCGGTGGCGAGTTCGGCGTCGACCTCGAAGATCCGGGCGAGGTGCCGGGGCGTGAGGACGGCGGCCGGGGTGCCGGAGGCGACCAGGCGTCCGTGGTGCATGAGCAGCAGCCGGTCGCAGTAGCGGGCGGCGAGGGAGAGGTCGTGCAGGGCGACCAGCACGGTCTGGCCGGCGGCGGCCAACAGCTCCATCAGCTCCAACTGGTGTTTCACGTCTAGGTGGTTGGTGGGCTCGTCGAGGAGGAGGCCGGACGGCTGCTGGGCGAGGGCGCGGGCGATGTGGGTGCGCTGCCGCTCACCGCCGGACAGGCCCCTCCAGGTGCGCCCGGCGAGCGCGGTGAGGCCCACGCGGTCCAGCGCGGCGGCGACGGCCGCCCGGTCGGTGTCGTCGGGCCCGCGCCAGCGGTCCCGGAAGGGGGTCCGCCCCAGCCCGACGACGTCGGCGACGCGCAGGTCGGTGTCGAGCGCGGAGTCCTGCTCGACGAAGGCGATCCGCCGGGCGATCCGGCGGGCGCTCCAGCCCCGTACGGGCTGGTCGTCGTAGTGCACGCTGCCCGCGCCGGGCTTGCGCAGCCCGGCCAGGCAGCGCAGCAGCGAGGACTTTCCCGACCCGTTGGGGCCGAGCAGCGCGACCGTCTCGCCCGGGGCGACGTCCAGGCTGACCTCGCGGACGACGGGCGTGCCGGCCGCCGACCAGCTCAGCCCCTCGGCGGTGATCCTCACAGGTCACCCCGCCTGCGCAGGACGAGGAGGAACAGCGGTACGCCGAGCAGCGCGGTGAGCACGCCGACCGGGAGTTCCCGGGGCGCGAAGGCGGCCCGTGCCAGGGCGTCGGTCCACACCAGGAACACCGCTCCGGCCAGCGCCGCGCAGGGCAGCAGCACCCGGTGCCGCGGCCCGGCGAGGAAGCGCACCCCGTGCGGGACGATCAGGCCGACGAACCCGATGGCTCCGACGGTGGCCACCGCCACCGCGGTCAGCACGGCCGTCACCACGAGCAGCAGCATCCGGGTCCGCCGTACGTCGATCCCCAACGACGCGGCGGTGTCCGCGCCGAACGCGAGCGCGTCCAGGGAGTTCGAGCACAGCCAGGCGACCGCCAGCCCGAGCGGTGTGACGACCGCGCAGACCACGACGGCGTCCCAGCGGGCGGGTGCCATCGAGCCCAGCAGCCAGTGGGTGACGGCGCGCGTGGTGTCGGCGTCCGCCGAGGCCATCAGGACCAGTGAGGTCAGCGCGGTGAAGAGCTGTCCGACGACCACGCCGGTGAGGACGATGCGGACCGAGTCCAGCCCCGTCCGGCGCAGCAGTGCCAGCAGCAGGCCGAAGGAGAGCAGGGCGCCGACGAGGGCCCCGCCGGTGACCCCGAGGGTGCCGGCGCCCACCCCGAGCACGACCACGGCGACGGCTCCGGCCGACGCGCCCGAGGACACGCCGAGCAGGTACGGGTCGGCGAGGGCGTTGCGGGTGACGGCCTGCAGGACCGTGCCGCAGACCGCGAGCGAGGCGCCGACCAGGGCCGCCATCAGCACCCGGGGCAGGCGCAGGTCCCAGACGAGCGAGTCCACCAGCGGCGGCAGCGGCTCGGCGCCCAGGCCGAGCCGGGAGGCGAGGACCCGGCCGAGCTCGGCCCAGCCCACGTCGGCGGTGCCGATGCGCGTGCCGGCCGCCACCGAAGCGGCCAGGACGAGCGCCGCCGCGAGGAACAGCCCGGCCCCGCGCTGCCCCCGGAGTCCCACCGGATCAGCGGACATACCCGAGGTCCTTCATCCCGGCCGCCAGCAGGTCCAGGGCGTGCACGGAGCGCACGGAGGGGTCGAGTTCGATGCCCGGCACCTCGATGATCTTGTTGTCGCGCGCCGCCGCCAGCCGGGAGACCACCGGGTGCGCGGCCAGCGCCTCGCGCTTCTCGCGGGCGCTGTCGCCCGGGCGGCCGCGTTCGGAGAGGTCGCCGATCACGATGAAGTCCGGGTCGCGCTTGGCGACTTCCTCCCAGGAGACCTCGGGCCACTCCTCGTTCACGTCGTCGAAGGCGTTCCTCGCCCCGACGATCCGGCTCATCTCGCTGGGCATTCCCGCCTTGCCCGCGACGTACGGCATGCCGTTGAAGGCGGAGTAGAGGTAGACGACGGTGGGCTGCCCGTCGCCCCGCTGGACCCGCGGGGCCGCCTCGCCCGCCCGGGCGACGGCGGCACGCTGGTCCCGGACGAGCTCGCCGGCGCGTTCCTCGGCGCCGAAGACCTTGCCCAGCTTCTCGTAGTCGGAGAAGAGCAGTTCGAACGGGGACTTCGCCGCCTCGTCGTGCTGCGGGCAGTCGACGGCGCTGACGAAGGTCGGGACCTCGAGGGCGCCGAGCTCCTCGCGGGTGCCGGCGCGGTCCTTGGTGTAGAGGTCGGCGGAGCCGGCCACGACGAGGTCGGGTGTCGCCGAGCGCAGCTGCTCGCCGGTGGCGATCTTCGGTGCGATCACCGGGACCTTGGCGTAGGCGTCCTGGTACCGCGCGGGGATCTTCGTCTTGAGGTTGGCCGTTCCGGCCATCCGGTCCCCGAGACCGAGCTCCAGCAGGGTCTCGGTCGAGCTCTGGTCCAGTGCGACGGCGCGCTGCGGCGGCCGGGCGAAGGCGAGTTCGAGGCCGCAGCTGGTGACGGCCGCGGGTGTGCCCGCGGACCCCGCGGCCGGACCCGCGGCCGGTGCGCGGTCATCGGAGGCGGCCCCGCAGCCCGCGGCCGTGAGGGCGAGGGCCAGGGCGAGGGCAGGGGTGAGCGCGAGGCGAGCGCGGTGGCGCATGGGTTCTCCGGTCTGGAAAAGGGCGTGGGTATTGACGTGCACCCGGCAGGAGTGCCGCCTTCAGAGGGTACTGTAATGGTTATCGTTTTCATTAACAGTCCCGGGGGTCTACCCCGGCACCTGCCGACGACCGAGGAGCACCGCACCGTGGCGACCACGCCCGCACCCGCGACACCCAAGTCCGATCCGCCGCCCGCCCGTTCCGTCCTGCGCGACGCCGCCTTCCTGCGCCTGTGGACGGGGACCACCGCCTCCGGGCTCGCGACCTGGGCCCTGCCCTTCGTCCTGGGCCTGGCGGTCCTGCACCGGGAACTCGACGCCGCGGGCCTCGGCCTCGTCCTCGCGGCCCGCACCGCGGGCTTCCTCGCCGCCGTCGCGGTGGGCGGGGTGCTGGCCGACCGGCACTCCCGGCGGGCCGTCGTCCTCTGGTCCGCCCTGGCGGCCGCCGCCGCGGCCCCGCTCCTCGCCGCGGGCCTCGGCCGGTCCCTGCTGCTCATGACCGCCGCCGCCGCGCTCGCGGGCGCCGGCCAAGGGGCCTGCCGCCCCGCCTTCCAGGCGCTCACCGCCGAGACCGTCGACGCCGACCGCCGCCAGCAGGCCAACGCCGCCATGACCCTGGCGGTACGGACCTCCACACTGGCCGGCCCCGCCCTGACCGCCCTGCTCGCGGCCTTCGTCGACGTCGCGACGCTGCTGCTGGGGATCGGACTGCTCTGGCTCGTCGCCGCGTTCACACCGGCCCGGACCGCCGCCGCGGACCCCTCGGCCACGCCCGCCACACCGAAGGCGCCCGCTCCGGGCTCCCCGCGCGCCTCGCTGCGCGCCGAGTTCATCGACGGCATACGCGAGGCCCGCCGCCACCCCTGGTTCGTCGCCGGCCTGGGCGCCCTGACCGCCGTGATCGCGCTCGGCTACTCCGCCACGAGCGTCGCCCTGCCCCTGATCAGCCGCGACCGCTACGGCACCGAGTGGGTCCTGGCCGCGGCCGTGACCGCCTACACCGTGGGCGCGCTCGGCGGAGCCCTGGTCACCGCCCGCCTGCGCCCCCGCTCGCAGGGCTGGGCCGCCTTCGCCGGACTGGCCGCGTACGGCGTCGCCCCGCTGAGCCTGATGCTCCCCGTCCATCCCGCCCTCGTGATCACCGCCTACGCCGTCGCGGGAATCGGGATCGAACTGTTCAACGTGCCCTGGTTCACGGCCACCCAGCGCGAGGTCGCCCCGGACAAACTGGCCCGGGTCTCCTCCCTCGACTTCCTGGTCTCCTACGGCCTGGCCCCGATCGGCCTGGCACTGATCGCCCCGGCCATCGACGCCTTCGGCGTCACCCCGGTGCTCGCCGTCTGCGCCGCGTCCTGCTTCCTCGTACCGGCCGCGGCCGCCCTGGCTCCCACCGCCCGCCACTTCGGCAGCCCGCCGGCGCGGCGGACGCCCTGAGCGGTGGCTCAGCGCAGCACGGCCGCCAGCAGATCGACGCCCAGCGTCGTCATCTCGGGCAGGTTCAGGCTGTAGCGGACGTAACGGCCGTGCCGCCGGGCCGAGAGCAGGCCCGCACGGCGCAGGACGGCCAGGTGGCGGGAGACCTCCGGGGGTGAGAGCTCCCAGGCGTGGGCCAGCTCGCCGTTGGTGTGCGGGCCGCGGGCCAGGGTGCGCAGCAGCCGTAGCCGTACCGGATGCGCGAGCGCCTCCAGCCGTAGCGTCAGCGTCTCCAGCGGTACCGGCTCCGACGGGGCCGCCCCGGCCGCGGGGTACTGCACCACCGGCTGCCATCCGGGCGTGGAGACCACCACCAGGTGCGGGCGGCCGAAGACGCTGGGGAGGAAGGTGACCCCCGCGCCGTGGGCGGCGGTCGCGTTGTCCTGGAGCTTGTCCACGACGATGCAGTCGCCGTCGGGGGCCAGGGTGACGGCGCCGGAGACCGAGGCGAGCGCGGCCCGGACGCCCTGGCGCTTCAACAGGTCGTTCTTCACGCGCAGGTCGGTGGCGAGTTCCACGGCGACACCCGTCCAGGCGGCGTCGAAGAAGGCCTCCGCGCACTGCTCGAAGGTGTCGCGCACCCGCGCCCGCACGGTGGCCGGATCCGCGAGCAGCCGCTCCGTGAAAGCCTCTTGGAGCGCGCCGCGGGCCTGGGCCAGATCGAGGACCCGCTCGCGCGCCGAGGCGTCGGCGAGCGGCGACCGCGCGCCGAAGTGGACCCGGTTGGTGCCGCACGTGGTGATGAGCGCGGCGGTCACGTACGTGTCGTCGTCGATCCGGTCCACGTCGTCCAGCTCCTCGGCGAGGGTCTGCCGGGGACGGGCGGGAACCAGGAAATCGGCGCGTGAGGAACGCCAGAGGAAATCCGCCTCCCGCAGCCGCTCGGACAGTTCCGGCGGCAGCCCGGCCCAGACGTCCGCGGCCCAGCCGGCGAGCTGCGGGTGGTGCCCGGGCTCGGCCAGCACGTGCAGCATCGCGGTCAGTTCGGCGAGCGGGGAGGCGGCGAACCGCAGCCGATCGGCCGGCAGTCCCGTGATGTCGATCCTCAGCGTCATCCGGTCATCATCGCCGGTCGGAGGGCTCGCACCGCCGTCGGTTGACGATGGGCGTCAACCGACGTGCCCCGGCCCGCCGCCGCACGCACCGTGGCCGCCATGGAAGCAGCCAGCACCAAGACCAAGTCCCGCGCCGGGTCCCGCATCAGGTTCCGCACGAGGTTCCGCGGCACGTCCCGATTCGACTCCCGCACCCTCATCCGCGCCTCCGGAGGCCCCCGCTACGCCGTGGCCCTGGCCGTGGACGCACTCGGTACCGGCCTGCTGCGCCCCTTCCTGCTGCTCTACGGAGTGACGGTGCTGGGGCTGTCCGCGCCGGCCACCGGCACCGCCATGACCGTCGGCGTCGTCGCGGGGCTGGTGTGCATGCCCGCCCTGGGCCGCTGGCTGGACCGGGGCGCGCGCAGCTCGGCCGTGGCGGCCTCGATGCTGGTACGGGTCCTGGGCGTGGCCCTGCTGCTGGCCGCACCGGCCGGGCACGTCTGGCTGTTCGCGGCGGCCGCGCTCTTCCTCGGCATCGGCAACCAGGCGTGGCCGGCCGCCCACGCCGCCCTCGTGGCCACGGTCTCCCACGGCCGGGAACGCGACGCGGCCCTCGCGTGGGGGCGCGCCCTGCGCAACGCCGGCCTCGGCGCGGGCGCGCTGCTCGCCACCGCCTGCCTGGCGGGGGGCCCCACCGCACTGCAGGCCCTGGCAGCCGTCACCGGGCTCAGCTACCTGGCCGCGGCCGCCTTGGCCTGGTCCGTCAAGGTGCGCGCACACCAGGGGGCGTCCCCGGCCGGCCCGGCCGAATCAGCGGACAAGGCCGGCCCGGTCGACCAGGCCGGCCCGGCCGCCGACGGGAACGGCGGGCCCGCACCCCGGACGCGCGCGCTGCTGGCCGCCAACGTGGTGTACGTCTTCTGCCTCAACGTCCCCGAGATCGCGCTTCCCCTCGTCCTGATGACCCAACTGGACGCGTCCCCGGTGTGGTCGGCGGCCATCTTCGTGGCCAACACGGTGCTCGTGGTCGCTCTCCAGGTCCCGCTCACCGTCCTGATGTCGCGCTTCCCCCGGCGGACCGTGCTGGCCATCGCCGGCGTGGTGCTCACCGCTTCGTACCTCGGTTTCCTCGCGGCCACCTCGCTGGGGCACGGCTGGGGACCCCCGGCCGTCGCCGCGGTGTCCGTGGTCTGCACCCTCGGCGAGATCCTCTACGCGGGCACCGCCACCGCGCTCGTCACGGACCTCGCCCCGACGCGGCTGCTGGGACGCGCCCTCGCCCGATTCCAGCTCTCGACCGGTTTCGGCCTGGCCGTCTCCCCGGCGGCGATCACCACGCTCGCACCCCACGGCCCGGCCGCGCTCTGGGGCACGCTCGCCGCCGCGACGCTCCTCTCCGCCGCCGTCATCGCCCGGTGACGCGCACCCGCGGGGCCTTCACGCAGGCCGGAGCTCCCGGGCGATGTCGCGCCGCCACATCACGATCTGCGTGGTCCCGGGGCCGTGCCAGCCCGTTCCCCGGGCCACGGCCAGCCGCCGGTCCGTCCGGGTCCACCACTTCAGCCGGACCTCGTCCTCCGGGGCCACCTGGTACGGGGCCGCGGTGATCGCGACGGGGGAGCCGTCCCGGGTCCAGGAGACCAGGCGGTCCAGCCAGTCGTGGTCCAGGCCGTCACTGCCGTACTGCGTGCAGGTCCACGGGCTGCACCGGCGACTGCGGCGCCGCTGGAGCCACTGGGGGCAGCAGCCCGAGAGGCTTCGTTTCAGCCCGGAGGCCGCCGCCCACGCCGTGATCGACTCCTGTGCGGCGCGCCGGTCCCGGACGGCCTCCTCGTGCCGGGCCAGGGCCTGCGGCGTCAGGGACCTGGGCGGCCCGGGGAGTTCGAGCCCGTACGGCCAGCGGACCGCCCCGCGCTCCTTGCCGAAGACGGCGCCGGGCCCGTCGGCGACCGGGGGCCGGGGCCGCCGCGCCCCCGCGCGTCCGGGCCGCCGTGGTGCGGGGGGTCGGTCCAGGGAGTCGTACCGCCGGCCGGGAACCCGCTCCTCGAGCCCGGGCGCCTTGCCGACGTCGCGCTGGTAGTGCCGGGTTCCGGCATCGGCCCGCGACGTGTGCATCGCCGTGAGCGGGTCGTGGCCGCCGGGAGCCAGGCCGAGTCCGGCCTGGACCCGGTCCAGGCGCGCCAACTCGCCCTTCTTCCGGGGCGCGTCGCACTCCTCGCGGGGCAAGGCGCCGCATTGGGGGCACCGTTGTGCCAGAGCGTAGTCAGCCAGAGGCGGGAACCAGTCGATCACAGACCGAGGTTAAGGGTTTCACTCCGTTCTGTCCTGATTCATCCCCGCGCGTCGCCCCGCCTCCGATCGGTCACCGGCGCAACGCGCTCAGCGGAGCGCGGGGATCACGTCGCGCGTCTCGTCGACCCCGATGTCCGCGCCGTGCCGGGCGAGCGCCCCCGGGGGCGTCTCGTCCGCGCAGACCGTGCCCCGCGCGGGCAGGGCCAGGGTGGCGAGGTAGTCGTCGACCAGCGCGCTGACACACGCGCTCCGGTTGTAGGCGGTGTGTCCTTCGGCCGCGAAGGTCAGCAGCCGCCCGCTGTCCAGCGTCCCGGCGAGGGCCACGGCGTCCTGGTACGGGGTGTCCGGGTCCCCGGTCGTGCCGAGCACCAGGATCGGTGCGGAGCCGGCCGCCCGGTAGGAGCCCTCGAAGCGGCTCGGCCGCTCCGCCTGCCACTGGGCGCAGGCGGGCGCGTGGTTGTGGTCGTAGGTGGGCGGCCCGAGGCCGATGGGGGGTCCCAGCAGCGGAGCGGCGGCGACGTGGGCGCCGACCAGCGCGCCCAGGAGCGGGCGGCTGGTCGGATAGACCCGGTCGGCGCACTCGACGGCCAGGTTGACGTTGAGGAAGTCGAAGGACGCGGGTGAGGGCGGGGACAGCAGGAACGAACCCTTGTGCGCCTGGGCCGCCCGCAGGGCCTCTCCCAGGTAGGGCCAGACCTCCTTGCCCGAGTTGATGTTGAACATCAGGCGGTAGGCCAGGGTGTAGCCGGTGGCCGGGCGCCCGCTCGCGGTGATGACCGGGTCGGCGTCCAGCGCCCGCTTGAGCCGCTCGAAGGCCTGCCGGGGCTCGCCCTCGCCGAAACCGCAGGCCGCGGCGTTCTGCGCGCACCAGTCGAAGAACCGGCCGACCGCCGTGTCCAGGGCGACGAACTGGGCGGCGTCGTAGGCGTACGGCACCTCCGCGTAACGACGCGGATCGTACGCCCCGTCCAAGACCATGGCGCGGACCCGCCGGGGGAACTGCGCGGCGTAGACGGTGCCGACGTAACTGCCGAAGGAGCGGCCGTAGAAGGTGAGCGACTCCTCGCCGAGGGCCTGGCGCAGCAGGTCGATGTCCCTGGCGTTCGACCCGGTGCCGACGAACGGCACGAGGTCGCCGGAGCGTTCGCGGCAGGCGGTGGCGAATTCGAGGCCCTGCCGGACGGCGGATCCCAGGGCTCCCGGGCCGGGCACACCGCGCGCGGCGTCCACGGCGGCCGCGTACTCCTTGTCGTTCCAGCACTCCACCTGCCCGCTGCGCCCCACACCGCGCATGTCGTACCCGACGACGTCGAAGGAGCCACGGAGTGCGGCGGGGAGTGCCTCATAGCTGTCACGGGCGAAGTTCACGCCGGAGTTGCCGGGTCCGCCGGGGTGCAGAAGCAGGACGCCGGTGCGGTGCGCCGGGTCGGCGGCGAGCCGCCGGGTGACCGCCAACGCGACCGTACGGCCGGTGGGTTGGCGGTAGTCCAGTGGTACGAGAGCGGTCGCGCACTCGAAACCGTCCCCGGGGTCCTCGCAGGGGCCCCAGGCCAGAACGGGCACGGGCGGGGCGGCGGCGGTCGCCGCGGAGGCGGCCCGGGGCGCGGCCCCGAGGAGTGCGGTGACCGCGACCAGAGCGAGGGCCATGCCCCACACCGCCCGCTTGCGCAGGTCATCCGATAAACGGCTCTGCATGCGGTGAACTCCCTTTGCTGCAGGTCGAAAGGGCAGCGCACAAGGTCGGGGGCACGTGCGGGTCGCCCGCGCTCGGCTGAGCGGCACGCCCAGGTTCGCACCCGTGGGAGCGGCCGGGATAGACGACGGGCCGGACGGGATGCGGAAGGGACGCCTCGGGTGGCCCCGTCGCCGACGGCCCGTCGCCGCCGCTCTCTTGGCCGCCGCTCTCTTGGCGAGCGGACCGCATCCCCGGCGGGCATCGGGGTGGTCGTGGTGTGGCGGGTGGGTGATCCACGGGAAGAAGAGGCATGTCGTGCGTCTGTGCGATGCGGGCTCTAGTCTTCTGTGGCGCATGACCTCACTTCGCCGTCCTCGGCGTGCCCGTCTGATCGCCGTGTGTGTCGCCGCTCTCACCGCCCTGCCGCTGGCCGCGGCCGCCGGTGTCTCCGCCTCCCCCCTGCCCGCGAACCTGACCGGGCACCCGGCGCCGGAGGACTGCGACGCCGCGCGCGAGATGCTGGGCGACTCCGTGTCCGTGTACCTGGACGGCGGGCCGACCCCGGGCATCCAGCCGTCGTCGATCGTCGACGCCACCGGGAAGGTTCCCGTCCTGCTGCGCCAGGGCGCGCCGACCGCCCCGTACCCCTCCCCGTACGGGCAGCCGCCCGCGCCGGCCCGCGCGGGCTCCCTCGCGCCGCCGAGCCCGAAGGCCACCGCCGGGTTCGTCCTCGCGGCCCTGCTCTGCTTCGCCGTCGGGATCTGGGCCCTGACCCAGATCTAGTTCCGGGTCCGGGTCTGGGTCCGGGTCCGGGTCGGGCCCTCAGCTCGGCCGGCGCCGGGACAGCAGGATCCAGCCACCGAGCACGAGCAGCAGCAGCGTCCCCGTGCCGAAGCCGGCGCCCGCGACCACGCGCATCACCGAACGGTTCTCGGCGGCGTCGGCGGCCTCCAGGGCCGTGGTGCCCTCCTTGGCGGCGGCGCGGTCCTCGGTCCCGACCCCGAAGCCCCCGGCGGCGAGGCCCTCGGCGTAGGCGGGGGCCTTGCCCGCCGCGCCGATGACCTCCAGGCGCAGGGTCAGCGGCACGGGCGCGGCGTCCTCGGTGAACTCCCCGACCTTCTTGGCCATGGTCACGCTGACGTAGTACCAGCCGGCCACCCGGACCGGCTCCACCTTCCGGTCCGAGGAGAAGCGGTTCTCGTACGCCACCGGCGCGGTCCGCGGCAGGGTGACGCTCGCCTGCTTGCCGTCGTAGGTGGCGTCCTCGTTGTCGACCAGGCCCCGGTACGGGGAGTACAGCGAGACGCTCAGCCCGGACGAGGCCGAGCCGTACTCCTTCGTCATCTTGCCGGCGGACAGCTCGGCCCCCAGGCCCAGTTGCTGCCCCCAGTCGAGCGGCACCCGGTAGTAGCGCGTCTGGCCGGGCCGCAGCTCGTCGCTCCACACCCCGCTGCCCAGGGCCCGCGCGTCGTTGAAGCCGCTCCCGCCGGTCCGCGGCGCCGGATCGGTCCCCGGCAGGGTCGGGGACGCCGACGGCCAGACGCTGGGCGCCGTGGTGGGCGCGCTGCCGCCGCCGAGCCCGGGCTCGCGCTGGACGCGCAGCTCCAGCGGCCAGGCGGCCTGGTCGGCGCCCTTGGACGCCGTGCGGGTGACCTTGACGTAGTAGGTGCCGGGCTGTTGGCAGCCCGAGTCCTCGCGCAGCATCCGGAAGCCCACGGCGCTGACGGGCACCGCGTCGTAGCCGAAGCTCCCCCGGCCCGGGTTTCCCGGGCAGTAGTGGTTCTCGGTGTTCACGACCTCCACCTCGACCCCGTCGCCGTAGGCGACCTTGGCGCCCACGGGCGGCTGGAGCACCCCGGAGACGTACATGGTCGAGCGGTCGTCTAGGTAGAGCCGGTAGTAGCGCTCGCCCGGGGCGATCGAGTCCTTGTAGAGCGACCCGGGCTCCAGCAGCGGGGAGCCCGCCGTCGACGGCTTGCCCTCGACGGCCTTCGCCCCGTCCGCGCCCCGGTAGGAGGGCACCGGCTGCGGGGTCCCCGCCGCTCCGGCGGCCCCCGGCAGGGCGGCGAGCAGCCCCAGGGCCGCCACCACCGCGCCCGCACCCGTCCGCACCCCGCGCCGGCCTGCCGGCCCGCGGCCTGCCAGACGCACGCCTGTCCGCCCCCGGCGTACCTGCCCCAGCACCTGCTCCATCACGTACATCCACCCCGAATTTGCCAGCGCAAGCCAAATCTTTGCATGTCGCAATTTTTCGTCACAGAGCAGCACAAAGCCCCGACCGCAGCGGCAGTCGGGGCTTTGGGATCAACCTTGGGTCTCACACACCGGAACCAGAAGGCACGGAGTCAGTTGCCTCCGTCCACAGGTCCTGCTCGGCGCGGTCCGCCTGGATCTGGCGGTACACGAGGAGCCCGCCGATGGCGGCCAGTGCGACCAGGAGCAGCTTCTTCACCGCGCGACCTCGTCTTTCGTTGACGTAGGAGACTTCTGGCGCCCAACAATACACACCGACCGATATCCGTTCGGCGGCCTTTCGACCAGCAGGTGGAACCCAACTGGCCCTACGACAAAGACCCCCAGGCCAAGGGCCTGGGGGTCTTCGACACTGTGGGGCTAACAGGATTTGAACCTGTGGCCTCATCCTTATCAGGGATGCGCTCTAACCAACTGAGCTATAGCCCCATCCGCGCTGCGCGCTGACTTCTGAAGGTTAGCGCACAGACCCGGTGACTCCAAAATCGGTTCCGGTGACCCGTCTGCGCAGGTCACCAGCCCGTCTGCCGACCCACCCCGCAGGGGTCTACTCGTCCTCGGCGAGGGTCAGCTCCACACCGCCGACGAAGCCCGCCGACAGGTTGTAGATGAACGCGCCCAGGGTCGCCAGCGCCGTCATGAGCACCACGTCGATGACCGAGATCACCGACGTGAAGATCAGGACGCGCGGCAGCGACAGGAAGGTCTGGAGGTCGAAGCCGTTGCTCTCGTTCGAGCCGGTGGCCTCGCTGATCGTGCCGCCGACGCTGGAGAAGATGCCCATGGCGTCCATGACCATCCACAGCACCACCGACGCGACGATCGTGCAGACGCCCAGCGCGATCGACAGCAGGAAGCTGACCTTCATCACCGACCAGGGGTCGGCCTTGGCCACCCTGAGCCGCGCCTTGCGCGTCCTGGGCGCCGTACGGGCCCCCGTGCGCGGCTTGCGCTGCGCCCCCGGGTCCCCGCCGCCGCGCGGCGCCCCGGGGCCCGAAGGCGCCGAGTACGCCTGCGGCGGGTGGTAGGGCTGCTGCGGACCGGCCGGCGGCTGGTTCGGCTGCGGCGGCTGCGATCCTCGGGTGTCCGTCACGGTTCCCCCCTGGGAGTCCGCGGCGGCGCCACGGGCACCGTTCGCTCCAGTCTCGGCCGGTCCGGCGCCCGTGGCTCCACTCACGCTTACTCCTCGTGCTCCCCAGCCGAGGGCTCCGTGCCCCCGGCAGCCTCCGCGGCCTGTCCTTCGACAGCCGCGTCGGTCCCGATCTCGTTCTCGCTGTCGTCGACCTCGTCAGCTTCCTGACCGGCCTCCGCGTTGCGGGCGATACCGACGACGGCATCCCGCTTGCCCAGGTTGATCAGCTGGACGCCCATGGTGTCACGGCCGGTCTCCCGTACTTCGTTGACGCGCGTACGAATCACACCACCGCCGAGGGTGATGGCGAGGATTTCGTCCGATTCGTCTACCACGAGCGCCCCGACGAGCGACCCGCGGTCCTCCACGATCTTCGCCGCCTTGATGCCCAGGCCGCCACGGCCCTGGACGCGGTACTCCTCGACCGGCGTCCGCTTGGCGTAGCCGCCGTCGGTCGCGGTGAAGACGAACGTACCGGGCCGGACCACGCTCATGGAGAGCAGTTCGTCCCCTCCGCGGAAACTCATGCCCTTCACGCCCGAAGTGGCGCGGCCCATCGGGCGCAGCGCGTCGTCGGTCGCCGTGAAGCGGATCGACTGCGCCTTCTTGCTGATGAGCAGCAGGTCGTCCTCGGAGGAAACCAGCTCGGCGCCGATCAGCTCGTCGGCGATGCCTTCGGCGCCGTTGTCGCTCTCCCGGAGGTTGATCGCGATGACGCCACCCGACCGGGGAGAGTCGTAGTCCTTGAGCGCCGTCTTCTTCACCAGGCCGCCCTTGGTGGCCAGGATCAGGTACGGGGCGATCTCGTAGTCGCGGATCGCGAGGATCTGGGCGATCTTCTCGTCCGGCTGGAAGGCCAGCAGGTTCGCCACGTGCTGCCCGCGGGCGTCGCGGCCGGCGTCCGGGAGCTCGTACGCCTTCGAGCGGTAGACCCGGCCCTTGTTCGTGAAGAACAGCAGCCAGTGGTGCGTGGTGGACACGAAGAAGTGGTCGACGAGGTCGTCCTGCTTCAGCTTCGTGCCGCGCACGCCCTTGCCGCCGCGCTTCTGCGAGCGGTAGTCCTCGGTCTTGGTGCGCTTGACGTACCCGCCGTGGGTGATCGTGACGACGATGTCCTCTTCGGCGATCAGGTCCTCCATGGACATGTCGCCGTCGAAGGGCACCAGCTTGGAACGCCGGTCGTCGCCGAACTTCTCGACGATGGCCGCCAGTTCCTCGCTGACGATCTGACGCTGGCGCTCCTCGGAGGCCAGGATCGCGTTGTACTCGTTGATCTTCGCCTGGAGCTCGTCGTGCTCCGCGACGATCTTCTGCCGCTCCAGGGCCGCGAGGCGGCGGAGCTGCATCTCCAGGATCGCGTTCGCCTGGATCTCGTCGATCGACAGCAGGCCCATCAGGCCCTCGCGGGCGATCTCGACCGTGTTGCTGCGCCGGATCAGCGCGATGACCTCGTCGATCGCGTCCAGCGCCTTGAGCAGACCGCGCAGGATGTGGGCGCGCTCCTCCGCCTTGCGCAGGCGGAACTTCGTGCGCCGGACGATGACCTCGATCTGGTGCGTCACCCAGTGGCGGATGAAGGCGTCGATCGACAGCGTGCGCGGCACGCCGTCCACCAGCGCCAGCATGTTCGCGCCGAAGTTCGTCTGCAGGTCGGTGTGCTTGTACAGGTTGTTCAGCACGACCTTGGCGACGGCGTCGCGCTTGAGGACGATCACCAGGCGCTGGCCGGTCCGGGACGAGGTCTCGTCGCGGACGTCGGCGATGCCGCCGACCTTGCCGTCCTTCACCAGGTCGGCGATCTTCTGCGCCAGGTTGTCGGGGTTGGTCTGGTACGGAAGCTCCGTGACCACCAGGCACTGGCGGTTCTGGATCTCCTCGACCTCGACCACCGCGCGCATCGTGATGGAGCCGCGCCCGGTCCGGTACGCCTCCTCGATGCCCTTGCGGCCCACGACCAGGGCGCCCGACGGGAAGTCCGGGCCCTTGATCCGCTCGAGGAGCGCGTCCTGGAGCTCCTCGTGCGAGGCCTCCGGGTGCTCCAGCGCCCACTGGGCGCCGGCCGCGACCTCGCGCAGGTTGTGCGGCGGGATGTTGGTGGCCATGCCGACCGCGATGCCGGCGGAGCCGTTGATCAGCAGGTTCGGGAACCGCGCCGGCAGGACGGTGGGCTCCTGGTTGCGGCCGTCGTAGTTGTCCTTGAAGTCGACGGTCTCCTCGTCGATGTCCCGGAGCATCTCCATGGCCAGCGGCATGAGCTTGCACTCGGTGTACCGCATCGCGGCCGCCGGGTCGTTGCCCGGGGAGCCGAAGTTGCCGTTGGAGTCCACGAGCGGCATGCGCAGCGACCACGGCTGGGCCAGGCGGACCAGGGCGTCGTAGATCGAGGAGTCACCGTGCGGGTGGTAGGTGCCCATGACGTCGCCGACGACGCGGGCGCACTTGTAGAAGCCCTTCTCGGGCCGGTAGCCGCCGTCGTACATCGCGTACAGCACACGGCGGTGGACCGGCTTGAGGCCGTCCCGTACGTCGGGCAGCGCGCGGGAGACGATGACGGACATCGCGTAGTCGAGGTAGGAGCGCTGCATCTCGGTCTCGAGCCCGACGGGCTCGATGCGCTGGACGGGCTGCTCCTCCGCGGAGTTCTCTGCGTTGTGAGCGGGCTGGGTGATTTCGTCGGCCATAGCTGGTCAGAAGTCCTTTCAAGCAGTCAGCTGAGCCGACTCAGATGTCGAGGAAGCGAACGTCCTTGGCGTTGCGCTGGATGAAGGAGCGCCGGGCTTCGACGTCCTCACCCATCAGCACCGAGAACAGGTCGTCGGCCTGCGCGGCGTCGTCCAGGGTGACCTGGCCGAGCACGCGGTGGTCCACGTCCATGGTGGTGATGCGCAGTTCCTCGGCGTTCATTTCGCCCAGACCCTTGAAGCGCTGGATCGAGTCTTCCTTGATCCGCTTGCCGTTCTGCTTGCCGAGCTCCACGAGCGCGTCGCGCTCGCGGTCCGAGTACGCGTACTCGAAGTCGTCCCGGCCCCACTTGATCTTGTACAGCGGCGGGCGCGACAGGTAGACGTGACCGGCCTCGACCAGCGGCCGCATGAAGCGGAACAGGAAGGTCAGCAGCAGGGTGTTGATGTGCTGGCCGTCGACGTCGGCGTCCGCCATCAGGATGATCTTGTGATAGCGGAGCTTCTCGATGTCGAAGTCCTCGTGCACGCCGGTGCCGAAGGCGCTGATCAGCGCCTGGACCTCGGTGTTCTGGAGGATCTTGTCGATCCGGGCCTTCTCGACGTTCAGGATCTTGCCGCGGATGGGCAGGATGGCCTGGTACATCGGGTTGCGGCCGGACTTCGCGGAGCCGCCGGCCGAGTCGCCCTCGACGATGAAGATCTCGCACTTGGTCGGGTCGTTCGACTGGCAGTCGGACAGCTTGCCCGGCAGCGAGGCGCTCTCCAGCAGGCCCTTGCGGCGGGTGAGGTCGCGGGCCTTGCGGGCCGCGACGCGCGCCGTGGCCGCCTGGATCGACTTGCGGATGATGTCCGCGGCCTCGTTCGGGTTGCGGTCGAACCAGTCGTTGAGGTGCTCGTGCACGACCTTCTGCACGAAGGTCTTGACCTCCGTGTTGCCCAGCTTGGTCTTCGTCTGGCCCTCGAACTGCGGCTCGCCCAGCTTCACCGAGATGATCGCGGTCAGACCCTCGCGGATGTCCTCGCCAGCGAGGTTGTCGTCCTTCTCGCGCAGGAACTTCTTCTCCCGCGCGTACCGGTTGACCAG
This sequence comes from Streptomyces sp. ICC1, assembly GCF_003287935.1. GTDB lineage: Bacteria > Actinomycetota > Actinomycetes > Streptomycetales > Streptomycetaceae > Streptomyces > Streptomyces tritrimontium. Next base: position 1,976,378 of record NZ_CP030287.1, read on the forward strand.
ACCCGTCATCGCCGCGCGGAAGCCCTCTTCGTGGGTGCCGCCCTCGTGCGTGTGGATCGTGTTCGCGAAGGAGTAGACGCCCTCGGTGTACTGCGAGTTCCACTGCATCGCGATCTCGACCGAGAGCGTGCGCTCCTTGTCCTCGGCCTCGACGTCGATGACCGTCGGGTGGATGAGCTCGCCCTTGCGCGAGTTCAGGTACGTCACGAAGTCGACGATGCCGCCCTCGTAGTAGTACTTGACCGTGCGCGCCTGCTGGTCGTCGGTCTCCTCGGCGGTGTCCGCCCCGACCGTGGCCTTGGCCGACTCGCGCTCGTCCGTCAGCGAGAGGGTCAGGCCCTTGTTGAGGAAGGCCATCTCCTGGAAGCGGCGCGCGAGCGTCTCGAAGGAGTACTCGGTGGTCTCGAAGATGTCGCCGTCGGCCCAGAAGGTGACCGTGGTGCCCGTCTCGGACGTCTCCTCGTTCTTGGCGAGGGGGGCCGTCGGGACACCCAGCTTGTAGTCCTGGGTCCAGCGGTAGCCGTCACGCCGGACCTCGACCGCGAGCTTCGTCGACAGGGCGTTCACGACGGAGACGCCGACACCGTGCAGACCGCCGGAGACGGCGTAGCCGCCGCCGCCGAACTTGCCGCCGGCGTGCAGGACGGTCAGCACGACCTCGACGGCCGGCTTGCCCTCGGAGGGGACGATGTCGACCGGGATGCCTCGGCCGTTGTCGATGACGCGCACGCCGCCGTCGGGCAGGATCGTGACGTCGATGGTGTCGGCGTGCCCGGCGAGGGCCTCGTCGACCGAGTTGTCGACGACCTCCTGGACGAGGTGGTGCAGGCCACGCTCGCCGGTGGAGCCGATGTACATGCCGGGCCGCTTGCGGACTGCGTCCAGGCCCTCCAGGACCTGGATCTGGCTGCCGGTGTACTCAACGGGTGCGGCGGGGTCGCCGCCGTTCCGGCCGGCTGTGGACTGGTTGTCGTTGGGGTTGCCGGAATCGGCCACGAAGCGCCCTTTCTGGCACAGCACAGGCCGTACTCCGGGCCGGCAGGCATGCAAGCGGGAGCGGCTGCGTCGATCTGCGTTGTCAGCGGTGGTCAGCTTTACTCGACTGAATCCCGCGCGTGCGCGGGATTCTCGTTCAGTCTACCGGTATCACCCCCATGAATGGGCGTTTGCCGGTACCTGAGTCCGCATGTGCCGCCCGGAAACTCCTCTCTCCGACTCCCCATATCCAGGGAGGGGCTCAAAGAGGCTCACACGGGCATTGAGCGCTTCGGGCTGTCAACCTCCCGCTACCGTGAGGGACACCACCCGCGCAGCCGTTCGCACCGGGCGCGCGGATGTCGGGTCACTCGTACGGGCGCTCGCGCGGGCGCCGCCGTACGAGCCTCGGGTACAGCCGTACGGAGCCCCGCGGGAGGCTCGCACCGCGGGGACGGGTCCGGCCCGGGCGAGGGCCGGGGGGTCACCCGTAGGTGTCGCCGGGGCCCTTGCTGCCCGGGGCCCGCAACGGGCCGTACCGCTTCGGCCCGCCGCCCGGACCGTGCACCTTGATCATCCGGACCGTGCCCTGCCCCAGGTCCCCGTTGAGCCGCGCCACCAGCTGCGGGGCCAGCAGTTTGAGCTGCGCCGCCCAGGCCGAGGAGTCGCAGCGCACGACCAGCTCGTGGTCCTCGTACCGGTCCGGCACGCAGTGCGCCGCGATGTCCGGGCCGACGATCTCCGGCCAGCGCTCCATCACGCCCGCCACCGCCATCGGCATCTCCCAGCCGCGCTCCGTGCGCAGCCGGTCCAGCGCCGCCATCAGCGGCATCGGGTCCCGGCCGTCCGCGCGGGCGCCCGAGCGCAGGCCCGGCTGCTGCTGGCGCTTCCTGCCCGTCGCCGCGTTGCCCCGGGCGCGCGCCTGCTCCCGCGCCGCCGCCAGCGCCTGGCGCGCCAGGTCCACGCCCGAGGGCTCGGGGGCCTTGCGCACGGGCTCCTGGCCGCCGTCCCGCGTCGTATCGCTCACAGCCGCGTCACCTCGCCTCCGGACACCGCGAACCGCGTCCCGACCAGCACTCCCGGGACGTCGTCGTCGACCGCCGCCGTCACCAGCACCTGCTCGCCCGGCGCCACCAGCTCCGCCAGCCGCTCCCGGCGCCGCGTGTCCAGCTCCGCGAACACGTCGTCGAGGATCAGCACCGGCTCGCTGCCCTCCGAGCGCAGCAGCTCGTAGGAGGCCAGCCGCAGCGCCAGGGCGTACGACCAGGACTCGCCGTGGCTCGCGTACCCCTTGGCCGGCAGCTCGCCCAGGCGCAGCACCAGGTCGTCGCGGTGCGGGCCCACCAGGGTCACGCCGCGCTCGATCTCCTGCTTGCGCACCTCGACCAGCGCGGCGAGGAGCACCTCGTACAGCGCCTCGCGGGTGCGCGCCTCACCCCGGTCCACGGCCTCGCCGGCGGAGGCCTTGTAGGTCAGGGCGAGCGGGCCGCCGCCGGGCGCGAGCTGCTCGTACGCCTTGTCGGCGAGCGGAAGGAGCGTCGCGATCAGGTCGAGGCGCTGGGCGAGCAGTTCGGCGCCCACGCGCGCCAGGTGCTGGTCCCACACGTCGAGGGTGGACAGGTCCATCGAGCGGCCGCCGTGCCGGCGGGCCATCGCCGCGGACTTCAGCAGGGTGTTGCGCTGCTTGAGCACCCGCTCGTAGTCCGAGCGGACCGCCGCCATGCGCGGGGAGCGCGCGGTCACGAGCTCGTCGAGGAAACGGCGCCGCTCCCCCGGGTCGCCCTTCACCAGGGCCAGGTCCTCGGGCGCGAACAGCACCGTCCGGACGATGCCCAGCACGTCCCGGGGCCTGACCTGCGAGGACCTGTTGATCCTGGCCCGGTTCGCGCGGCCCGGGTTGAGCTCCAGCTCCACCAGCTGCTGCCGCTCGCCCTGGATCACGGCGCCCCTGATGACGGCCCGCTCCGCGCCCATGCGCACGAGCGGGGCGTCCGAGGAGACGCGGTGGCTGCCGAGGGTCGCGAGGTAGCCGATGGCCTCGACGAGATTGGTCTTGCCCTGGCCGTTGGGGCCCACGAAAGCCGTGACGCCCGGGTCGAGGGGAACCTCGGCCCGGGCGTACGAGCGGAAGTCGGCCAGCGAGAGATGCGAAACGTGCATGACGGCGCCGACCTCCCCCGGCTTCCTGCTGCTGTGCTCTGCTCTGCTCCGCTCCGCTCTGTGGAGCTGTGGAGCTGCGGAGCTCTGGTGCGGTGTGCTGATCCACAGACCTGTGGATCAGCGCACCGGGTTGTGGATTACTTCTTCTCGACCGCGTGGCCGCCGAACTGGTTGCGCAGCGCGGCGATCATCTTCATCTGCGGGGAGTCGTCCTGGCGGGACGCGAAGCGCGCGAAGAGCGAGGCGGTGATCGCCGGCAGCGGGACGGCGTTGTCGATCGCCGCCTCGACCGTCCAGCGGCCCTCGCCCGAGTCCTGCGCGAACCCGCGCAGCTGCTGCAGGTGCTCGTCCTCGTCCAGCGCGTTCACGGCCAGGTCCAGCAGCCAGGAACGGATGACCGTGCCCTCCTGCCAGGACCGGAACACCTCGCGGACGTCGGTGACCGAGTCGACCTTCTCCAGGAGCTCCCAGCCCTCGGCGTAGGCCTGCATCATGGCGTACTCGATGCCGTTGTGGACCATCTTCGCGAAGTGGCCGGCGCCGACCTTGCCGGCGTGCACGGCGCCGAACTCGCCCTCGGGCTTGAGGGCGTCGAAGACCGGCTGGACGGCCGCGACGTGCTCCTTGTCGCCGCCGTACATCAGCGCGTAGCCGTTCTCCAGGCCCCACACGCCGCCGGAGACTCCGCAGTCCACGAAGCCGATGCCCTTGGCCGCCAGCTCCTCGGCGTGCTTCTCGTCGTCGGTCCAGCGCGAGTTGCCGCCGTCGACGACGATGTCGCCGGGCGAGAGCAGTTCGCCGAGCTCGTCGACGGTGGACTGGGTCGCGGCGCCCGCCGGGACCATCACCCACACCACGCGGGGGGCCTGCAGGCTGTCCACAAGTTCCGACAGGCTGTGGACATCCGCGAGGTCCGGGTTGCGGTCGTATCCGATGACGGTGTGGCCGGCGCGGCGGATGCGCTCGCGCATGTTGCCGCCCATCTTGCCGAGACCGACGAGACCAAGCTCCATCAGGTGGTTCCTTAAGCGTTGTGGCCGTCTGTACCGGGGTGGCCCCCGCTGCCCGGGGACATCCCCCCGCCGAGCCTACGCCGGGGCGCCGTCCCCGGCCCCACGGGCGCTCCGGGCGGCCGCGCAGAGCGGCGTACGGGGCCGTCGGCGGGGTCTGTGGACGCCGTCGGGCCCGGCCCCGCGGAGCAGGACCGGGCCCGACGGGACGGACTCAGCCGGAGAGGCGGACCGGCATGATCAGGTACTTGTACGCCTCGTCCGCCTCGGCGTCGACCGCGGGGCGGCCGCTGAGCAGCGCCGGCTTGGTGGACGTCGTGAAGCTCAGCTGGGCGGCGGGAGAGTCGATCGCGCTCAGGCCGTCCAGCAGGAAGGTCGGGTTGAAGGCGATCGAGATGTCGTCGCCCTCCAGCTTCGCGTCGACGCGCTCCACAGCCTGTGCGTCGTCGGAGGAGCCGGCCTCCAGGATCAGCACGCCCTGCTCGAAGCTGAGGCGGACCGGGGTGTTGCGCTCGGCGACGAGGGCCACGCGCTTGACCGCCTCGACGAACGGGGCGGTCTCGATCACGGCGACGGAGTTGAACTCGGTCGGGAAGAGCGTGCGGTACTTCGGCAGGTCGCCCTCGAGGAGGCGGGTGGTGGTGCGGCGGCCGGCGCCCTCGAAGCCGATGAGGCCCTCGCCCTGGCCGGAGCCGGACAGCGCGATGGTGACCGTGTCGCCGCTGGTGAGCGCCTTGGCGGTGTCCAGGAGCGTCTTGGCGGGGACCAGGGCCACCGCGGAGGCCTCCGGGTCCTCGGGCTTCCACAGGAACTCGCGGACCGCGAAGCGGTAGCGGTCGGTGGAGGCGAGGGTGACGCGGTCGCCCTCGATCTCGATGCGGACACCGGTCAGCACGGGCAGCGTGTCGTCGCGGCCGGCGGCGATGGCGACCTGGGCGGCGGCGGAGGCGAAGACCTCGCCGGGCACGGTGCCGGTCGCGGTCGGCATCGTCGGCAGCGCCGGGTATTCCTCCACAGGCAGGGTGTGGAGTGTGAACCGGGAGGAGCCGCAGACCACGGTCGCCCGTACACCGTCTGTGGAAATCTCCACCGGGCGGTTGGGCAGGGCGCGGCAGATGTCGGCGAGCAGCCGGCCGGAGACCAGGACGATGCCGTCCTCCTCGACGTCCGCCTCGACGGAGACGCGGGCCGAAACCTCGTAGTCGAAGCCGGAGAGGGACAGCTTGCCCTCCTCGGCCTTCAGCAGCAGGCCCGCGAGAACGGGCACCGGCGGCCGGGCCGGGAGGCTACGGGCAGCCCAGGCCACCGCCTCCGCGAGTACGTCGCGCTCCACCCGGATCTTCACCGGAAACCGCCTCCTGCTGTTGCTCGCTCGTCTGCCGGCCTTCGTCGTCGGCTCGTCGATGCCTCGACCGATGCCGGGGACCAGTCTGACGTACGGCGCCGACAGTCGTCGCTGCTGGCGGTCAAGTCGGGAGCGAGGTGTCGGGGAGGGCGATCCACCGAGTTGTGCACAGGTCCTGCTTGAAAACCGAAACCGGGCTAACTCTCTATGGGGGTAGTAGTAGGGCCTGTGGAAACGGTGCATAACAGTGTTTTTGCAGGTCAGGCCGTGTTTTTTATCCCCACACCCTGTGGGTGGAGCCGGTGGAAAACCGGGGGTGTCTGTGGAGAACAAAAAGTTCTGCACAGGCCATCCCCAGATGACCCCGACTACTCCACAGGTGCGTCCCCAGGTTTCCCCCAGTACTCCACAGCCCAAACGTCGACTTCGGTGTGACCGCTTTCACTCGGGGCGGTGACAGGGGGCTCCGGGTTGCCGAACAGTGGACAACGCTGTGGGGAAGTCATCTGATCCTGTGCACAGCACCCGGGAAGCTGTGGACCGCCGGTGGACAACGCGGTGGACGGAGCTGTGGATGAAAATTCTGTCCACAGCCTGTGGATAGTCGTTGCGCACAAATCCACAGGGGTCTGACCAGCCCTGATGGTGCCTCACGCCTGGGGCCTGTGGACAGCCTTGTGGGTGGATCCGTCCGTCCCCACCCTGTGGACGGAAGAAAGTCGGCCAATCTGTGGATGAGTTGCTCCATTGGGGGCGTATTCGAACAGATCGGGGGCGCACGCACGACGAAGGGCGCCCCCGAAGTGACCCGGGAGCGCCCTGAGAAAGCGTTTGAGGAGGCCTCGGCGACGCCCGTACGGCCCTCGATGCGCGTCGGAGTCAGCCGTTCTTGATGCGGTTGGTGAGCTCCGTGACCTGGTTGTAGATGGAGCGCCGCTCCGCCATCAGAGCGCGGATCTTGCGGTCCGCGTGCATGACCGTGGTGTGGTCGCGGCCGCCGAACTGCGCCCCGATCTTCGGCAGGGAGAGGTCCGTGAGCTCCCGGCACAGGTACATGGCGATCTGCCGGGCGGTGACGAGCACGCGGCTGCGCGAGGAGCCGCACAGGTCGTCCACGGTGAGCCCGAAGTAGTCCGCGGTGGCGGCCATGATGTCCGTCGCGGTGATCTCGGGCGCGCTGTCCTCGCCGCCGGGGATCAGGTTCTTCAGGACGTCCTCGGTCAGGCCGAGGTCGACCGGCTGCCGGTTCAGGCTCGCGAAGGCCGTGACCCGGATCAGCGCCCCCTCCAGCTCGCGGATGTTGCGCGAGATGCGGGAGGCGATGAACTCCAGCACCTCCGGCGGGGCGTTGAGCTGCTCCTGGACGGCCTTCTTGCGCAGGATCGCGATGCGGGTCTCCAGCTCGGGCGGCTGGACGTCGGTGATCAGGCCCCACTCGAAGCGGTTGCGGAGCCGGTCCTCCAGGGTGACGAGCTGCTTGGGCGGCCGGTCGGAGGAGAGCACGATCTGCTTGTTGGCGTTGTGGAGCGTGTTGAAGGTGTGGAAGAACTCCTCCTGCGTCGACTCCTTGCTCGCCAGGAACTGGATGTCGTCGACGAGCAGGATGTCCATCTCGCGGTAGCGCTTGCGGAAGGCGTCGCCCTTGCCGTCGCGGATCGAGTTGATGAACTCGTTGGTGAACTCCTCGGAGCTCACGTACCGCACCCGGGTGCCGGGGTAGAGGCTCCGCGCGTAGTGCCCGATGGCGTGCAGCAGGTGCGTCTTGCCCAGACCCGACTCCCCGTAGATGAAGAGGGGGTTGTACGCCTTCGCCGGCGCCTCGGCGACGGCCACCGCGGCGGCGTGCGCGAAGCGGTTGGAGGCGCCGATGACGAAGGTGTCGAAGAGGTACTTGGGGTTCAGCCGGGCCGTCGGCTCGAGCGGGCCCGAGGTGGAGCCGCCGGACGGGGCCGAGGGCGCGGGCCGGCTGGGCGCCTGGCGCGCGGGCTGCTGCTCGTAGCCGCCCTGCTGCTCGTACTGGCGGGACTGGCGCTGCTGCTGGCCGTCATAGCCCTGCTGCTCGTACTTCTGCTGCTCGTAGGAGCCCTGGTCATAGGAGGAGGGCTCGGGCTGCTGGAGGTAGCCCGGCTGCGGGGAGGCGTACGGATCGCGGTCGGGGAAGCCGCCGAGGCGGGGCTGCTGCCAGCCGTAGTCGTCCTGCTGGCCGCCGCGGGGCCAGGCGCCGGGCTCGGGGCGCGGCTGCTGGTAGTCCGGGTAGGCGGGGCGGGCGTTCGGGAGCTGGTCGTCGCCGGGGCCCGTGTGGCCCGTGTGACCGGTGTGGCCCCCCGGCCCGGTGTGGCCTCCGGGGCGCTGGCTTCCGTACGGCTCGTAGGCGTCGCGCGCGGAGGGAGCGGACGGGGCCTGGGGCGCGGGCTCGCCGGCGGAATCGTCCACGGTGATGGCGATCCGGATGGGGCGGCCGCACTCGCGGCTGAGCGCGTCGCTGATGAGGGGGGCGAGGCGGCCCTCGAGGACGCGCTTGCCGTATTCGTTGGGGACGGCGAGCAGAGCGGTGTCGGCGACGAGGGCGAGCGGCTGGCAGCGCTCGACCCACTGCTTGTCCTTGGGCTCGATGCTGTTCTGTCCCTCCCCGAGGAGCTTCTCGAGCACCCTTGGCCACACTGCGGCAAGATCGGCAGGTACGTCAGCCACAGAGCACGCTCTCTCAGAGGGGGTCCCACGAATGTGTGGTTCTTTGGGACGGTCGGGACAAAAAATCCGGGGTCAGGCAACGGTAGTCAGGCCGACGGGTACGGTTCAAGTCGTTGTCCACAGCCTGTGCACAGTGTGGGGCACCGCAGCCTCGGTTTGACCGGATGGCGTAGCCGCGCGTACCGTAACGAGGTCGAGTTGTCGATGGCTGCTGCCGCCTGCCTACCGATGGGCGAAGATCACTGGTCGTGATCGTTTTGCGGTGCCACTCGGGCGAACACGCGAGTTTTCTCCTCGTGGGCGCACGGTGACAGCCAGGCGATGTCCCGCCTAAACGATTTATTCTCTGGAGCCCTCGAGTGAGCAAGCGCACCTTCCAGCCGAACAACCGCCGTCGTGCCAAGACCCACGGCTTCCGTCTCCGGATGCGTACCCGTGCCGGTCGCGCGATCCTCGCGAACCGTCGTGGCAAGGGCCGCAGCGCCCTCTCCGCGTAACTGACGGGCGGATCGTGACGTCGTGCTGTCTCCCGAAAATCGGCTGAGGCGGCGCGAGGACTTCGCGAGCGCGGTACGTCGAGGTCGTCGGGCTGGTCGCCCGCTCCTCGTCGTCCACCTACGTACAAGCGGTGCAACGGACCCGCACGAGCCGGGGGAGATCGATCCCTCGACGCGTGCGGGTTTCGTCGTCAGCAAGGCTGTCGGCGGCGCCGTCGTACGCACCCGGGTCAAGCGCCGGTTGCGCCATCTCATCCGCGATCGGCTGTCCGGGTTGCCCGAAGGTAGCCTGGTGGTGGTACGGGCTCTGCCCGGAGCGGGTGATGCCGGTTACGACGACCTGGCCCGGGACCTTGATGCCGCACTGCTGCGGCTCTCGGGAGGCGAGGCTCGATGAAGTACCCGCTGCTCGCATTGATCAAGCTGTACCAGTGGACCATCAGTCCGCTGCTCGGGCCGGTGTGCCGCTACTACCCCTCGTGTTCGCACTACGGGTACACGGCCATCGACCGGCATGGTGCGGTGAAGGGGACGGCTCTGACCGCCTGGCGGATCCTGCGGTGCAATCCGTGGTCCCCGGGTGGCGTGGACCACGTCCCACCCCGGAAACGCCCGCGTTGGCACGAGCAGCTGCGCAGTGCGTTGCGTAGATCTCGCAATGCTCAAGGAGCCTGATTAGTGGACACGATTGCCAGTTTTTTCAGCTTTATTACCACGCCTGTCTCGTGGATCATCGTCCAGTTCCACAAGGTGTACGGCGCCATGTTCGGCGCGGACAGTGGTTGGGCCTGGGGCCTGTCCATCGTCTCCCTGGTGATCTTGATCCGCATCTGCCTGATCCCGCTCTTCGTGAAGCAGATCAAGGCGACGCGCGGCATGCAGGCGATCCAGCCGAAGATGAAGGCGATCCAGGAGCGCTACAAGAACGACAAGCAGCGCCAGTCCGAAGAGATGATGAAGCTGTACAAGGAGACGGGTACCAACCCGCTCTCCTCGTGCCTTCCCATCCTGGCGCAGTCCCCGTTCTTCTTCGCGCTCTACCACGTGCTCGCCTCCATCGCCAACGGCACCCCGATCGGCAAGATCGACGGCCCGCTGCTGGAGAGCGCGCGTAACGCGCACATCTTCGGCGCCCCGCTGGCGTCCAAGTTCACGGACAGCGCGGACAAGGTCGCCGCTCTCGGCGCCTCGATCACCGACGTGCGGATCGTCACCGCGATCATGATCGTGATGATGTCGCTGTCGCAGTTCTACACGCAGCGCCAGCTGATGCAGAAGAACGTCGACCTCTCGGTCAAGACGCCGTTCATGCAGCAGCAGAAGATGCTGATGTACGTCTTCCCCCTGATCTTCGCGGTCATGGGCATCAACTTCCCCGTCGGCGTCCTCGTCTACTGGCTGACCACGAACCTGTGGACCATGGGCCAGCAGATGTTCGTGATCAGCCGGAACCCCACCCCGGGCAGCATGGCCCAGGACCAGTACCTGACGCGTCTGCTGAAGCAGGTCTCCTCGCACGGCGAGCTCAAGGGCCGGGGCAAGAAGAAGATCGTCGCGGGGATCGTGGCCAAGGGCCCGGACCGCAACGACAACGAGCGCAAGTTCATCACCGCTCTGACCAAGCAGGGCTTGGCCGCGCAGGCGGACGGCTCCGTGGCGAAGAGCGTCGAGGCGACCGTCGACGCCGATGCGGCAGGCGGCGGTCTCCAGAAGCGGCAGCAGCCCAAGAGGCAGTCGAAGTCGCAGCGCCAGACGCCCCCCAGCAAGCCCTCTCCCAAGAAGTAAGAAGGAGTCCCTCCCGTGACGGAAGGCACCACCACCGCCGCCGCTGAGAGTGGCGACACCCTGACCCGCCTCGAGCAGGAGGGTGAGATCGCGGCTGACTACCTTGAGGGTCTGCTGGACATCGCCGACCTGGACGGCGACATCGACATGGACGTCGAGGCGGACCGCGCCTCGGTCTCCATCGTCAGTGAGTCCGCGCGCGACCTGCAGAAGCTCGTGGGCCGCGACGGAGAGGTGCTGGAGGCTCTGCAGGAGCTGACCCGCCTCGCCGTGCACCGCGAGACCGGGGACCGCAGCCGGCTGATGCTGGACATCGGCGGGTTCCGGGCGAAGAAGCGCGAGGAGCTGGCGGCGCTCGGCGCCCAGGCCTCGGCGGACGTGAAGGCGTCCGGCGAGCCCCTGAAGCTGGCCCCGATGACCCCGTTCGAGCGGAAGGTCGTCCACGATGCGGTGGCGGCCGCCGGTCTGCGGAGCGAGTCGGAGGGCGAGGAGCCGCAGCGCTTCGTCGTCGTGCTCCCGGCCTGACCGGAAGCTTGAGTGTTCGGCCCCGTCTGTCTCGCAGGCGGGGCCGATGTTTGTCAGCCTGGCAGTGACGACGTGGCCCGCGGCACGGCACGGCCACAACCATGCGGTACGGAAGGACGGTCCCCGTGACGGAGGCAGCTGAGCTTCCCCCGATGCCTGAAGAAGCGCCCCCGGCACCCGAAGAGGCGCGCGCGGTGTTCGGTGAGTTTTTCCCGGAAGCTGTGCGGTACGTGGAGCTGCTGGCGGACGCGGGCGTGAAGCGGGGTCTGATCGGGCCGCGCGAGGTGCCGCGGCTCTGGGAGCGGCACGTGCTGAACTGCGCCGTGCTCGCCGAGGTGGTGCCCGAGGGCGTCACCGTGTGCGACGTGGGCTCGGGTGCCGGCCTCCCCGGCATCCCACTGGCCCTGCTGCGCCGTGACCTGAAGATCACGCTGCTGGAGCCGCTGCTGCGCCGCACGAACTTCCTCCAGGAGGCCGTGGAGCTGCTCGGGCTCGACCACGTGACGGTGGTGCGCGGGCGGGCCGAGGAAGTCCTCGGCAAGCTGCAGCCGGTGCACGTGGTGACGGCGCGGGCGGTGGCCCCCCTCGACCGGCTCGCCGGATGGGGCGTTCCCCTGCTGCGGCCGTACGGCGAGATGCTGGCGCTCAAGGGCGACACCGCCGAGGAGGAGCTGGTGTCGGCGAAGGCCGCGCTGGCCAAGCTCGGTGTGGTGAAGACCTCGGTGCTGCACGTCGGCGAGGGCATCGTGGACCCGCTGACCACGGTGGTGCGGGTCGAGGTGGGCGAGAGCCCCGGCGGTGTGAGGTTCGCGACGAAGCGGGCCAAGGCCGCCCGGGTGAGCCGCACCCGGCGGCGCCGCTGATCCCCGGCCGCCCGGTTCTCTGTGCGGGCGGCCCCGGATCCGGCGGAGTTTCGGGGCGTGTTGCGCCCTATAGGTATGGATTTCGGAGTGTCGTAGCGGCCGGATGACTCCGTCCGGGCATCGTGTTTCACGTGAAACGTCGCTCTCTGCTGCACGGAATCATCAGCCGCGGTCGTGCGGCTGCGTCCCCCCGTCACCGCAAGCACGAAGGGGGGACGGAGTTGTCCACATCGGTGGATTCATCCACAGGAGTGCGGGCCCCGCTGGTTCGCGACCCCGGTGACATGGCAGGCTCTGTTCATCGCGAGCCTGATGCCGAGGAGAGTGACACCGTGCGGTCAGACGCCAACCTTGCGGGGCCGATGGCCGAACCGGTCCCCGGTCCCCGCTCTGAATCGCCGGGTGAAGATGTTTCACGTGAAACATCGGCCCCGCCGCTAGTGGACAACGAAGACACGCCCATCGGCCGAGCCGCGCAGATCGCGGTCGAGGCGCTGGGCCGTGCGGGTGAGGGCCTGCCCAGGCCCGCACAGACCCGGATCATGGTGGTCGCCAACCAGAAGGGCGGCGTGGGCAAGACCACGTCGACCGTGAACCTGGCCGCCTCCCTGGCCCTGCACGGTGCGCGGGTCCTGGTGGTCGACCTCGACCCGCAGGGCAACGCCTCCACGGCGCTGGGCATCGACCACCACGCCGACGTGCCGTCCATCTACGACGTGCTCGTGGACAGCCGGCCCCTGATGGAGGTCGTCCAGCCGGTCGCCGATGTGGAGGGGCTCTTCTGCGCTCCGGCCACCATCGACCTGGCCGGCGCGGAGATCGAGCTGGTCTCCCTCGTGGCGCGGGAGAGCCGCCTCCAGCGGGCCATCCAGGCGTACGAGCAGCCGCTCGACTACATCCTGATCGACTGCCCGCCCTCGCTGGGCCTGCTGACGGTGAACGCCCTGGTCGCGGGCGCCGAGGTGCTGATCCCGATCCAGTGCGAGTACTACGCGCTGGAGGGGCTGGGTCAACTGCTGCGCAACGTCGACCTGGTGCGGGCCCACCTGAACCCGACGCTGCACGTGTCCACGATCCTGCTGACGATGTACGACGGCAGGACCCGGCTGGCCTCGCAGGTGGCGGAGGAGGTGCGCACGCACTTCGGCAAGGAGGTGCTGCGCACGAGCATCCCGCGGTCGGTCCGCATCTCCGAGGCCCCGAGCTACGGGCAGACGGTGCTGACCTACGATCCGGGTTCCAGCGGTTCCCTCTCCTACCTGGAGGCGGCGCGGGAGATCGCGCTGCGCGGGGCCGGCATCCAGTACGACGCCCAGCACCCTCATCTGAGTGCGGGCCTGAACAACACGCAGAGCATGGCGGAGGGGATCCAGTGAGTGAGCGACGTAGGGGTCTGGGGCGGGGGCTCGGCGCGCTGATTCCCGCGGCTCCCCAGGAGAAGACGCCGCCGGTGATCGGCGCCGGGTCGACGTCTCCGTCGGCGGTTCCGGTGCTGCCCTCGGAGCGGGGGATCGCGGCGGCGAGGCTGGCCTCGCTGGCGCAGGCCGATGTTTCACGTGAAACATCGGTGCCGATCGTGGCGGCCGAGCCGGAGCCGGCAGCGGATCCGGCGGCCGGCGAGGTGGCGGGTGCGACGTTCGCGGAGCTCCCGATGGACTCGATCACGCCGAACCCGCGGCAGCCGCGGGAAGTGTTCGACGAGGACGCGTTGGCCGAGCTGGTGACCTCCATCCAGGAGGTGGGCCTGCTCCAGCCGGTGGTGGTCCGGCAGGCGGCCCCGGGCCGCTACGAACTCATCATGGGCGAGCGGCGCTGGCGGGCGTGCCGGGAGGCGGGCCTGCAGCGGATTCCGGCCATCATCCGTGCCACGGACGACGAGAAGCTGCTGCTGGACGCGCTGTTGGAGAACCTGCACCGGGCTCAGCTGAACCCGCTGGAGGAAGCCGCCGCGTACGACCAGCTCCTCCAGGACTTCAACTGCACGCACGACCAGCTGGCGGACCGGATCGGGCGCTCGCGCCCCCAGGTCTCGAACACGCTGCGCCTGCTGAAGCTGTCGCCGCCCGTGCAGCGCCGGGTGGCGGCGGGCGTCCTGTCGGCGGGGCACGCGCGGGCCCTGCTCTCGGTGGACAACTCCGAGGAGCAGGACCGGCTGGCGCACCGGATCGTGGCCGAGGGCCTCTCGGTGCGCGCGGTCGAGGAGATCGTCGCGCTGATGGGGTCCGAGAATCCGGGCGCGGTGAAGTCGAAGGGTCCGCGGGCCGGGGCCCGGGTCGCCCCCGCGCTGAACGAGCTGGCGACGCGGCTGTCCGACCGCTTCGAGACGCGGGTGAAGGTGGACCTGGGTCAGAAGAAGGGCAAGATCACCGTCGAGTTCGCGTCCATGGAGGACCTGGAGCGGATCCTGGGCACGCTGGCGCCGGGCGAGGGCCGGGTGCTGGACCAGGGACTCTCCGGGGAGTAGCGCCCAGCCTGGGGGCGGGTCGTGCCGGTGCGAACCGGCGCGGCCCGCCCCTTTGCCTTGTTGCGGTTTCGGGTGATTCGAGCTGTGGATACGATGCGGTCATGGGTCGTCGGCTGGTACCGCTCACGCTGGACAACCTTCAGGACCTGCCCCGGCGTTGCCGGTCCTGTGTCTTCTGGGAGCTGGATCCCGTCACCGGTGCGGCTGCGGTGAAGGCGGGCACCTCTGCCCAGGAGAAGGAGGCGTGGATCTCCGCCGTGCTGCTCGAATGGGGTTCGTGCGGCCGGGTGGTCTACGTGGACGAGGTGCCCGTCGGGTTCGTCCTGTACGCCCCGCCGGCCTATGTGGCGCGCGCGACCGCCTTCCCGACCAGTCCGGTCTCACCGGACGCCGCACAGCTCATCACGGCGTGGATCATGCCGGGGTATCAGGGGCAGGGCCTGGGGCGGGTGATGGTCCAGGCGGTGGCGAAAGACCTGCTGCGCAGGGGGTTCCGGGCGATCGAGGCGTTCGGCGACGTCCGGTGGGAGCGTCCGGCCTGTCTCCTGCCGGCCGACCACCTGCTGGCGGTGGGCTTCAAGACGGTCCGGCCGCATCCGGTCCACCCCCGGCTGCGGCTGGAGTTGCGGTCCACGCTGTCGTGGAAGGAAGACGTGGAGCTGGCCCTGGACCGGCTGCTGGGCGCGGCCCGCAAGGAGCCGGCGCTGCGGCCGCTCTGACGCGGCTGCCGTATCGCTGTGGCGCTGCCGAGCTGCGGCGCCGCTGCGCGGGACATGCGAACGGGGCCGCCCCCGGCCAGGGGCGGCCCCGTTCGCATGTCACCGGTGCGGGTGCGTCAGACGGTCTTGACCTCGACGAAGTCCGCCAGGTCGCGCAGGATGGCGGCCTTCGGCTTGGCGCCGACGATGGTCTTGGCGACCTCGCCGCCCTGGTAGACGTTCAGCGTCGGGATGGACATGACGCCGTACTTGGCGGCCGTGGCCGGGTTCTCGTCGATGTTGAGCTTGACGATCTCGATCTGGTCCCCGTACTCGGCGGCGATGGCCTCGAGGGAGGGAGCGATCTGGCGGCACGGACCGCACCAGGCGGCCCAGAAGTCCACCAGGACGGGCTTGTCGCTCCTGAGGACCTCGGCGTCGAAGTCAGCGTCGGTCACGTTCTTGAGGGTGCCGGCCACAGCGGCCTCCTTCTTTTCCTGCGGGGAGAGTGGGGTGTGGTGCTGCTGGGTGTGCGTCAGACCGTCGCGTGCGTCTTCTCGGCGTCCGCGAGGGCGGCGAGGAAGCGCTCGGCGTCGAGGGCGGCGGAGCAGCCGGTGCCCGCGGCGGTGATGGCCTGGCGGTAGGTGTGGTCGACGACGTCGCCCGCGCCGAACACACCGGTGAGGCTGGTGCGGGTGGACGGGGCGTCGACCTTGAGGTAGCCCTCGGAGTCGAGGTCCAGCTGGTCCTTGAAGAGCTCCGTGCGCGGGTCGTGGCCGACGGCGATGAAGAGGCCGGTCACGGGCAGCTCGGAGGTCTCACCGGTCTTGGTGTTGCGCAGGGTGAGTCCCGAGAGCTTCTGCTCGCCGTGGATCGCGGCGACCTCGCTGTCCCAGGCGAACTTGATCTTCGGGTCGGCGAACGCGCGGTCCTGCATGGCCTTGGAGGCGCGCAGCGAATCGCGGCGGTGCACGATCGTGACGGACTTGGCGAACCGGGAGAGGAAGGTGGCTTCCTCGATCGCGGTGTCGCCGCCGCCGACCACGACGATGTCGTGGTCCTTGAAGAAGAAGCCGTCGCAGGTGGCGCACCAGGAGACGCCGCGTCCGGAGAGGGCGTCCTCGTTCGGCAGGCCGAGCTTGCGGTGCTGCGAGCCGGTGGTCACGATCACGGCCTTGGCACGGTGCACGGTGCCGGCGGTGTCGGTGACGGTCTTGATCTCGCCGGTGAGGTCCACGGCCACCACGTCGTCCGGAACCAGCTCGGCGCCGAAACGCTCGGCCTGGCCGCGCATGTTGTCCATGAGGTCGGGCCCCATGATGCCGTCCTGGAAGCCGGGGAAGTTCTCGACCTCGGTGGTGTTCATCAGCGCGCCGCCGGCGGTGACGGCACCTTCGAAGACCAGGGGCTTGAGCGAAGCGCGTGCGGTGTACAGGGCGGCGGTGTAACCGGCCGGCCCGGAGCCGATGATGATCACGTTTCGAACGTCGCTCACGGGTTGCTTCCTCGTCTCTGGACTGCCTGCTGCCTACCGGGGGGTGGGCCGGTGTGAACCTTCACCCCACCCAACGGATCCTACGGCGCATGCATTCCCGCGCTGACCCCCTCGGCCCTGCGGGGTCTCAGCTCCGGGGGTAGGTGGCGGTCAGCAGCGGCTTCCCCGGGGCGGCCGACGGGGTGCCGACGCAGGTGGAGGGGACGAGGTAGGCGTCCACGGAGGCGGGGTCGCCGGGGTGCGGCAGGACGACGAGGAAGACTTCGGTCCCCTCGTAGGTGCCCTGCTCGGAGCCCAGCGGGCTCTCGGAGCGGCCGGTGGCCTTCTGGACGCAGGCCGGGACGGGGGGTGCCTCGCGGTCCCCCGGGGCGAGCTCCGGCGAGGTCGGGGGGCTGTTCTCCACTCCGAGGGTCTTGTTCCGGTCCCCCGCGCCCGTGTCTCCCTTCGGCTGGTCCCCGGTGGCGAGGAGCTCCCGGACCTGTCCCTGGAGCCCCTGCGCGGTGTACTCGTCCCCGCCGGGCCTGGACAGCGCGGTGGCGGCATCGCCTTGGGCGCTCCGGTCGGGGGAGGAAGCGGGGCCGGAGACCAGGTTGAACAGCAGGAGGCCGGCGGCGCAGGAAGCGAGCAGGCCGCCGGCGAGGGCGATCCGCAGGCGGGCCCGGCGCCGACCGGGGCCGGTTGGGCCGGCCGGGTGACCGGAGGGCCGCGGGGCGGCGGCCCGCGTGGGCCGGTCGGGCGGTGTTTCACGTGAAACAGCGGGGTCGGACAGGCCGCGGGCCGCGGGCCGCGGTGCGGGGGCGGCGTCCTCGCGCGGGGTGGTGGCGTCGAGGAGCGCTTCGGCGGCGAGGGCCGCGTCGATCCGGCCGGAGATGTCGGCGGGCATGCGGGCGGGCCCGGGAAGGGTGCCGAGCAGGGCCCGGATCTCCTCCAGGGAGGCGCGTACGTCGGCGCACAGGGCGCAGTCGCCGAGATGGCTGCGGACCTCCGCCGTACGGGACGGGGAGAGGAGGCCCTCCGTCAGCTCGGAGATCTCCGAGACGTCGGGGTGCCGGACCGTGCCGGTCGTGGTGCTCACGCTCGCCCACCTCCGCCCTTCACTGCGTTGGGGTCCGGGGCTGCGTCCCCGCGGTCTGCCGCCGGTGGGACGGTTGTCCCGGGTGTCCGGTTCCTTCCCCGCCCGGTGTCGGTGTTATCCCCGGTGGACGTGCGCAGATGAGTGAGGAGCGGGACCAGTTTCGCCCGGCCGCGCGCACACCGGCTCTTCACGGTGCCGACGGGGACGTCGAGCAGCCGGGCCGCCTCGGCGACGGGGTAGCCCTGCATGTCGACCAGGACGAGCGCGGCGCGCTGCTCGGCCGGCAGGGTGCCCAGGGCGGCCAGGAGCTGGCGGTGGAGGTCCTGGCGCTCCGCGGGGGCCTCGGCGGACTCGTGGGGCTCCAGGAGGCGCTCCAGGCGGTCCGTGTCGTCAAGGGGGGACGTCCTGCGGGAGGCGGCCTTGCGGGCCCGGTCCAGGCAGGCGTTCACGGTGATGCGGTGGAGCCAGGTGGTGACGGCGGACTCCCCGCGGAAGGTGTGCGCGGCCCGGTAGGCGGAGACCAGGGCGTCCTGCACGGCGTCGGCGGCCTCCTCCCGGTCGCCGAGCGTGCGCAGGGCCACCGCCCACAGCCGGTCGCGGTGGCGGCGGACGAGCTCACCGAACGCGTCGGGATCGCCGGCGGCGTGCAGCGACAGGAGTTCCTGGTCGCTGCGGCCGTCGGGTGTGGCTTCGTTCAACGGTGGGCCCTCCCCCTGCTGTCGTCAGCCCGTGAACTTCACTTCCGCGATGGCCTGCTTGTACCCGGCCCCGCTGAACGTGTCCGGGGGCGCGTCCGGCATCGCGGTGATCCAGACGAGGACGTAGCGGGCCTTGACGGGCTTCTCGGCGGCCAGCTTGAGCGTGCTGGACGAGGTCGTCTCGGTGACGATCTTCTCCATGGACGCGAGCGACGCCGACGGGGAAAGGGAGGAGGCCTTGTAGAGCGTGGCGGTGGTGTGGTCGCCCGCGTACTTCAGCGTTATCGATGCTCCGCTGACGTCCTGCTCCGAGCCGAGGTCGTAGACGATCCCGAGGCCCTCTTTGTAGGCCGGGTTCATGTCCGGGCCGTCGAGGTAGTACTTGGTGCGCCAGTAGGTGGAGTTGTCCCCGTCGAAGGTGCTCTTGGCGCCTTCGGCGTCCTGTGGCTTGCCGTCGGGGTAGTACTCGGCGGCGCCGGTGGGGGCGAGGACGACCGGGTCCTTGTTCTCCGGGGCCTCGTCGGACTTCGGGTTCGGGTTCTGGTTGCTGCCGTTGCTGCCCTGGTTGGCGCGGCCCAGCAGGGTGTCTGCGAGCTGCCAGCTGCCCAGGCCGAGGGCGGCGATCAGCAGGGCCGCCACACCCCACTTCAGGGCCCGGCCCGTCCGGCTCTGCAGGGGCGGCGGCGGGGGTGCCACGGGGAGCGGCTGCGCGGGGGGCATGCCGGGAGGCGTGGGCCTGCCGTAGCTGCCCTGCTGGTAGGTCGTGTGCTGGTACTCCGGAGGCGCGGTGAAGGTGGGCTCCGGCGGCCGGATGCGGGGCATCGCGGCGACGGCCTTGGAGAGCTCTTCCGGGGTGGTGCAGGCGGGTTCCTGACGGGAGGCGGTGGCCCCGTCGTTGGCGAGGGCGCGCATGGCGAGCTCGCCCAGGCCGCGGTGGACTCCGGCGCGGACCTGGTCGGGGGCGATCAGGCCGACGCCCTTGGGCAGGCCGGTGAGGCCGTACGCGTCGTTCTCGTACGGCCAGCGCTGGGTGAGGGCGGCGTACAGCAGGGCGCCGATGGCCTCGGTGTCCGCGCGCTGCGGGGTCTCGCTGGTGATGCCGCGCAGGGCGGCGTTCACGGCGAGGCCGCGGATGCGGTACTGGCCCGAGGAGGTGCGCAGTATGGCGCTGGGGGTCAGGCGCAGGTGCGCCAGGCCCTCGCGGTGCGCGGCGGTCATGGCCTGGGAGACCTGGCTGACCAGCTGGTAGGCCTCGTGCGGCTCCATGGGGCCCGCCGCGAGGACCGCGGTGAGCTCCGTGGCGTCGGGCAGCCACTCGTGGACGACGTAGACGAGGTCGTTCTCCTCCACGGCGTCGAGGACCTGGACGAACCGGGGGTCGCCGAGCAGGGCGGAGGAGCGGGCGGCGGCCAGGACCGCGCGGGCCCGGGCGTGGTCGGCGGGCAGCAGGTGGACACCCACCGCCCTGCGCAGCTTCTCGTCCATCGCGCGCCAGCTGCTGAATCCGTCCACACGGGTGACGCACTCTTCGAGCCGGTAGCGTCTGGCGAGCTTGTGACCGCTGTGGAGTTCGGGAGCGGCCGCAGGTGCCGCGTTCCTGCGCTCGCCGTCCTTTTCGGGCATGGATCCGTCCGCGGCTCGTCCGTTCTGGGTGTCCACCCCGTCGGCCGTGGCCTTGACCGCCTCAGCGGCCGGCGGCTCGTCGCCGCCGTTGTCGGCCACGTCGACGGCAGCCGTGCTACGTTCCGCCACCGTCGTCCCTGCCTCCCCATCCGTTACGCGCTGTCGGCCATCCTGCGAAGCCATGCCAATTGTGCCCACAGTCCGGCGCTCTGCACGACACGCTAGGGAAGGGGATGGTTGTGCGCATCAGCGCCCCAGGCGTCCGCGCACCATTCCGACCATCGCGTTGAGTTCTTCGATGCGCATCCGCTTGGCGGAGACGATGAACACCGCGGCCAGCGCGATAGCGCCGGCCACCAGCGCGGTGAGCGAACCGAGCGCACCGTTGCCGAGGAAGCGCAGCACCGCGAAGGCGACCGCGCCGGCCACGGCGGCGGCGGGGACGCAGGCGCCGATGAGACGGGTGTAGGTGCGCATCACGTGCGCCCCGTCGAGGTCGCCGCCGAGGCGGGTGCGCAGCCGGCGCCAGGCGACGCCGACGCCCACCGCGTAGCCGAGGCCGTATGCGGCGGCCATGCCGACGACGGCCCAGCGGGCCGGCAGGACGAAGAAGGCGGCGGTGGAGACGCCCGCGTTGACGGCGGCGACGATGACCGTGTTGTAGAAGGGGGTCCGGGTGTCCTCGTAGGCGTAGAAGCCGCGCAGGACGACGTACTGGACCGAGTACGGGATCAGGCCGAGGCCGAAGGCCATCAGGATGAAGCCGATGTTCTGGGCGCTCTCCGCGCCGGAACCGGCGTAGAGCAGGCCTGCCATCGGGACGCCCAGCGCGAGGAACGCGAAGGCGCAGGGCACGATCGCGACGGCCGAGGTGCGCAGGCCGTAGGAGATGTCGTCGCGGACGGCGGCGGCGTCGCCGTCGTGGGCGGAGCGCGAGATGCGGGGCAGGACCGCGGTCATGACGGAGACGGTGATGATGGCCTGCGGCATCTGCCAGAGCAGCAGGGCGTAGTTGTAGCCGGTGATGCCGGTGCCGCCGTGGCCCTGCTTGTCGGCGACCTCGCCCGCCCAGGTGGCGAGCTGCGTGACGACGATCAGTCCGAGCTGGTTGGCGAGGACGAAGAAGAACGTCCACTTCGCCAGGCCGGCGGCCTTGCCGAGGCCGTGGCCCTTCCAGTCGAAGCGCAGCCGCGGCTTGAAGCCGGCGTCGCGCAGGTAGGGAACCATCGCCAGGGACTGGACGACCAGGCCGAGCAGGGTGCCCAGGCCCAGCAGCCGGACGCCGTCGGGGGTGATGCCGGCCTCGGTGACGCCGGTGGTGGTGAAGCCGCCGAAGGCCCAGATGAAGGCGCTGAAGGTGGCGATGACGACGATGTTGTTGAGGACCGGGGTCCACATCATGGCGCCGAACCGGCCGCGGGCGTTGAGGATCTGACCGAGGACCACGTGCACGCCCATGAAGAACATGGTGGGCAGGCAGTAGTGGGCGAAGGCGACGGCGACGTCCAGGCGCTGCGGATCGTCGGCGATCTTCTGCGACATCATGCCGATGAACAGCGGGGCCGCGAGGACGCAGATGGTGGTGACGGCGCCCAGCAGGACGATGACGAGGGTGAGCAGCCGGTTGGCGTAGGCCTCTCCCCCGTCCTCGTCGTTCTTCATCGCGCGCACCAGCTGCGGGATGAAGACCGCGTTGAGGGCGCCGCCGCCGACCAGTACGTAGATCATCGTCGGCAGGGTGTTGGCGACCTGGTAGCTGTCGTTGAGGGTGGCCACGCCGATGGCTCCGGCGATCACCAGAGTCCGCATGAAGCCGGTGATGCGGGAGACGATCGTGCCGGCGGCCATCAGGGCGCTGGACTTCAGCAGGCTGGAGGCGCGTCCGGCGGGCTTGCTCGGCGCCGGTGCGGCGACGGGCGCGTCCTCCGCCGGGGTGCGCGGTGCGGCCTCCTGGTCCCGGTAGAGGTGTGCGAAGGCGTCCGGCTGGGGCTCCTGGCCGGCGGCCTTGGTGACGAGGGAGTCCACGCCGACGAACTGCGTGGTGGTGGCGTGGTCGCCGTAGGGCAGGTGCCGGGAGGGGCCGTCCGGCTCGGGCGGCGGGGTCTGGGCCCAGACCCGCGGGTCGGGGGCGTAGGAGGGGGCCTGCGGAGCCGCGTAGAGCGGGCCGGGCTCCTGGAAGGTCCCGGGCGGCGGCGGCGGGTGCGAGGCCCGGTCGTAGAGGACCTCGGCCACCGGGTCCTGGGCCGACAGGTCCTGTGACCGGTACGGGTCGTAGGCGTAGGCGTCCTGGACATACGGGTCGTGGTCCGGCGCGGGCGCGGGCGCGGGAACCTGCCCCGGCACCGGGGCGCCGGGGGCAGTGCCCTGGGAGGGCGCGGGCCCGCCAGTGCCCTGCGCGCGGTCACCTTCGTACGGCGCGTTCATCGAAACCCCACCTCATCGTCCCCAGGCCGACCGGCCACGGCGTCGCTCAACGGTCCACTGTCTCACCCGTGCCGGACGGGTCCGCGCTTTGCGGTCCGGTGTCCGGGGACTCGTCACTCTGCTGCGTGCTCTCCTCCACGGCGGCGCGCGCCGCGACGCGCTTGCGGCTGGCGTACATCTTGATGCCGGCCAGCACGAGCAGGAGGACGCCGCCGGCGATGACGAGCATGACGGTGGGGGTCACTTCGGTCGCCTCGACCGTGAACGTGCGTGCCTTGCCGTAGGGGACGCCGTCGGTCGTGAAGAGCTGCGCGGTCACCTCGACGGGGCCGCTCGCGGTGGCGTTGGCGGGGAACTTCACGGTCTGGCTGTGCCCGCCCTGGACCGCGACTTCTTCCTCGGCCTGGCCGCTGTCGCCGAACATCAGGCGGGTCGGGTTGGCGGACTGCACGCGCAGGACGAGGTTGCGGGTGTCCTGGACCAGGCTGTTCTGCACGCTGACCGGGATCGTCGCGCTGTGCCCGGAGAGGGTGGCGTCGGACTTGGGGATGACCCTGACCTTCTCGGTGAGGCCGATCAGGTACTTCTGCACCTGGTCCCGGTAGTCCAGGGCCGGGCCGGGGCGGTCGCGCCAAGAGGCGGACATCTCCCGGTTGGTGGTGTTGCCGAAGGGGATCTCGACGCGGTCGGGCGCGGTCAGGATCACCTTGAAGTGGTCGAGGGTGTTCTCAGTGCTGCGGATCTTCTCGAAGGCGGAGACCGGCAGTTCCTGCTTGCTGAGCTCCTCGGGGTACTGGCCCGCGCCCGGGACCTGGGTGGCGGCGCGCGGGTCGGGCGTCGCGGCGGCGGCCGCCTCCAGGTCGGAGGGCTGGGTCCAGCGGCCCGGCTGCAGGCCCCGGATGGCGGCGGCCATCGTCTGTGCCTGGCTGGCGGACGGCATCCGCTGGGGAGCCACGACGAAGCTGCGCTGGTTGTCGGTCTTCTGCAGGTTCAGGGCGAGCGTGTGGGCGAGGAAGCGCTGGATCGCGAGCGCGGAGTTCCCGGCATCGAGCATGTCGCCCTGGAAGGCGGTGGAGAGCTCTGCGTCGGAGACCACGGCCGTGGTGCCCGCACCGATGGGGCGGGCCGCCGAGGGGGTGTAGCCCAGCGCGCCGGTCTCCTGGAGGCTGTCGCTGCGGGTCAGGACGTTGTGGGCGCCGGCCGAAGTCGCGACGTTGACGATGGACGGGTCGATCGCCCCGTCCACCGGCCAGGAGAAATCGGTGGTCGCGGGGACGTGCAGGACGGTCTCGACGGCCTGCTTCGCCTTGTCGGTGGCCGGCCGGAGCTGGCCCAGCGTGCCGGAGACGTCCTTGCCGCGGTGGGCGAGCGAGGCGATGTCGGGGTCCGCGAAGGGCAGCGCGACGACCTTCTTGCCCTGGACGGCGCTCTCCAGCGCGCTCAGCCACTGTTCGGCGACGGCCTTGTTCTTGCCCTGGACGGTCCGGCCGTCGGGGGTGCGGATCCGGTAGCCCTTGGTCATGGCGTCGACCGTGTAGAGCAGGTCCGGATCGATCACCCAGGTGATCGGCAGATCCTTGCCGAGCGAGACCATCTGCTCCAGGCGCCCGCCGGGCCGAAGCTCGTCGGCCAGGCTGTCGTCGAGGAAGACGGGGGTCTGGAGCTCGTCCGAGCCGGTCTCCGCGGTCAGGTGCGTGGTGGAGATCAGCGGCCACACGTACGAGATCTGCGAGCGCTTGGCCGCGGCTTCCGGCTGCCAGGGCAGGAAGGTCCGCTGGATGCCGAGGACCTGCTCGTACGGGCGGCCCTCGGTCTCCCCGGACAGCGAGACGCCCAGCTGGTAGACGCCGTCCTTGTCGAGCTCCAGCTTGTTCACCGGAACCTTGAGGGTGAAGGGCTGGGAGACCTTCGAGGGCAGCGAATCGATCTTCACGGCGAATTCGGCACCGACCTCGGCGGGGTCCGCCCCGGCCCGGAAGGCGCCGCGATCCGCTGCCTCGTCGATGGAGCTGCGGTCCCCCAGCGCCGGGCCGACCCGCAAGCCCACGTGCGCGTCGGTGATCTTCTCGCGGCCGTTGTTGACCACGGTGCCGGAGATCGTGAGGGTGTCGCCCTTGACCGGGGCGGTGGGCGTCAGGCCGTCGAGCCGGATGTCGACGGCCGCGGCGGCCTCCGCGGCCTGGGCCTCGGGGGCGGGTGAGTAGACCAGGGCGGCGAGGACCGGGGTTCCGGCGAGCAGGACGACCGCGCGCCGCAACCAGCGCTTGCGGGCAGGAGCGGGGGGCGCCCCCTGGATGTCTGCCGCCTCGGCCACGCGCTCCCCCGGTCCCTCGAAGTGTCAGTGGTCGTCGTTTGTGCGTCCACGCATGGTAACGAGGCCCGCTGTGCGCGAGTGCCGCGCCTTGCTCCACATGATCGGGTCCGGCCCGGTGCCGCCGTGGGCCGGGGTGGCCGTAAACGCGGGAGCTCCGGGCGGGCCGGGCACGTACCCTTTTCTGTTGTGCCGAACGCCAACGAAGACAATCCCAGTGTCCTGAGTCAGGGGCAGGCCCGCGCGGTGAGCGAACTGCTGCGGATCGCCCCCGTCGCCGACGAGCTCGGCCGCCGTTTCCAGGCGGCGGGCTTCCGCCTCGCCCTGGTCGGCGGGTCCGTCCGCGACGCGCTGCTCGGGCGCCTCGGCAATGACCTCGACTTCACCACCGACGCCCGCCCCGAGGACGTTCTCAAGATCATCAGGCCGTGGGCCGACTCGGTCTGGGACGTCGGCATCGCCTTCGGCACGGTCGGTGCGCAGAAGCTCGCCCGCGTCGAAGACGTTGATCGGAACTTCCAGATCGAGGTCACCACCTACCGCTCGGAGTCCTACGACCGGACCTCGCGCAAGCCGGAGGTCTCCTACGGTGACTCGATCGAGGAAGACCTCGTCCGCCGTGACTTCACGGTGAACGCGATGGCCGTCGCGCTCCCCGAGAAGGAATTCGTGGACCCGCACGGCGGCCTGGAGGACCTCAGGGCCGGTGTGCTGCGCACCCCGGGCACTCCGGAGGACTCCTTCTCCGACGATCCGCTGCGCATGCTGCGGGCGGCCCGGTTCGCCGCCCAGCTCGACTTCGAGGTCGCCCCCGACGTGGTGGCGGCGATGAAGGCCATGTCCGGCCGGATCGAGATCGTGTCGGCGGAGCGGGTCCAGGGCGAGCTGAACAAGCTGCTCCTGTCCGCGCACCCGCGCAAGGGCCTCGGCCTGCTCGTGGACACCGGGCTGGCCGACCACGTGCTGCCCGAGCTGCCCGCGCTGCGTCTGGAGAGTGACGAGCACCACCGGCACAAGGACGTCTACGACCACTCGTTGATCGTGCTGGAGCAGGCGATCGCACTCGAGGAGGACGGCCCGGACCTGGTGCTGCGGCTCGCGGCCCTGCTGCACGACATCGGCAAGCCGCGCACCCGGAGGTTCGAGAGCGACGGACGGGTCTCCTTCCACCACCACGAGATGGTGGGCGCGAAGATGACCAAGAAGCGCATGACCGCGCTGAAGTACTCCAACGACATGGTCAAGGACGTGTCCCGGCTGGTCGAGCTGCACCTGCGGTTCCACGGCTACGGGGACGGGGAGTGGACCGACTCGGCGGTGCGCCGCTACGTCCGCGACGCCGGCCCGCTGCTGGAGCGGCTGCACAAGCTGACGCGCTCCGACTGCACCACGCGCAACAAGCGCAAGGCGAACGCGCTCTCCCGCACTTACGACGGGCTGGAGGAGCGCATCGCCCAGTTGCAGGAGCGGGAGGAGCTGGACGCGATCCGCCCCGACCTGGACGGCAACGAGATCATGCAGGTGCTGGACGTCGGCCCCGGCCCGGTGATCGGCAAGGCGTACGCCTTCCTGCTGGAGCTGCGGCTGGAGAACGGGCCGGTGGGGCGCGACGAGGCGGTCGCCGCCCTCAAGGAGTGGTGGGCGGCCCAGGACGCCTGAGCAGGCCCTCCCGGGCCGGGGACACGGGCGTCCGCCTGGTCGGAGGGCCGTGGTGGTCGGGGTCGGTCGGTGTTTCACGTGAAACATCGGCCGGCGGACTCGGGCGCGCTCCGGTCAGGGCGATGTTTCACGTGAAACATCGCCCTGCCGCATGAGGAAGGCCGCGATCGCGGCATAGAGCGCGGCCACGCCGACGATCAGCGGGACGGACTGCCCGTCGAGGGGGAGCACGAGCGAGGCCACGGCGGCGGCGCCGACGAAGGCGACGTTGAAGAGCACGTCGTAGACGGAGAAGACCCGGCCGCGGAAGGCGTCGTCCACCTGGGACTGCACGACGGTGTCGGTGGAGATCTTGGCGCCCTGGGTGGCGAGGCCCAGCACGAAGGCCGCGGCGAGCATCGGTCCGGGGGCGAAGAACAGCCCCAGTGCGGGGACCAGGACGGCGGAACCGGCGGCGCAGGCGGTGATCCAGCCGCGCGTGCCCAGCCGGTCCACCAGCCACGGCGTGATGACGGCGGCGGCGAAGAACCCGGCCCCCGAGACCCCCACCGCGACGCCCAGCAGGGCCAGGCCTTCGGCCTCGTCGGCCGACCAGGAGTAGCGGCAGAGCGTCAGCAGCGTGACGGTCAGCGCTCCGTAGCAGAACCGCATCAGGGTCATGGCGGTGAGTGCCTGGGCGGCCGACCGCCTGGCCGCCAGGTGCCGGAGCCCTTCGGCCATGCCCCGGACGGCGATGGCGACGCCCTCGGCGACCGTCGGGTCGATCCGGCCGGGAGGGTGGTCGGGCCCGAGGAGGCGGACGGCGAGGCGCAGGGAGGCCAGGGCGGCGCACAGGTAGAAGCCGGCTGCCAGGAGGACGACGAGGGCGTCGGAGCCGGCGGCCAGTGCCCGGACGAGGAAGGCCAGTCCCCCGCCGCCGACGGCCGCGAGCGTTCCGGCGGTGGGCGAGAGGGCGTTCGCGGTGACCAGCTGGCCGGGGCCGACGACATGGGGCAGGGAGGCTGCGAGTCCGGCGAGGACGAAGCGGTTGACGGCCGTCACGGACAGGGCCGAGGCGTAGAAGAGCCAGTCGGGCACGTGGGCGACGATCAGCATGCCGGTGACACAGGCGAGGAAGGCCCGCAGCAGGTTGCCGTAGAGGAAGACCTGGCGGCGGGGCCAGCGGTCCAGCAGCACCCCGGCGAAGGGCCCGATCACGGAGTAGGGCAGCAGGAGCACCGCCATGGCGGAGGCGATGGCCGCGGGCGAGGCCTGCTTCTCCGGGGAGAAGACGACGTAGGTGGCCAGTGCGACCTGGTAGACGCCGTCGGCCGCCTGCGAGAGAAGCCGTACGGCCAGCAGGTTGCGGAAGTCCCGCAGACGCAGGAGTACGCGCAGATCACGTACGACAGCCATGAGGAAAAGGGTCACATACGCGGAGGGTCCCCGGGCGCATTGCCCGGGGACCCTCCGCGGAAGAACAGCCGAAGTCCAGGTGTCGTCAAGGACCCTTGGGGTTCGGCGGTCGGGGCGCGACTTAGCGCTCGACCTCGCCCTTGATGAACTTCTCGACGTTCGCGTAAGCCTCGTCGTCGAAGTACTGCACCGGCGGGGACTTCATGAAGTAGCTCGACGCCGACAGGATCGGGCCGCCGATACCGCGGTCCTTGGCGATCTTCGCGGCGCGCAGGGCGTCGATGATGACACCGGCGGAGTTCGGGGAGTCCCACACCTCGAGCTTGTACTCGAGGTTCAGCGGGACGTCGCCGAAGGCGCGACCCTCGAGGCGGACGTAGGCCCACTTGCGGTCGTCGAGCCACGCGACGTAGTCGGACGGGCCGATGTGGACGTTCTTCTCGCCGAGATCACGGTCGGGGATCTGCGAGGTGACGGCCTGCGTCTTGGAGATCTTCTTCGACTCGAGGCGGTCGCGCTCGAGCATGTTCTTGAAGTCCATGTTGCCGCCGACGTTGAGCTGCATGGTGCGCTCGAGTCGGACACCGCGGTCTTCGAACAGCTTCGCCATCACGCGGTGCGTGATGGTGGCGCCGACCTGGGACTTGATGTCGTCGCCGACGATCGGGACACCGGCCTCGGTAAACTTGTCAGCCCACTCCTTGGTGCCGGCGATGAAGACCGGGAGGGCGTTGACGAAGGCGACCTTGGCGTCGATGGCGGCCTGGGCGTAGAACTTCGCCGCAGCCTCGGAACCGACGGGCAGGTAGCAGATCAGGACGTCGACCTGACGGTCCTTGAGGATCTGGACGATGTCGACCGGGGTCTCGGTCGACTCCTCGATGGTCTCGCGGTAGTACTTGCCCAGGCCGTCCAGGGTGTGGCCGCGCTGAACGGTCACACCCGCACTCGGGACGTCGCAGATCTTGATGGTGTTGTTCTCGCTGGCGCCGATGGCGTCCGAAAGGTCGAGGCCGACCTTCTTCGCGTCGACGTCGAACGCGGCGACGAACTCGATGTCACGCACGTGGTAGTCGCCGAACTGGACGTGCATCAGACCGGGGACCTTGGCCGCCGGGTCGGCGTCCTTGTAGTACTCGACGCCCTGCACCAGCGAGGCGGCGCAGTTGCCTACGCCGACGATGGCTACGCGAACCGAACCCATTCCGGTTGCTCCCTGTTTGTTCTCGGACGAGGCCTGCGAGATGCAGGCCTCACTTTGCAGTTTCGTCGGACGGACCGGGTCGTCTCTGATCCCGTCCCGCCCGCTCACTTTCGATGAGCTCGTTCAGCCAGCGCACTTCGCGCTCCACGGATTCCATTCCGTGGCGTTGCAGCTCGAGCGTGTAGTCGTCGAGCCGCTCGCGTGTGCGGGCGATCGAGGCGCTCATCTTCTCCAGGCGCTCCTCAAGCCGGCTGCGACGGCCTTCCAGCACCCGCATCCGTACTTCCCGTTCGGTCTGGCCGAAGAAAGCGAAGCGGGCGGCGAAGGACTCGTCCTCCCAGGCATCGGGGCCCGTGTGGGAGAGGAGCTCTTCGAAGTGCTCCTTGCCTGCCGCCGTCAACCGGTAGACGATCTTGGCGCGGCGCCCTGCGAGTGAAGCGGCGAGAGCGTCTTCCGGGGCGTTGCCCGGTTCTTCGATCAACCAACCGTTGGTGACGAGCGTCTTGAGGCAGGGGTAGAGCGTTCCGTAGCTGAACGCTCTGAACACCCCCAGCGAGGTGTTGAGCCGCTTGCGCAGCTCGTAGCCGTGCATGGGGGATTCGCGAAGCAGGCCCAGGACGGCGAACTCGAGGATGCCTGAGCGCCTGCTCATCCGCCTGTCCTTCCCCCGCCTCGGAGTCATTATGTCGAGCTGATGTATCGGCTCGATACATCCAGACGATAGAACGGGTGGCCCCCGGCTACAAGTGGCGACACGGTGACCGGCGTCACATCGCCAATTCGTGCGGTGCAAGTTGCCTGTTTTGGGGTGAACTTCGGCACTGATTGGCTTTTGGGCGTGCGTAGTCTGTGCGCCATGACACCGGGGGGACCGGAACTCACCTGCCGCTTCCAGGCCACTCGCCTGCCCGAGGAGTAGTCGTTCGATGAGCGAGCACCGCCGCAAACAGCAGCAGCCCCAGGGTGGGGGCCGCGCCGCTGCCCGCCGGGCTGCCCAGCAGCGCCCCGGACGGGGTGCCGAGTCCGGACGCGACGTGCCCACCGCGTCGCCCAGCGGACCGTACGGGGACGAGCCGGGGCACGGCAGCAGCCGTGCGGACGGCCGCAGATCCGCCGGCCGAGGCACGGCGGGACGGGGCCGGGGCGCCGCCCAGGCCGGACGCGGCACGGGCCGCCCGGACAAGCGGTTCATCAACTACCCGCGCTCGGACAGGGACGGCTGGAAGCGCTTCGTCCCGTCCTGGAAGCTCGTGGGCGGCACGGCCCTGGGCTTCTTCGCGATCATCACGGCAGGTGCCGGCATCGGCATCGCCTCGGTGAACACGCCGGACGCGAACAAGATGGCCGAGGCGCAGAACAACGTCTTCTACTGGGCCGACGACACCCAGATGGTCGCGACCGGCGGGTCCGTCAACCGCCAGATCGTGCCCATCGGCAAGATCCCCCGGTCGATGCAGAACGCCGTGATCGCCGCGGAGAACGAGTCCTTCGAGTCGGACAAGGGCGTCGACCCGATGGGCATCACCCGTGCCGTGTGGAACATGGCCAAGGGCGGATCCACCCAGGGCGGCTCGACGATCACCCAGCAGTACGTGAAGAACACGTACCTGGACTCCGACCAGACGCTCAAGCGCAAGGTCACCGAGCTCTTCATCTCGATAAAGCTCGGTGTCACCGCGGAGAAGAACACGATCCTCGCGGGCTACCTCAACACCGCCTACTACGGGCGTGACGCCTACGGGATCCAGGCGGCCTCCCGGGCCTACTTCGGGAAGGACTGCCAGGACCTGACCCCGTCCGAGGGCGCCTTCCTGGCTTCGGTGCTGAAGGGTCCCAACCTCTACAACCCGGACGGCGGCATCGGCACCGCGGCCACGCCCGAGCTGAACACCGCGCGAGCCCAGGAGCGCTGGGCCTGGGTCCTGGACCGCGAGGTCAAGGTCGGCCGCATGCAGCAGGCCGAGCGGGACCAGTACAAGGAGTTCCCCAAGCTCATCGAGTCGGCGCAGGCCCGCAACATGTCCGGGCAGATCGGCTACATGGTCGACACGGCCAAGGCCTACGTCATGAAGACCGCGAACCTCACGGTCGACGACCTGGCCAAGGGCGGCTACCAGATCCACACCACCTTCGAGAAGCCTCGGGTCGACGCGCTGGTCAAGGCCGTCGAGGAGACCCGCGACCGGATCATCGACGAGAAGAAGCGGCCCGAGACGGACACCTTCGTCCAGTTCGGCGCGGCCTCGGTGGACGTGAAGACCGGAGCCCTCGTCGCCCTGTACGGCGGTCCCGGCATGGACAAGAAGCACTTCAACAACAACGCCAACACCTCGGGTGTCCAGGTCGGCTCGACCTGGAAGCCCTTCGTGCTGGCGGCGGCCATGCAGTACGGCACCCAGAACTCCAGCGGCGCGGGGATCTCGGCCGACAGCAAGTACATGGCCAACGACCTCACGGTGATCAACAACCGTGACGGCCAGCCGCTGCGCGACAAGGCCGGCAAGCCGTTCAAGCAGAAGAACGAGAGCCCGACCGCCTACGGCTACGTGACCCTGAACGAGGCGATGGAGAAGTCCATCAACGTTCCGTTCGCCCAGCTCGTCTTCGATGTCGGCCACAGCAAGGTCAGGGAAGTCGCCAAGGCCACGGGCATCCTCGAGGAGTCGATGGACCCGAACGCCAACGCCTCCTTCGCGCTCGGCACCTCGACCCCCAGCGCCATCCGGATGGCCGACTCGTACGCCACCTTCGCCGCCTCGGGCACCCACCACGAGCCGTTCTCGGTGCGCAGCGTCCAGCGCGACGGCAAGGACCTGGCGAACTTCGAGGCCCCCAAGGCGCAGCAGGCCATGGACAATCTGATCGCGGACAACATCACCAAGGTCCTCCAGAACGTCGTGGAGAACGGCACCGGCAAGAAGGCCAAGGGCCTGAACCGGCCGGCCGCCGGCAAGACCGGTACCACCGATGAGAACATGTCGGCCTGGTTCGTCGGCTACACGCCCGAGCTGTCCACCTCCGTGACCCTGTTCCGCTCGGACCCCGCCGCGCAGAAGAAGGAACTGATCTCCATGAAGGGCGTGGCCGGCATCCCGTCGCTCCACGGTGGAGACATCCCGGCCGAGATCTGGACGAAGTACATGAAGGACGCGCTCGACGGGGTCCCGGTGAAGGACTTCCCGGAGCCGGACAAGATCCCTGTCATCGCGGACGCCTCCGGTGCCCCCTCCCCCAGTCCCTCGATCACCCCCCCCTGGAGCGCGCCCCCGTCGCCGTCACCGCCCCGGACGGATCCGCCCGCCCGGCCGTCACCTGCGACCCCGACGGGCCCCTCGTGGCCGAGGTCGTCAAGACCTCCTCCGACCCCTACGTCGGCCGCGTCTCCCTCGTCCGCGTCTTCTCCGGGACCCTGCGCCCCGACGAGACCGTCCACGTCAGCGGCCACGGGCTGACCGACCGGGGGCACGAGGACCACGATGTCGACGAGCGCGTCGGCGCCCTCACCTCCCCCTTCGGCAAACAGCAGCGCAGCCTCCCCCACTGCATCGCCGGCGATCTGGCCTGCGTGGCCAAACTCACCCGCGCCGAGACCGGCGACACCCTCTCCGGCAAGGACCGGCCCCTCCTGATGGAGGCCTGGCCGATGCCCGATCCGCTCCTCCCCCTCGCCATCGAGGCCCACAGCAAGGCCGACGAGGACAAGCTCTCGCAGGGCCTGGCCCGGCTCGTCGCCGAGGACCCCACCATGCGGCTCGAACAGAACCCGCACACCCGCCAGCTCGTCCTGTGGTGCCTCGGCGAAGCCCACCAGGACCTCGCCCTCGAACGGCTGCGCACCCGCTACGGGGTCCAGGTCGACCCCGTCCCCCACAAGGTCAGCCTCCGCGAGACCTTCGGCGCCAAGGCCGCCGGCCGCGGCCGGCACGTCAAACAGTCCGGCGGGCACGGCCAGTTCGCCATCTGCGAGATCGAGGTCGAGCCGCTGGCGCCCGGCAGCGGCATCGAGTTCGTCGACCGGGTCGTCGGCGGAGCCGTTCCCCGGCAGTTCATCCCCTCCGTGGAGAAGGGCGTCCGCGCGCAGGCCGCCCGGGGGATCTCGGCCGGCTATCCGCTGGTCGACGTACGCGTCACCCTGCTCGACGGCAAGGCCCACTCGGTGGACTCCTCCGACGCCGCCTTCCAGACCGCCGGCGCCCTCGCCCTGCGCGAGGCCGCCGCCGAGGCCTCCCTCCACCTCCTCGAACCGGTCGCCGAGCTCGCCGTCCTCGTCCCCGACGAGTACGTCGGCCCCGTCATGAGCGACCTCGCGGGCCGCCGCGGCCGCGTCATCGGCTCCGACCAGGCCGGTCCGGGCCGCACCCGCGTCCTCGCCGAGATCCCCGAGATCGAGATCGGCCGGTACGCCGTCGAACTGCGCTCCGTGTCGCACGGCACGGGCCTGTTCAGCCGGGCGTACGCCCGGCACGAGCCCATGCCGCCACAGATAGCGGACAAGCTTCGCGAAAAGACCGAGAAGGGAACGTAATTGACATAACGTCACTCCGACTGCCCACCCAACCCGCTTGCGGTGGGCGGCATTTGCCTGTCCCATGACCATGGGGAGCAATCCGCCGATAAGCTCATCGGCGCGGTGAAGCGGGTAGAAGGACGGGTAGACCGGATACGCCGCCCGCCGCGGGCGGCCTGGCGGGCGGCCACGCGGGCGCACCCGCACACGAGCACGGCGCACAGCGATGGGGGCAGCGGTGGCGGACGACGGATTCGACTTCAGGCCGGGGGCCCAGATCCCCCTCCAGGGGGGCGGCGGCCAGACCGCGGCGACCAACGCGCTCGCCTCCGCCGCCTACCGCGACGGCGCGAAGGACACCGCGCTGCCCTCCATCCTCGACGCCAACAACGACTACCACGAGTCGGCGGTCAAGCCGGGCAAGATCTCCCTCTTCGAACCCAACCTCGGCGAGGCCTTCTGCCGCGCCGTCGAGGCCCGCACCCTCCCGCCCACGCGCAAGCCCCTCATCCAGTCCTTCGGCGCCGACCCGCAGACCGTCGTGGAGCACTGCCTGGCCGCTTCCCGCATCCGCAAGGAGCGCGACCGCAAACTCCGCTGGATCATGCTCGTCTGCGGGGTCGTGTTCCTCCCCGGCCTGCTCCTGTGGCTCGGCCTCTTCTGGGGCCGCAAGGCCCTGTCCTCCTCCGCGGGCAAGCACGCCTCCTGGCTGGGCACCGTGCTCCTGGTCGGCGTCGGCCTCGTGGTCGCCGTCCTCATGTTCCGGCTGCCGGTCACCGGCTTCCTCGGCCTCTACGTCCGCGCCATGGTCATCGCCCCCGCCCTCGGCTGGTTCTTCGCCCGGCGGCTCTGCGAGGCCACCGCCGAGGACCTGCGCTCCCGCTGGGACGGCCTCCTCGCCGGCGGCGGCGGGGTCGCCGCCAAGATCCCCGAGGCCGTGCCCGGCAACCCCGACGAGAAGGCCCGCGAGGACCTGCGCCACTCGCTGGCCAAGCTCACCGCCGAGGACCGCAGCAACTCCGTCTTCTACGCCGGGCCCAAGGGCATACTCGGCATGGGGACCCGCTGGGGCAGCTGGCAGATGGCGGAGGAGCTCGCCCCCAAGACCGAGGGCGCCGAGATCCACCCGTTCCGCAGCTGGGACGTCATACGCGCGATCGACACCCAGCTGCGCAAGCTGGAGCGCGGCCCGCTGCACACGGGCGGCCTGCCGCCCGCCTCGATCCAGCACTGGATCGTCACCCCGGTCGGCGAGGGAGCCAAGGAGGTGGCCCGCCCCACCGGAGCGGACGTCGACACCTTCCTGATCAAGACGCACGAGGTCACCCGGATCTGCAACGAGCAGCAGTTCAACGCCGGCAACCGGCACTACCTCGGCATCCAGTACCCGCTCTGGGACGGCCAGCTCGTCATCACCATGCTGGTCACGGTCACCGTGCTCTACAAGACCCTGCGCGTGGAGGTCACCGGCCACGCGCTCGGCCCGGTGCACGGCCTGTTCACCACGAAGTCGAAGCCCCCGGTGGTCGAAGTCCCCAAGTCCATACGGTTCTGGGAGACCGTGGAGCGCCCGCTGCCCCTGGTCGACGTGTCCGAGGTCGTACGCCTCTCCGTGCGCGCCCCGTTCACCTGGTACCCGCCGCTCCTGGACTTCCTCGGCGGCAAGCTCGTCCTGCCCGAGCCCTTCGGCGTCCGCCACGTCTGGGCCGGCCAGCCGTGGCGCCACCGCTTCATGGCGGACGACGCGATGCGCGCCGCGACCCCGGTCCTGCGCGCGGTGCACGCCGCCGCGATGCGGGTCCTGGACGAGAACGGCGTCGACACCGACCGCTTCACCAACCGCTCGTCGATCGTCAGCGGCCTGATCCAGGACGCCGCCCCCCGCAAGGCGGACGTCTACGACGCGTGAGCCCCGGGGCCGGCAGGTGAGCCCCGGGGACGGGCGGCGGCCCCGGACGACTGGGCGGCGTCCGAGACGGCCTAGCCGTTCGGCCAGGCGTCGGCGAGCATCTGGCGGGTGTCCGCGAGGAGTTGGGGCAGCACCTTGGTGTGGCCGACGACCGGCATGAAGTTCGTGTCCCCGCCCCAGCGGGGCACGATGTGCTGGTGCAGGTGCGCGGCGATCCCGGCGCCCGCGGCCTGGCCCTGGTTCATGCCGATGTTGAACCCGTGCGCCCCGGAGGCCTTGCGCAGCGCGGCCATCGCCCGCTTCGTGAGGTCCGCGAGCTCGGCCGTCTCAGCGGCGTCCAGGTCCGTGTAGTCGGCGACGTGCCGGTACGGGACGACCATCAGGTGGCCGCCGTTGTACGGGTACAGGTTGAGCACGGCGTAGACGTGCTTGCCCCGCGCCACGACCAGGCCGTCCTGGTCGGACATGTCCGGAATCCCGCAGAAGGGACAGCCGTCCCCGGCCTCCGGCCCGGTCGGCTTGTTCTCCCCCTGGATGTAGGCCATCCGGTGGGGCGTCCACAGACGCTGGAACGCGTCCTGCGTGCCCACACCGATCTGCTGCTCCGGCTCAATCGTCATGGGATGCAGCATATGACCTTGCCCCCGCACGGCGTGTCGCCGGGGCGAAGACCAGCGGCGGGGCCACCATGCTGACCCCATGCACGCTGCACCCGAGACCCGCGACGAGGCCTGGGAACGCCGGACCGAACTGCCGCTGTTCTTCGCTTCCCTGATCTTCCTCACCGGTTTCACCGTCGCCGTCCTGGCTTACGAGGTCCACCCGCTCCCGCGGGCCATCGGCGTCGGCCTCGTGGCGCTGACCTGGCTGTGCTTCGTCGTGGACTACGCGGCCAGGCTGATCCTGAGCGGCACGCGCCCGCTGCGCTTCGTACGCCTGCACCCGCTGGACACGCTGATCGTGCTGCTGCCGCTGCTGCGGCCGCTGCGCATGGTCAAGGTGCACGACGCGGTCCAGTCCCGGTACAACCGCCCGCGCCGGAACCTGTACGCGCGGGTCATGTCGTACGCGGGCCTGTCCGCCGGACTGCTCGGCTTCGCGGGCGCCCTCGGGGTCCACCACTTCGAGCGCCGGGCCCCGGGCGCCACCATCCTCACCCTCGGGGACGCGGTGTGGTGGGTGTGCGAGACGCTGACGACGGTGGGCTACGGGGACATGGCCCCGGTGACCCCGGAGGGCCGGATCATCGCGGCGTTCATGATGGCGGGCGGGCTGGCCCTGCTGGGCGCGGTGACGGGTTCGTTCTCGTCGTGGATGCTCCAGGCGTTCCGGCGGGAGGACGAGGCGGAGCCCCCGGGGAACTGAGGTTCCCCGGGGGCTCCGCCCGCGTCACGTCCGTGCGCGCCGGTGCGCGGCCCTGCGCGCCTCTGCGCGTCAGACCTGTACGCGGCGCTCCACCACGTCGGCGATCTTGGCCAGCGCCTGGTCGCGCGGGACGCCGTTCTCCTGCGAGCCGTCGCGGTAGCGGAAGGAGACGGTGCCCGCGGCCATGTCCTCGTCACCGACGATGATCATGAAGGGGACCTTCAGCTTCTGCTGGTTGCGGATCTTCTTCTGCATCCGGTCGGACGAGGCGTCGACCTCGACCCGCAGGCCCTTCTTCTTCGCCTCGGCGGCGAACTCCTGCAGGTACTCGACGTGCGAGTCGCCGATCGGGATGCCGACCGCCTGGACCGGGGCGAGCCACGGCGGCATGACGCCCGCGTAGTGCTCCAGCAGCACCGCGAAGAACCGCTCGATGGAACCGAAGAGCGCACGGTGGATCATGACCGGGCGCTGCTTGGTGCCGTCCGGGCCGGTGTACTCCAGGTTGAAGCGCTCCGGCAGGTTGAAGTCGAGCTGGACGGTCGACATCTGCCAGGTGCGGCCGATCGCGTCGCGGCACTGGACCGAGATCTTCGGGCCGTAGAACGCGGCGCCGCCCGGGTCCGGGACCAGGGGCAGGCCCTGCTTCTCGGCCACCTGCTGGAGGGTCGCGGTGGCCTCCTCCCAGATCTCGTCCGAGCCGACGAACTTCTCCGGGTCCTTGGTCGACAGCTCCAGGTAGAAGTCGGTCAGACCGTAGTCGCGGAGCAGGTTCAGCACGAAGGTCAGCGTGCGGTCGAGCTCCTCCGCCATCTGCTCCTTGGTGCAGTAGATGTGCGCGTCGTCCTGGGTGAAACCGCGCGAGCGGGTCAGGCCGTGCACGACGCCCGACTTCTCGTACCGGTACACGGTGCCGAACTCGAAGAGGCGCAGGGGCAGTTCACGGTAGGAACGGCCGCGCGCGTCGAAGATCAGGTTGTGCATCGGGCAGTTCATGGGCTTGAGGTAGTAGTCGGTGCCACCGTCGAGCTGCATGGGGGGGTACATGCCCTCCGCGTACCAGTCCAGGTGGCCGCTCTTCTCGAAGAGGGTGCCCTTGGTGGCGTGCGGGGTGTAGACGAACTCGTAGCCCTCTTCCTCGTGCCGCTTGCGCGAGTAGTCCTCCATGGTGCGGCGGATGACGCCGCCACGGGGGTGGAAGACGGCCAGGCCGGAGCCGATCTCGTCCTGTACGGAGAACAGGTCGAGCTCGGTGCCGAGCTTGCGGTGGTCGCGCTTCTCGGCCTCGACGAGGAAGTCGAGGTGGGCCTTCAGCTCCTCCTTCGACGGCCACGCGGTGCCGTAGATGCGCTGGAGCATCGGGTTCTTCTCGCTGCCGCGCCAGTAGGCGGCGGCGTTGCGCATGAGCTTGAACGCGGGGATGTTGCGGGTGGTGGGCAGGTGGGGACCGCGGCAGAGGTCCTTCCAGCACAGGTCGCCGGTCTTCGCGTCGAAGTTGTCGTAGATGGTCAGCTCGCCGCCGCCCACCTCGACGTTCGCGCCGTCGTCGGACGAGGCCGAGCCCTTGATGCCGATGAGCTCCAGCTTGTACGGCTCGTTCGCGAGCTCCTCGCGGGCCGCCTCGTCGGTGACGACGCGGCGGGCGAAGCGCTGACCGCGCTTCTGGATCTCCTGCATCTTCTTCTCGACGGCCTTGAGGTCATCGGGGGTGAAGGGCTTCGCGACGTCGAAGTCGTAGTAGAAGCCGTCGCGGACCGGCGGGCCGATGCCCAGCTTGGCCTCGGGGAAGAGCTCCTGCACGGCCTGCGCCATGACGTGGGCGGTCGAGTGGCGCAGGATGTCCAGGCCGTCCGGGGAGGAGATCTCCACCGGCTCGACGGTCTCGCCGTCCTGCACCTCGTACGCGAGGTCCTTCAGCTCACCCGCGACGCGCGCGGCGACGATGGTGCGCTCGCCGGCGAAGAGCTCCGCCGCCGTAGTGCCCGTGGCCACCACGCGCTCGTCCCGCTCGGAATCGCGTTGGATGATCACACGGACGTCTGACACCGGTCTGCTCCTGACTCAGGGGGTGCGCGAGCGAACACTGCGCGCCTGAATCGTACCGAGCGGAGTGGCCGCGCCGCTAAACGGTTGGGGACTGCCCCCGCCGGGACCGCTGTGAGCCCCCGCGTCCGAGCGCTCGGACGCGGCCCTGCGGGGGCAGTCCCCGGGCAAGGGGACAGGTCAGTCGTCGGACGGGAGGACCTCCGAGGTGTCCAGGGACTCGTCCAGGGACTTCATGAGGCGGTCGCGCTCGACCTCGTCCAGCGGGACCGGACGGACATCCGCGGCGTCCGTCAGACGGCGGAAGCCGCCCCGCCGCTGCAAGCTCCCGCTGACCCGGATCGGCAGTCCGACCAGGTGGGCGTGGCCCGCGACCCGGTACGACTCCTCGTCGAGGACGACCCGGACGTAAGGGATCTCCGCCCCGGCGAGGACCCGCAGCCGGACCGTGCCCCCGCCGCCCGGGGCCGACCTCCGCATCCGGACCACCGCTC
The DNA here is from genome assembly GCF_003287935.1 of Streptomyces sp. ICC1. GTDB lineage: Bacteria > Actinomycetota > Actinomycetes > Streptomycetales > Streptomycetaceae > Streptomyces > Streptomyces tritrimontium. The sequence goes on from NZ_CP030287.1 coordinate 2,015,593, forward strand.
CGGCCACCCGGACGGGTACCGCCGGCTCGTCCCGCGTGTACCGGGCGGCCGCCTCCCGCAGCACCGGGAGGTCGCCGGGCGAGAACTCCACCGGCTCCGGCCGGGCCGCGCACCCCGCCGGCACCCCCGCGGCCGGGGCCCAGGCGAGCGCGATCCGGGCCCCCTCCGAGCCGCGGACCAGCGCGATGAGCGCCTCGGCCAGTTCCCGGCTGACCCCGGCCTCGACCGCCGCGTCGAAGGCGTCCATGCCGCCGGTGGCCCGCTGGTAGTCCACGGCCTCGCGGGCGGCGTGCAGTGCGTGGTGCAGCCGGGTCACGGTGCCCCGGCCCCCGTCGACGGGGACGTACGCCGTCAGCCGACGCCCGCCCGGGGCCGGCCCGACCAGGACCCCGTCCAGCGCCCGCTCCGCCTGGCCGCGGTGGCGGGCCCCGTAGTAGCCGGCCCGGGCCCGGTCGGCCAGTGCTCCGGCGAGGAGCAGCTGGCGGGCGGCCGAGCGGAGCTGTTCCTGGACCGTCCAGTCGGCCTCGCCCTGGAGCCCGTACGCCCCGCGCGGGATCTCGCGCTCCCAGCGGATCTCGTCGCTCGGCACGCTCAGCCCGTACAGCACCTCGCGCGCCGACGGCAGCGCGCTGCGCGCGAGCGCGGTGAGCGCCTCTTCGAGCAGGTCGGCGCAGTCGGGGAAGGCCCGGCTCTCGGGGACGAGGAGGCTGGTGCCGCCGCTGCCCGTGGCGTACGGGGCGGGCGGCGTCCAGCGTCCGTACCGTCCGGCGGCGCCGCCGCGGCGCAGCCAGCCGTGCCGGTGCAGCAGTGCGCCGAGCACGAGGGGATCCACGTGTGCGGGATCGGGGGCGCCCGCGGCGAACTCCGGTGAGGAGAGCGGCTCCAAGTGCGGTGACTGCCAGTTCATCAGGGTGTCCCTCCCGACCCGACCCGGGTCATGATCTCGCAGAGTGCCCGGTCGTCGAAGATCCGCGCGGTCGGGATCCTGACGGTGGTGCGGCGGCGGCCGGTCACGGGCTGTCCGGCGAGATTGGTCCAGTAGCAGCAGTGCCGCAGGTCGAGGCGGTCGTGTCCGGCGCTCAGCCACTGCTCGCGCTCACGCGGTACGAGCATCACGACGAGGATCTTGTGCACGGCGACCGGGCTGCGGGCGAGCTTCACCAGGTGCTCGTTGTCGAGGGTGAAGCCGAAACTGGGCCCGGCCGGTCTGGGTGGTACCTGGTACGTCGCCTTGAGCTGCACCTTGATGGTCACCTCGTCGTCGACGACGTGCTCGGGCGCCCCGTGGCTGACGTGCCAGTCGATGCCGTTGTCCGGAAAGGGCTGGGAGAGCGAGCAGCCGGCCGCGGCGGCGACGGCGTGCAGGTATCCCACCTGGAGGGTCTCCATGCAGGCGGTGGTGGCGAGTGTGCCGCGCAGCGGTCCGCTCCGCGGTTCGGTCCGCCGAGCGATCTGCAGCGCCGGCACCCCGCCCGGTTCGGGCTGCGCGAGCGCCATGGCCGGCTCCCCGTGCCTTCCGGGCTGTCCCGTTTCGAGCGGCCGCGTCAGGCCGCGTCGGGTCCGTGTGAGGGTGGCGGGGTTGACGACCGGTCATGTGCGCGGCCCCCCACTGGAGTTGTCTCCGCAGTCGGCGTGCCGCAAACGGCGTACGGGGCAAAGAGCCCGGGTATCACCGATGCGGGCGAGGGTGGCGGGTCCTGAGGCTGCGGTGCCCGGGTGCGCCCCATCTGCCGACGGGTGACGAGGAGTTCGCCATGACACGCTGGTACGAGGGCCCGCTGGCCGCATTCGACACGGAGACGACCGGGGTGGACGTCGAGCGGGACCGGATCGTGTCCGCCGCTCTGATCGTGCAGGAGTGCGCGGGCGGCCGGGTCCGCGCGACGCGCTGGCTGGTCAATCCCGGTGTGCCGGTGCCGCCGGGGGCCACGGAAGTGCACGGTCTGACCGATGACCACCTCCAGCGAAACGGGCGCTGGCCCGCGCCGGTGGTGGAGGAGATAGCCCGCGCGCTCGGTGAGCAGCAGGTCGCGGGGCGGCCGGTGGTGGTGATGAACGCGCCGTTCGATCTGACGCTGCTGGACCGGGAGTTGCGCCGGCACCGGGCGTCCTCGCTGGCGCGGTATCTGGACAACCGGCCGCTGACCGTGCTGGACCCGCGGGTGCTGGACAAGCACCTGGACCGCTACCGCAAGGGGCGGCGGACGCTGACGGACCTGTGCGCGCACTACGGCATAGAGCTGGAGGCGGCCCATGACGCGGGTGCGGACGCGCTGGCCTCGCTCGAGCTCGTACGGGCGGTGGGGCGCAGGTTCGCGGGACGGCTGGAGCGGTTGACCCCGGGGGAGCTGCACACCCTGCAGCAGGTGTGGCACGCCGCCCAGGCGCGGGGCCTGCAGGCGTGGTTCGCGCGCCAGGGGACGCCGGAGCCGGTGGATCCGCACTGGCCGCTGCGCCCGGAGCTGCCGGCGGCGGCGTAGCGCGGGGCCCCGGCGCGACGGGTCGCGGCGCGAAGGGTCCCGGGAATGCGGAAGGCCGGTCCGTCTCGCGACGGACCGGCCTGTCCCGGTGGGCGATACTGGGATCGAACCAGTGACCCCTTCGGTGTGAACGAAGTGCTCTCCCGCTGAGCTAATCGCCCGGGAACGGACTGAACAATACAGAAGGCCCGGGGCTCGTTCAAACCGCTTCCGGTCCGGCCGCCAGATGGGCGGCCAGGCCGCGCCGGCCGGCCCGCATCATCAGGGCGTGGTTGAGCCGGAACACCGGCCGTCCGGGCAGCGAGAGCCACCGCATGAGCGGGCGGCGCACCTCGACCTCCTGCTCGTAGAGGGCCCGCGCGCCGCCGGCCCGGGACCGGACGGTCCAGCGCGCCCACCCCTCCAGGTCTCCGCGCAGGGCGACCTCGAGCACCCCGCGCGCGGGGTCCCGCAGGAGTTCGGCGGCGCTCACGCGCAGGGTGAACGGCAGCGCCGAACGGATCAGGGCGCCGCCTGCGCCCTCGTCGGCGGTCGGGGCGACCGGGCGGATCTGGGGCCACCACAGGGGGTACGCCTCCGGGCGCTCCAGGGCGGCGTAGACGCGGGCCGCCGGGGCGTCGAGGTCCCACACGCTGCGGAAGCGGTAGCGGGTCCAGCGCCCGCGGGGGCCGCCGGGGCCGGGACCGCGCGGACTCAGGTGGGGGCGCGGACTTCGAGGAGGCCGCGGGCTTCGGGGACTGGTGCTGTTTCCGGAACTGGTACTGCTTTCGGGACTGGTGCTGCTTCCGGGACTGGCGCTGCTTCGGTCCATGCGTCCAGTCTCGCGCGCGGCGGGGGCGCGCACCCCGTACTCAGACGGGACTCACCCCGATCTGAGTATCCGCGCCCATGTCCTGACGCCGTGACGGGCGCCACACTCCCCACCATGGAGATCCCCCTGCCGCCGGCCGAAGAGCTGGCGCTCATCGACCGAGAACTGTTCCAACTCGACGCCCGGCGGCATTATTTGCTGGGCCGGCGGGAGTGGCTGCTGCGCGGCCAGGTCCCCTTCGTCTGGGGCGGCGGCGTCCAGCCGGCCCGCCCGGGGCGGCCGGACGGGGCCGCGGAGGCCTCCGCGCCGAGCGCGCAGAACGTGCTGTTGGTCCTCGGTGCGGTGCTGCTGGCCGTGGCGGCGCTGGCGTTCACGCTGGTCAGCTGGGGTTCGCTGGGCATCGCCGGACGCGGGGCGGTACTGGCCGCGGTGACGGCGGCCGCGCTGGGCACCCCCGCGGCGCTGCTGCGCCGGGGGCTGCGCTCGACCGCCGAGGCGGTGGCCGCGGTCGGCCTGCTGCTGACGGTGCTGGACGCGTACGCGCTGTACGCGGTCGGCATGCCGGAGGTGGACGGCCTGGCGTACGCGGCGGGCACCGCGGCCGTACTGGCGGCGCTGTGGGCCGGCTACGGACTGGCGCTGGCACGGCTGCGGACCCCGCTGCCCGCGGCGCTGCTGACGGCCCAGCTCCCGCTGCCGCTGGCGGCGCTGGCCGCCGGGGCGGCGGGGCTGGACCTGGGCTGGGCGCTGCTGGTGACGGCCGCGCTGGACGCGGGGCTCGCGCTGCGCCGGCCGGGGCGTCTGACCCCCTGGGCCGCGGTGGCGGGGTCCGTGCTGGGCGGGGCGGCGCTGCTGACGGGCCTGGCCGAGTCGGCGGCGGCCGGATCGGCGGGCATGGCGCTGGGTTCGTCGGCGCTGCTGGCGGCGGCGGCCGCGCTGGGCGTGGCGGTGGCGTGGCGCGCGGCCCGGGCGGGTGCGGTGTTCGCCGCGGCGGGCGCCCTCGCGGCGGTGGCGGCGGTGGGCGGTCCCCTGACGCGGGAGCTGCGGCCGTCCTGGGCCGCGGTGGTGTACCTGGTGCTGGCGCTGGCGCTGTTCGGCGCCCTGCGGGTGCCCGCGCTGCCCGGCGCGGTCCGGCGCGGCCTCGCCTGGGCCGGTGCGGGGGTGGCCGCCCTGGAGGCGGTGTCGGCCCTGGCGTGGGTGGCGGCGCTGCTGGCGGGCGGGGCGCGGGTGCTGGCGCAGGTGTGGTCGGCGACGACTCCCCCGCCGGCGGATGACAGCGGCGCGGGCGCGGCTCCGGTGGTGGCCCTGCTGCTGACGGCGGCGGCCGCGTGGTGGCTGGCCCGGATGCTGCCGGGCCGTACGGAGCCCGGGGTCGCCGCGGTGGCCCTGGGCTGGGCGGGGCTGTTCTCGGCCCCGGTGGTGCTCGGCCTGCCGGCCGGAGCGGTCCTCGCGGCCCAGCTCGCGGTGGTGCTGGCGGCGGGGGCGCTCGCGCTGCGCTCGGCGTCGATCGGCGCCGGTCCCGGGATCGCGGCGGGGGCGTGCGCGCTGGCGGGGGCCGTGAGCGTGTCCGTGGCGGCGCTGGACGGCCGACTGGCCACCTTCGCGGTGCTGGGGATCCTGGGGGCGGCCTGGGCCGCCGCAGCGGCGTACAGGCCCGCCCCGGCGTGGGCCCGGGCGGGGGCGGCGGTGCTCGCCGTCGGGTACGCGGCGCTGCTGGCGGTGGCGCTGGGAGCGCTGCTGGAGCGGCCCGTGGCGTGGTGGGCGCTCCTCGTGCTGGCGGTCCCGGCGGCGGTGGCCGCGCTCGGGCCCCGGCTGGGCTCCGCCCGGGTACCGGCGGAGGCCGCGGCGGGTGGGGCGGGGCTGCTCGCGGTGGCGCTGGCGACCGGGGACGTGCCCGTGCTCGCCCTGGTGCTGGCGCTGGCCGGGGTGGTGTGCGCGGGGGCGGCGGTGCGGTCCGAGCGCCGCGCGGCGGCGGGCTGGCCGGCCGGGGTGCTGTTCCTGGCGGCGACCTGGGTGCGGCTCGCGGCGTCGGGGGTCACGGTGCCGGAGGCGTACACCCTGCCGGTGACCGCGGCGGCGCTGGCGGTGGGGTTCGCCCGGCGGCGCCGGGATCCCGAGGCCCGGTCGTGGACGGCGTACGGGCCGGGGCTGGCGGCGACCCTGCTGCCGAGCACCCTCGCCGTGTGGGGCGACCCGCACTGGCTGCGGCCGCTGCTGCTGGGCATCGCCGCGCTCGCGGTGACCCTGGCCGGGGCCCGGCGCCGGCTCCAGGCTCCGCTGGTGCTCGGCGGGGCGGCGCTGGCGGCGGTGGCGCTGCACGAGCTGACCCCGTACGTGGTCCAGGTGGTCGACGCGCTGCCGCGCTGGCTGCCGCCGGCGCTGGCCGGGCTGCTGCTGCTGGCGGTGGGGGCGACGTACGAGAAGCGACTGCGCGACGCCCGGCGGCTGCGGGAGGCGATCGGCCGGCTGAAGTAGCCCCGGCCCGCCCGGCCCGGAAGGGCGGAAACGCCAGAGGCCCGGAGACTGTGAAAGTCTCCGGGCCTCTGGTCCGGGTGGGCGATACTGGGTTCGAACCAGTGACCCCTTCGGTGTGAACGAAGTGCTCTCCCACTGAGCTAATCGCCCGGACGCACCGCAAACATTACCCCATGTCAGCGGTGCCTTTCGCCATGGCCGGGCGTGCTCACTGGTCCTTGATGTCCCAGGGCAGGACGAGCCCGTACTTCCACAGGTAGAAGCCGATCAGGGCGCCCGCGATGACGAGCCCGACACTGGTCAGGATGATGTTGCGGCGGCGGACCCGCGGGTCCAGCGCCTTCTGCGCGGCCTCGCTGACCTTGCGCTTCGTCCAGCGCAGGACGAAGTGGGCCCAGGCGAATTCCGTGGCCCAGATCGCGAGGCCCGCGAAGATCGCGACCCAGCCGGGGCCGGGCAGGACGAGCATGGCGATTCCGGCGCCGATGACGGCGAGGCCGACGACGAAGACGCCGACCTGCCAGCTCAGGTGCAGCCCCCGGCGGGCCTTGATGAATTCCGGCGCCTTGGAGACGTGCGGCGCTTCCTCCGCGGCGGCGGAACCGGCAGCGGAATCGGCGGCGGCTTCGGATGCGGCTTCGGATGCGGACTCATTGGCCTCGCGGTCACTCCCCGTGTTCATGGGGTCGAATCTACCCGAGCGCGAAGCACACGTGAACGGAGGTTTGGATCCGCCGTCCGAGGGACCCAGAGGTCCGCAAAACGGTCAGAGGGGTTTACAACGGCACCGTAGGTGGCATGTCGATTTCGCCGACGTGCGAATCCCCGAGCGCACACTGAGCGAAAGGCCCTGGCGCTTATGAACACCACGGTCAGCTGCGAGCTGCACCTGCGCCTCGTTGTGTCGAGCGAGTCCTCACTGCCTGTTCCTGCGGGCCTGCGGTATGACACGGCCGATCCCTACGCCGTGCACGCCACCTTCCACACCGGCGCCGAGGAGACGGTCGAATGGGTATTCGCCCGCGACCTCCTCGCTGAGGGCCTTCACCGGCCCACCGGTACCGGCGACGTCCGCGTATGGCCGTCCCGCAGCCACGGTCAGGGAGTCGTCTGCATCGCCCTGAGCTCACCGGAGGGAGAAGCACTGCTCGAAGCACCCGCCCGAGCACTCGAGTCGTTCCTCAAGCGGACGGACGCCGCGGTTCCACCAGGAACCGAACACCGGCACTTCGACCTCGACAAGGAGCTCTCCCACATCCTGGCCGAATCCTGAGCCAGGCCTACAGAGGCAACCTTCTCCCGGCCCCGGCCGGGAGCCGTACGACACCGTCCGACTCGGGGCGACGGTGTGCGACGGACAACCACATACGGAAGTACCGGCGCTGTTCACGCGGGAGCCACCCGCGCGGACGGCGCCGGTGCGCTTCGGGGGACCCGCTAGAGTCGGCCACCAGCGGCGGCAGCAGCCCGTCACCGCAGGCCCGGCCCATGAGGGAGACCCCGTGCAGATCCCCCACGACACCCGTCGCGCGCTCGACGTCGTCGTCGCGCTGGTGAACACCGCGGCCGAGCCGGCCCACTCCGACGGGCTGGCGGACGTGCACGCGCTGCGCGGATTCGTCCACGAGTACGCGATCAGCGACGTCGGCGAGCTCAGCGCCCGCGACCTCGCGGGCGTGCGGACGGTACGCGGCAAATTCGCCCAGGTCTTCGCGGCGCCCAGTTCGCGCGCGGCCTCGGTCCTGATCAACGAGCTGGTCGCGACGGCCGGCACCACCCCCCAGCTGACCAACCACGACGGCTACGACTGGCACGTGCACTACTTCGCGCCGGGCGCCTCGGTGGGCGACCACCTGGCGGCCGACGGCGGCATGGCGCTGGCGTTCATCGTGGTCTCCGGCGAGCAGGAGCGGCTGCGCCGCTGCGAGGCCCCGGACTGTCGGCGGGCCTTCGTGGACCTGTCCCGCAACCGCTCCCGGCGCTACTGCGACAGCCGTACCTGCGGGAACCGGCTGCACGTGGCGGCGTACCGGGCCCGGCGCAAGTCGGAGCAGGGGGCGGAGCAGGAGGCGGAGCTCGCGGCGGGGCAGGGTCCGGCGCAGGAGCGGTCAGAGCAGGAACAGATCGTGCAGGGCGGCCAGCAGCAGCAGTCCTCCGACCACGCCTAGGAAGATCATCAGGGGCGGCTGGGAGAGCGCGAAGAGGCAGCCTCTCGGCTCCTCGGCGGGAACGGTGGCCGGCGGGGGAACGGACGGCTCACCCTGCGATGTCTCGAGCATGTCGGGGCGATGATGGCGCAGCGCGCCCCCGTCCGGCGCTCAACACGCCTATCCGCCGGCGCGCGGCCCCCGGATCCCGTCAGATCAGGTGGTTCCCGGCCCGAATCCCCCCCGCGGGCCGGGCCGATGGCATATGCCGGGTCATATGCCGTGCTTCTTGAGGATCGCCTCGATGTCGGAGAAGTCCTCGCCCGGGGCGGCCGGCTCGGCCGGCTTGCGGCGGGCACCACCGCCCAGGGAGGGCGCGGACGCCTCCGGGGCGACGGCCTCCCGGTCGGGGCGCCCCTTGGCGGCCTTCGGCTCCTTCGCGGGCCGGTCCCCCGCCCCGACCCCGCGCCGCTCTATCGCGCGGGTGGTCAGGAAGAGCAGCCAGGCCAGCCCGAGCACGGCGAACCCGGCCCAGACCGTCGGCTTGAAGACGATCCCGGACAGCCACTGCACGACGCCCGTCATCACCAGGCCGACCGGCACCAGCGCGTACGCCGCGATCCGGGTCGCGGCGAGGAAGCGCTTGCGGTAGGCGGTCAGTGCGGCGATGCCCAGGCCCGCCGCGGACACCGCGGAGCAAATGGTCTCGGCGAGCATGCGGGGCCTCCAGGGCGGTGCGGTCGGTCGGACCCGGCCGGCGGGCCGGGTGTTCTGTCCCCATCCATCCTGCACCGGGGACCGTCGCCGCGGCCATGGCCGGAGCCCGCCCCGGGCGGATCTCCGGGACATCTCCGGGTCGCGGCTCCTCCCCAGGTCCCGGTCCGTGGGCACCCGGCGGGCTGGGAGACTGTGCGCATGACCGATTCCGTGATCCTCGACGTGTGGTGCGAGCTCCAGTGCCCGGACTGCCACAGCGCTCTGGACGACGTACGGGCCCTGCGGGCCCGCTACGGCGACCGGCTGGACATCCGCCTGCGCCACTTCCCGCTGGAGAAGCACAAGCACGCCTTCGCCGCCGCCCAGGCCGCCGAGGAGGCCGTCGAGCAGGGGCAGGGCTGGCCGTACGTGGAGGCCGTCCTGGCCCGCACCGCGGACCTGGCCAAGGCCGGCGAGTCCGTGCTCGTCGATGTGGCGCGCGAACTCGGCCTGGACGCCGAGGAGTTCGACACCGCCCTGATCGACGGCCGGCACATCCTGATCGTGGACGCCGACCAGGCCGAGGGCAAGGCGATCGGCGTGACCGGCACCCCGACGTACGTGATCGACGGGCAGCGCCTCGACGGCGGCAAGAGCCAGGAGGGCCTGCGCGGCCGCATCGAGGAGATCGCCGACCGGCTCCTGGCCGCCGAAGCCTAGATCAGGTCCTTGGCGTAGTTGAGGTTCGTCGGCCGGTAGCCGAGGGACTCGTAGAGCCGCATGGCCGGGGTGTTGTCGGTGAAGACGTGGAGCGCGAGCACCCGGTGGCCCGCGGCGAGGGCCGTGCGTTCCGCGAGGAGCATCAGGTCCCGGCCGTGGCCGCGGCCGCGGTGCTCCTCGGCGACGGCGACGTCGAAGACGTACGAGCCCTCCCCGCTCGGCGCGACCCACACCGTGCCGACGGGGGTGCCGGCCGCCTCCAGGACGCCGAAGCTGACGCCCTCGGTGGCCAGGCCCCGGGGCAGCAGGGACGCGTGGTCGGCCACCGACTTCGCGCGCGCGGCCTCCTCGGACATGCCGCGGTCGATCCAGTTCCGCGCGTAGCCCTCCCGCGCCCCGGCGAGCCAGGTCTCGAACTCGGCCTGCGACATCGGGCGCCCGACCGCACCCTCGCTCAGGGCCGGCGGCTCGGCCGGGAGCCGCTTGTCCATGTTGCGGCTGTACTCGGCGTACCCGAGGGAGCCGGCCATGCGCAGGCCGCCCGCCGAGCCGGCGGGGACCGAGACACGGATCCGCCGGCAGCCCCAGCCGCGCAGGACCTCCTCGGCGGCGAGCGCGGCGACCGTGGCGCGGCCGCGCCGGCGGTCGGGCTCCTCGACCACGAGGTCGCGGATCTCCGCGACCGTCGGCCCGAAGGGCGTGTCGCAGGCCAGCAGCAGGGCGCCGACGCGCCTGCTGTTGACGCGGATCTCGTACGGGCGCGAGCGCGCCCCGCCGGTGCTCTGCTGAAGCGGCCCGCTCGGCCGCAGGGTGGTGGTCATCAGTCGAGTTCTACCCGCCCCGCGGCCCGAAGGACAGCGGCTTCGCACCGCCTCCCGATCAGGACCGGGGGTCGGCGTCCTCGGCGGCGCGGGCGTCGAAGATCCGCATGGCCTCGGCGGTGACGGGGCCGGGGGCGGTGCCCAGCTCGCGCCCGTCGATCCGTACGACGGCCTGGACGTCGCGCAGCGAGGAGGTCAGGAAGACCTCCTCGGCCTGCTCCAGCGCCTCGAAGGGCAGGTCGGTCTCCTTGGCCCCGGCCCACTCGGCGACGAGGGCGCGGGTGATGCCGCCCAGGCAGCCGGAGGCGACGGGCGGGGTGTGCAGCTGTCCGTCGAGGACGACGAACACGTTGGAGCCGGTGCCCTCGCAGAGCCGCCCGACGGTGTTGGCGAAGAGGGCCTCGGAGGCGCCGGCGCGGTGGGCGGCGGCGAGCGCGACGACGTTCTCGGCGTACGAGGTGGTCTTCAGGCCGGCCACGGCCGAGCGCTCGTTGCGCACCCACGGCACGGTGACGACGGCGGTGGTGTCCGGGCGGCGGACGGTCTCCGCGAGGGCGACGATCAGCGTGGGGCCGGCCTCGCCGCGGTCGGAGCCGAGCGGGGAGACGCCCCCGGTGTAGGTGACGCGCAGCCGGGCGAGCGGGAGCGGGTGGGCGGCCAGCACGGCCGCGCAGGCGCGGCGGACCTCGTCCAGGTCGGGGTCGGGCAGGCCGAGCCCGCGGGCGGAGCGGGTCAGCCGCTCCAGGTGGCGGGTGAGCGCGAAGGTCTTGCCGTGCTCCGCCTTGAGCGTCTCGAAGACCCCGTCGCCGACGGTGAGACCGTGATCGAACACGGACACCTTCGCGTCGTCGGCGTCCCGCAGTTCTCCGTCGAGCCAGATCCTCACCGCACGGTCCTCCCGCTTCGCTTCGCGTCCGCCTCGTGCGCGTTCGCTTCGGCTCCTGACGCTACCCGCAGCAGGCGGGCGGCCTTCAGCTCGGTCTCCGCCCACTCGCGGTCGGGGTCGGAGCCCCAGGTGATCCCGGCGCCGGTGCCGAAGAGCAGCCGGGGGCCGCCGGGGGTTTCGCGGTCGATCCAGAAGGTCCGGATGCCGACGGCGAGCTCGGCGGTGCCCTGGTCGGCGTCCACCCAGCCGATGCCGCCGCAGTAGGGGCCGCGCGGGGCGGTCTCCAGGGCCTCGATGATGCGCAGGGCGGAGGACTTGGGTGCGCCGGTGACGGAGCCGGGCGGGAAGGCCGCGGCGAAGAGCTGGGGCCAGCCGGCGCCGTCGGCGAGTTCGCCCGCGACGGTGGAGACGAGGTGGACGAGGCCCGGGTGCTCTTCGAGCGCGCACAGTTCGGGCACGGTGACGGAGCCGGTGGCGCAGACCCGGCCGAGGTCGTTGCGCACGAGGTCCACGATCATCACGTTCTCGGCGTGGTCCTTGGGCAGCAGGTCGGCGGCGGTGCGTCCGGTGCCCTTGATCGGGCCGGACTCGACGTGCCGGCCCCTGCGGCGCAGGAACAGCTCGGGGGACGCGGTGGCGATCTCGACCCCGTGGGCCGGAAGCCGAATCGTTCCTGCATAGGGGGCCGGGTTGCCGCGCGCGAGCAGCGACGTCAGGGCGTCGACATCGGCTCCCGCCGGATCGGGCAGCGTCGCGGACATCACGCGGCAGAGGTTGGCCTGGTAGACCTCGCCCGCCTCGATGTGCTCGCGGATGCGGCGTACGCCCGCGACGTACGCGGCGCGGTCGAGCGAGGAGGTCCACTGGTCGGCGTCGGGGCCGCGCCAGGCGCCGGGGACGGGCGCGGGCACCGGGGCGGGACGTACGTCCCCGAAGCGCGCGCAGACGAGCCGACCCTCGAAGTCGGCGGTCACCGCCCAGAACCCGGTGGAGTCGAGGGCGGCGGGATCACTGGTGACATCTCGAAGATCGGTCGCGAGCAGGCCGCCGAAGCGGGCGAGGGGAGGCAGGTCGTGCACGGCTGCGAGTCTATGACCGGTGACGCGCGGGCGCCGGTGAGGCGTCCGCCGGGTGACCGGCGGTGATCGAGCGGCAGCACGCTGCGGAAACGCGTTTTTGAGCTGGCCCCGGAATCCGCTAGAGTTCAACTCGTCGCCAGGGAGCGAAGGGGGAAAACCCCCGAGCGAACACGGTGACCTGCGGACGTAGCTCAGTTGGTAGAGCACCACCTTGCCAAGGTGGATGTCGCGAGTTCGAGTCTCGTCGTCCGCTCTGTGGTGGGGGATCATCTTCCCGAAGACCCCCGCTCGCTCCATGGTGGAGTGGCCGAGAGGCGAGGCAACGGCCTGCAAAGCCGTCTACACGGGTTCAAATCCCGTCTCCACCTCCAAGGACGATTAGCTCAGCGGGAGAGCGCTTCCCTGACACGGAAGAGGTCACTGGTTCAATCCCAGTATCGTCCACTGGTCCGCAAGGATCCCCGCGCGATTAGCTCAGCGGGAGAGCGCTTCCCTGACACGGAAGAGGTCACTGGTTCAATCCCAGTATCGCGCACGCAGTACGCTTGCCCTTGCCGCCGCGGTGTTCGCACCGTGCTGGTGGTCCCGCGCGATTAGCTCAGCGGGAGAGCGCTTCCCTGACACGGAAGAGGTCACTGGTTCAATCCCAGTATCGCGCACTCGCATCGAAAGCCCCGGCCGTCTCGACGGCCGGGGCTTTCGCGTGTGCGGTGTGTGCGGACCGCGCGCGTGCGGACCGGAGGGGGACGCGGGGGCCGGGCCGTGCCGACCCGCCCACCGCGCACCGTCAGGACGAGAAGAGCATCCGGCCGAAGCCGCCCTTGCGGTGGCCGTGACCGTGGCCGTAGCCGCCGTGCTGCGGGGCGCCCCAGGCGGGCGCGGGCGCGGCGTGCTGCGCCGGGTAGGGCGCCGGGGCCGGCGGCGCCGCGGGCGGCGGGACCTGGCCGTACTGGGAGGTGTACTGGGACTCCAGGCGGGTCAGCGCCTCGAGTTCGCCGTAGTCGAGGAAGATGCCGCGGCAGCCGCTGCACTGCTCTATCTGGACACCGTTGCGGTTGTACGTGTGCATCATCGCGTGACACTTCGGACACTGCATGACCGGATCAACTCCTCGCCGTCTGCGTCGACACCGGATGCCTACCCGGTGGCGTGGGGCTCACCCTACGACGGAGCCCCCGGCTCCAAGTCGGTCGGGAGGGAGGCAATTCGGGCACAGGCGTCCACCATCAGCCGCTCCCCGTCGTCCAGTCGGCGTCCCTCGCCGGCCGCCTTGGCCAGGGCCAGCGCCGCCGTCTGGACGGTGAGTGCGCGGGCAGCGACGTCGAGTTCCGGCCAGGGGTCGCAGCCGGGCGGTCCCGCGGCGGGGCCGTCGGCGGCGCGGTAGGCGTCGAGGAAGCGCAGCCAGGTCTCCGTGTCGAGCAGTCCGGCGGCGTACCAGGCCGCGGGCCGGGCGAGGTCCCAGGCGGGCGCGCCGACCCCGAGGTCGTCGATGTCGATCAGCCGCCACCGCCCCGCCGGGCCACGGACCAGCTGGCCCAGGTGCAGGTCCCCGTGGCACAGCGACCCGCCGGGCGGCTGCGCCCCTTCGCCCCGGGCCCATCCGGGGAGCGTCGCCGCGGCGGACCGCACGAACCGTGCCATCGCACGGGCATCCGTGTCGGTGCTGGCGTCGGTACTGGCGTCGGTGTCCGCGGTGGCGGGGGCCGCTGGCGGGTGGGCCGCGGCGAGGCGGCGCAGCGCGCGGGCCAGCTTGGCGGGGCCGCGCATCGGGGGGACCGGGGCCGGGAGCCGGTGGAGCGGGGTCCGGTGGAGGCCCGCCACGAGCTCGGCGGCCGCCTCCCAGGGCGCGTCCTCGGGACGGTCCGGGGCGACCGGAGCACCGTAGGGCCACAGCGAGACGGCCCGGTCCTCGACCCGGCCGAGCCCGGCGCGCAGCGGGGTCAGCAGGACCCCGGCCAGCGCGGCGTCCCCGGCGATCCGGATCCGTACGGCCAGGGCGTCGGGGTCACTGTCCCCCGCGTGCGCCTTGGCCACGGTGTCCCCGCAGCGGACGACCGTGCCGTCGTCCCGGTCGGCGAGGACCTCGTACCGCGTCGCGCCCGCGTACGCGGCGAGGGCGGCGTACCCGGTGTCGATGCGCTCGCCGTCGATCGTGACCTCCCCGCACCGTGACACCCCGATCGGGTGGTCCTCCGGACGAGGGTACGCAGCGCCCGCCAAGCGCACGCAGCGGACCCGGGGCGGACCGGCGACGGACCGGAGTCGGACCGGAGGCGCCGGGGCATGAAAAAGGGTGCTGCCCGTCCGACTCCCCAGTCGTACGGGCAACACCCTTCTCCTGCCGTCCGTTGGCCGCGCCCCCGTCCCCACGGGGTTCGGCCGGTGACAGCCCCGGTCCAGGCCGCTCTCCTGGACCCGGGGCGCCGCTCAGCGCCCCAGCATCACGCTCACGGACGACGCCTGTGCCACCACCTGGTCGAAGCCTCCGAAGAGGAAGAGCAGGAGGGCGGCCAGGGGGAGCACCATCGCCGCCGCCACCAACGGGTGGCGGTGGCCGGACTCATGGCCGTTGAACGCGAATGCCTTGCGTCCCTGCCGTGCGATGTCCGCCATGGTCCTCTCCCTGTCGTTTGGCAGCGGCGGGCTTGTGACCTCGGGGGACGAGTGCTCCACCCGCCGCTTGTCTTCAACACTAGGCGCGGGAAAGGGCCCTGGCCTCATGCCCTCGTACCCATTGCCGGGCCTCCGGGAGGATGACGGGGCCACCTCGCGCGTACTCCCCTGGGTGGAGACCGGCCCCCCGCTCTGAGGGTCATCCCGGAGGGGATGACCGGAGGGTGGTGACTTCGCTCACTTCCGTCACCGTCCGTGCACGTATGGTCGGCGACCAGGCAGTCCCAAGATCAACCGGACCTGGCCGGACCGCACGGCGGGGAGCCCGTCCCGGACGGACGGTCCGGCATCCCAATTCCCTTGGACCGACGGCTCTTTGGGATCGGACCCCGCTACCGCACACGCGTCCGACCGGTGGCCTGAGGGTCCCTCAAGTGGACTGCCCCGTACTGACAATCGAATCTCCCGGCGAGGGCGCGGCCTCTGAGCGCGCATGCCGGATGGTCCGTAAGCTGTGCCACGTCAACAGGACGACCGGTCAGCGGGGTGGACATGGCGATGATGCGGCTCCGGCGCGAGGACCCGCGTGTCGTCGGCTCGTTCAGGCTGCACCGGCGCCTCGGCGCCGGCGGCATGGGCGTCGTCTACCTCGGATCCGACCGGCGCGGCCAGCGCGTCGCGCTCAAGGTGATCCGGCCGGACCTCGCCGAGGACCAGGAGTTCCGCTCGCGCTTCGCCCGCGAGGTCTCCGCCGCCCGGCGGATCCGCGGCGGGTGCACCGCGCGCCTGGTCGCCGCGGACCTGGAGGCCGAGCGCCCCTGGTTCGCCACGCAGTACGTGCCCGGCCCCTCCCTGCACGACAAGGTGGCCGAGGAGGGCCCGCTCACGGCCTCGCAGATCGCCTCCATCGGCGCGGCGCTCGCCGAGGGCCTGGTCGCCGTCCACGAGGCCGGGGTCGTCCACCGCGACCTGAAGCCCTCGAACATCCTGCTGTCGCCCAAGGGCCCGCGCATCATCGACTTCGGGATCGCCTGGGCCACCGGCGCGAGCACCCTCACGCACGTGGGGACCGCCGTCGGCTCCCCCGGGTTCCTGGCACCCGAGCAGGTGCGCGGCGCCGCCGTCACCCCCGCGACGGACGTCTTCTCGCTCGGCGCCACCCTCGCCTACGCGGCCACCGCCGACTCGCCCTTCGGGCACGGCAGTTCCGAGGTCATGCTGTACCGGGTGGTGCACGAGGAGCCGCACCTCCAGGGTGTCCCGGACGCGCTGGCCCCCCTCGTGCGGGCCTGCCTGGCCAAGGACCCCGAGGAGCGGCCGAGCACGCTCCAGCTGTCGATGCGGCTCAAGGAGATCGCGGCCCGCGAGGCGCACGGGCTGGGCGACAGCCGGCCGCCGGCACAGCGGGCGCGGACGGAGCGGCCCACGGGGCGGCTCGCCGAGGGGTACGCCGAGGAGCGCGCGGAGCGCCGTACCGACGGCACCCCGGTGTCCAGGCTCCAGGGGCCGGGAACGGGCGGCCACGGTCAGGGTCAAGGCCAGGGGCAGGGCCAAGGACAGGGATCGGCCCAGGGGCCGCACAGCGGGCCGCACTCGCGGCCCTCGTCGCCGCGGGGCACCGGCTCGCGGGGACCCGGGTCCACCGCCGGGCGCACGGGCGGACGTCCGGCGCCCCGTACGACGGGGACGGGACGGCGGCCGTCGCGGCCGGACCCGAAGCTGATGCGCCAGCGCCTGATCGTCTTCGTCGTGGTGACGCTGCTGGTGGCGCTGGGCATCGCGCTCGCCCAGAAGCTCTAGCCGAGGCCGGAACCGGGAGCCGAGGCCCGAGCCGGAGCCGAGGCCCGGGGCCGCGCGGGCCCGTCCCCGGGACTTCCTACGGGCGGCCGCTCGCCACCGCGTAGAAGGCGACGGCCGCGGCCGCGCCCACGTTCAGCGAGTCCACTCCGTGCGCCATGGGGATCCGCACCCATTCGTCGGCGGCGACCAGCGCCTGCGTGGAGAGCCCGTCCCCCTCCGCGCCCAGCATCAGGGCGACCCGGTCCAGCGTCTGCGGGGCGGCCACGTCGATCGGCGAGGCCTTCTGGTGCGGGGTGAGGGCGAGCAGCTTGAAGCCGGCCTCGCGGACCGAGTCCAGGCTCTTGGGCCAGGCTTCCAGGCGGGCGTAGGGGACGGAGAACACCGCGCCCATGGAGACCTTGACGGAGCGCCGGTACAGCGGGTCCGCGCAGTCGGGCGAGAGCAGCACCGCGTCCATCCCGAGGGCGGCCGCGCTGCGGAAGATGGCGCCGATGTTGGTGTGGTCGTTCACCGCTTCCATGATGACCACGCGCCGGGTGGTGGCGAGGAGTTCCTCGGCCGTGGGCAGCGGCTTGCGCTGCATCGAGGCGAGGGCGCCGCGGTGCACGTGGTAGCCGGTGACGCGCTCGGCGAGCTCCGGGCTGACGGCGTAGACCGGGGCCGGGAGCTCGTCGATGACGTCGCGCATGACGTCGACCCACTTGGCGGAGAGCAGCATCGAGCGCATCTCGTACCCGGCGTCCTTGGCACGTCTGATCACCTTCTCGCCCTCGGCGATGAAGAGACCTTCCGCGGGCTCGCGCCTGCGCCGCAGTTCGACGTCGGTCAGGCCCGTGTAGTCGCGCAGGCGCGGGTCGTCGGGGTCCTCGACGGTGATGAGATCAGCCACAGGGTGATACTGCCTTGTCCTGGGTGCGGTGCCAACGGCTCCGCTGCGGGGTTGTCCTGGCGGCCTGACGGCCGGGCGCTAGGCCGGCCGGTGCACGTTCACCACGTCGCCGATGACGATGACGGCCGGGGGCCGCACCTCCTGGGCCCTGACGGTCTCGCCGACCGTGGCCAAGGTGGCGTCCACCCGGCGCTGGGCGGCGGTGGTGCCCTCCTGGATGACGGCGACGGCGGTGTCGGCGGGGCGGCCGTGGCGGACCAGCGCCTCGGCGATCAGGCCGATCTTGTCGACGCCCATGAGGATGACCAGGGTGCCGGTGAGCTTGGCGAGGGAGGCCCAGTCCACCAGGGAGCGCGGGTCGTCGGGGCCGACGTGGCCGCTGACCACGGTGAACTCGTGCGCGACGCCCCGGTGCGTGACCGGGATGCCGGCCGCGCCGGGCACCGAGATGGAGCTGGAGATGCCGGGGACGACGGTGCAGGAGATGCCCGCCTCGGCGAGGGCCTGGAGCTCCTCCATGCCGCGGCCGAAGACGTACGGGTCGCCGCCCTTGAGCCGGACGACGGCCTTGCCGGCCCTGGCGTGCTCGATGAGGGCGTTGTTGATGGCCTCCTGGGCCATGAAGCGGCCGTACGGGATCTTCGCGGCGTCGATGACCTCGACGTGCGGCGGGAGCTCGTCGAGGAGGTCGCGGGGGCCGAGGCGGTCGGCGATGACGACATCGGCCTCGGCGAGGAGGCGCCGTCCGCGGACCGTGATCAGGTCGGGGTCGCCGGGACCCCCGCCGACGAGGGAGACACCGGGGGTGTGGTGGCGGCGGCCGGGAGCGGCGAGGCTTCCGTCGCGCAGGCCCTCGACGACCGCGTCCCGTACGGCGGCGGAGCGGCGCGGGTCGTTGCCCGTCAGCACGGCGACGGTGACGCCCTCGACGCGGCCGGTGGCCGGGGTCCAGGCGGTGGCCGCTTCGGCGTCGTCGGCGCGGACGCACCAGACGCGGGCCCGCTCCGCTTCGGCCGACGCGGCGTCGTTGGCGGCCTTGTCGCGGGTGGCGATCAGCGCGTACCAGGCGTCGGTGAGGTCGCCGTCCTGGTAGCGGCGGCGTTCCCAGCGGATCTCGCCGGTCTCCGCCATGGCGTCCACGGAGGGGGTCGCGGAGGGCGAGATCAAGACGATGTCGGCGCCGGCCGCGATGAGCGCGGGCAGGCGCCGCTGGGCGACCTGGCCGCCGCCGACGACGACGACGCGGCGGCCCGCGAGTCTCAGGCCGACGGGGTACGCGGGGTGTTCAGCCATGGCGGTGCGGCTCCTGATGCAGCGGTCGTCGTGCTGTCTTGCCGCTGCGGCACTGGAGCGGCGGGGTGGTGCGGCGGGGTGGTGCGGTGCGCCGCGTGGTGCTGACGTGCGGGTTCTCGTGCGGGTCCACGATACGGCCCGGCGGGTGCGGGGGCGCGGGCCGGGCCCTGCGGGCGGCTTTCCCCACCCCGCCCCTTCCCGGAACCGGGAGCGGACCGCAGGTCTTCGAACTGCGCGGGCGGACCGGGGTGTTCGACGGAGTCACCGACTTCGCCTACCTCCCCCGGGACGGCCGCGCCGAGATCCGGTCGGCCGCCGGCGGCCGCTTCGCGCTCGCGGGCGCACGGTGCGACGAGGTCCTCCCCGCCCGGTACGGGCCCGCCCACCGGATCCCGGTGGAACTGCGCGGCGCCGGCCAGTGCTCCCGCCAGGTCAACAACTTCGCCGCCGCCGACGCCTTCCCCTGCGACCGGCTCATCGCCGTCGAGGTGCTCACCCCCGGCGGGAACTGGTCCTCCTACCCGCCGCACAAGCACGACGAGCACCGCCCCGGCGAGGAGTCCCGGCTGGAGGAGATCTACTTCTACGAGATCCGCGCCCACGGGAACACGCCCGGACTCGGCTACCAGCGTGTCAGCCCGTCCCCGGCCGGGAAGACCGACATCCTCACCGAGGTGAGGACCGGGGACACCGTGCTCATCCCGGACGGCTGGCACGGCCCGTCCATCGCCGCGCCCGGACACGACATGTACTACCTCAACGTCATGGCAGGGCCCGGCCGGACGCGGGAGTGGCTCATCAGCGACCACCCCGACCACGGCTGGATCCGCTCCACCTGGGCCGGCCGGGACACCGACCCCCGGCTGCCCTTCTACCGCGCGGAGGACCCCGTATGACGCCGCCCGTCCGGCTCACCGTCGCGCAGGCCCTCGTCCGCTTCCTCGCCCGCCAGTACACCGAGCGCGACGGACACCGGCAGCGGCTCATCGCCGCCACCTGGGGGATCTTCGGGCACGGGAACGTCGCCGGGATCGGGCAGGCCCTGCTGGAGACCGGCCGCGAGGAGATGCCGTTCCTGCAAGGGCGCAACGAGCAGGCCATGGTGCACGCCGCCGTCGGGTACGCGCGGCAGAGCGGGCGGCTGTCCGCCCACGCCGTGACCACCTCCATCGGGCCCGGGGCCACCAACCTCGTCACCGGGGCCGCCCTCGCCACCGTCAACCGGATCCCGGTGCTCCTGCTGCCCGGGGACGCCTTCGCCACCCGGCCCGCCGACCCCGTGCTCCAGCAGCTCGAGGTCCCCCACGCGGGGGACGTCTCCGTCAACGACACCCTGCGCCCCGTCTCCCGGTACTTCGACCGGATCACCCGCCCCGAAGCCCTGGTCCCCGCCGCCCTGCAGGCCGTGCGGGTCCTGACCGACCCCGTCCAGACCGGCGCCGTCACCCTCGCGCTGCCGCAGGACGTGCAGGCCGAGGCGTACGACTGGCCGGCGGAGTTCTTCGCCGAGCGCGTGTGGGGCGTGCGCCGGCCCCGGCCCGACCGTACGGAGCTCGCGCGCGCGGCCGAGGCCGTACGGGGCTCCGCGCGGCCCCTGGTCATCGCCGGCGGCGGGGTCCGGCACAGCGCGGCGCAGGCCGCGCTGGCGGAGTTCGCGGAGGCCACCGGGATCCCGGTCGCCGTCACCCAGGCGGGCAAGGGCGTCCTGGCCTGGGACCACCCCGCCGACGTGGGCGGGATCGGGCACACGGGCACGGCCACCGCCGACGCGCTGGCCCGCGAGGCCGACCTGGTGATCGCCGTCGGGACCCGCCTCACCGACTTCACCACCGCCTCCGCGACCCTCTTCCGCCACCCGGACGTGCGGTTCGTCGGCCTCAACCTGGACCCGTACGACGCCCACAAGCTCGCGGCCCGCCCCCTGGTCTGCGATGCGCGGGAGGGTCTGGAAGATCTCCGGGCCGAGGTCGCCGGGTACCGGGTGGACCCCGCGTACGAGGCGGCGTACAAAGAAGGGAAGAGGACGTGGGAGCGGCTGGTCGACCGGGCCTGCGCGGCTCCCGACGAGGACGCCGTCCCGACCCAGGCACAGGTGCTCGGGCTGCTCGACGCCCTGGTCGACGGCGACGACATCCTGGTCAACGCCGCCGGCTCGCTCCCCGGAGACCTGCACAAGCTGTGGCGGACCCGCTCCGCCGACCAGTACCACGTCGAATACGGCTACTCCTGCATGGGCTATGAGATCCCCGCCGCGATCGGCACCGCGCTGGCCGCGCCCGGCCGCCCGGTGTGGGCCCTGGTCGGCGACGGGACGTACCTGATGAACCCGACCGAGATCGTCACCGCCGTGCAGGAGGGGATCCCGGTCAAGGTGGTGATCCTCGACAACCACGGATACGCCTCCATCGGCGGCCTCTCGGACGCGGTGGGCGGCGAGGGGTTCGGGACCGCGTACCGCTTCCGGGCGGTCGACGGTTCGTACAGCGGCGCGCCGCTGCCGGTGGACCTCGCGGCCAACGCGGCCTCCCTCGGGATGGCCGTGATCCGCGCCCACACCATTGGTGACCTGCGGAAAGCCCTCGCCGAGGCGCGAGCCGCGGACCGTCCCACATGTGTCTACGCACAGACCCGAACACCCGACACTGTGTCGGGCCTACCCCCGGCGCAGGCGTGGTGGGATGTTCCTGTGGCCGAGACCGCGACCCGTGCGTCGGCGGTGGAAGCCCGCGAAGAGTACGACCGGCAAGCCGCGCATCGACGTCGCCATCTGTGAAGGAGCAAGGCATGAAGACCGTCAACCACTGGATCGGTGGCAAGACCGTCGAGGGCGCTTCGGGCAACTACGGCCCGGTCACCGACCCCGCCACCGGCGAGGTCACCACGCAGGTGGCCCTCGCGTCCGCCGACGAGGTGGACGCCGCCGTACGGGTCGCCAAGGAGGCGTTCCTGTCCTGGGGCCAGTCCTCGCTGGCCGCCCGCACCAAGGTGCTGTTCGCCTACCGCGCCCTGCTGGACGCCAACCGCGACGCGATCGCCGACCTGATCGTCGCCGAGCACGGCAAGGTGCACTCGGACGCGCTGGGCGAGGTCGCCCGCGGCCTGGAGATCGTCGAGCTGGCCTGCGGGATCACCGTGCAGCTCAAGGGCGAGCTGTCGACGTCCGTCTCCAGCCGCGTCGACGTCTCCTCGATCCGCCAGCCGATCGGCGTGGTCGCGGGCATCACCCCGTTCAACTTCCCGGCGATGGTGCCGATGTGGATGTTCCCGCTGGCCGTGGCCTGCGGCAACACCTTCATCCTCAAGCCGAGCGAGAAGGACCCCTCGGCCTCCACGCTGCTGGCGCAGCTCGCGAGCCAGGCCGGTCTGCCGGCGGGCGTGCTGAACGTGGTCCACGGTGACAAGGTCGCCGTCGACGCGCTCCTCGCGCACCCCGACATCGCGGCCGTCTCCTTCGTGGGCTCGACCCCGATCGCCCGCCACATCCACACCACCGCCTCCGCCAACGGCAAGCGCGTGCAGGCCCTGGGCGGCGCAAAGAACCACATGCTGGTGCTGCCGGACGCCGACCTGGACGCGGCCGCCGACGCGGCGGTCTCGGCCGCCTACGGCTCGGCCGGCGAGCGCTGCATGGCGATCTCGGCCGTCGTGGCCGTCGGCTCCATCGGCGACACCCTCGTCGAGAAGATCCGCGAGCGCGCCGAGAAGATCAAGATCGGCCCCGGCAACGACCCGGCCTCCGAGATGGGCCCGCTGATCACCGCCGTCCACCGCGACAAGGTCGCCTCGTACGTGGAGGGCGCGGCCGCGCAGGGCGCCGACGTGGTCCTCGACGGCACCGGCTACACGGTGGAGGGCAACGAGAACGGCCACTGGATCGGCCTGTCGCTGCTCGACAACGTCAAGACCGACTCGGACGCCTACCGCGACGAGATCTTCGGCCCGGTCCTGTGCGTGCTGCGCGCCGAGACCTACGAGGAGGGCCTGGCGCTCATCAATGCCTCGCCGTTCGGCAACGGCACCGCGATCTTCACCCGCGACGGCGGCGCCGCCCGCCGCTTCCAGCTGGAGGTCGAGGCCGGCATGGTCGGCGTCAACGTGCCGATCCCGGTGCCGGTGGGCTACCACTCCTTCGGTGGCTGGAAGGACTCGCTCTTCGGTGACCACCACATCTACGGGAACGACGGCATCCACTTCTACACGCGCGGCAAGGTCGTCACCACCCGCTGGCCCGACCCGTCCGACGCCCCGGCGGGTGTGGACCTCGGGTTCCCGCGCAACCACTGACCGACCGCAGGACCGCGTGACCGCGTGACCGCGTGACCGCAGGCCCGGCCGTGCCCCGGGTCCGTCGCGACCGCTCGCCCCCCGCAACCCTCACCGCGGGGGGCGAGTCCGTTCCCGGCCCCGGGAACCGCCCCGGGAATCGCCCCGGCCCCGGGAACCTTCCGGGGCACCGCGCTAGAACAGCGACCAGACGTCGGCCGCCGCCGTCGTGGACCACACCGCGTCGCCGTGCCCGTAGCCCGGGACCACGGTGAAGCGGACCCGCCGGTTGCCGCCGTCCCGGATCAGCCGGGCGCCGCGCGGGTGGTCGCCGCGCCCCAGCTCGGTGTTGACCCACACCACCTCGGCTTCGATCCGCTCCCAGGGGAGCGCGTACGTCTTCTCGTCACCCGCCCAGATCGCGGCCAGGTCCCGCATCAGTGCGGTCGGGACCAGCCCGCTGCCCAGGGCGGAGGCGGCGGCGTGCCAGGTGGCCAGCGGGGTGTGGGTCAGGCCGAAACGGTCCTCGGCCGGCGTCGCCCCGAAGACGTAGGAGCCCGCGCTGTGGCCCTGGGCGTGGATCCAGTTCGCGGGGCCGGGCAGCGCGGCCGTGCGGACCAGCGCGAAGTGGGCGAGCCCGGCGTTGGTGAAGCGGAGCGCCGGGTCCGGCGGCCAGGGGACCGGGGAGGGTGCCTGCGGGTCGGTGACGGCCCGGGCGATCATCGCCGCCAGACCCGGGTCCGCCGCGTACGCGCCCCGCGCGAGCTGGGCTTCGTACGCGTCCCGGGTCGCGGCCGCCCGTACGGCCAGGTCGCCCTCGTACGGCCCGGTCGTGTCCAGGACCACCACCCGGGACAGGCGCGGCGAGCGGTCGTGGGCGGCGGCGTCCAGCGCGAGGGCGGCTCCGGCGGAGTGCCCGACGTACTGGTAGGGCAGCCCGAGTGCGCCGTCCAGCGCCGACACGACCCGGGCGAGGTCCCGGCGGTGCGCCGCGAGCCCCCGATCGGCGCCGATGTCGGCCGCCGTCGCCGCGTCCTCGCGCGGGGTGACCCCGACGACGAGGAGACCCTCGCGGCGCAGCTCTTGGGCGAGGCCGAGGTCGCCCGGCGTGAAGAACTCGGCGCAGAAGTTCAGCCCGCCGCCCGGCAGCAGGTACGCGATCCCGCGCGGCGCCCGCCGGGTGTCCGCGACCACGTCCACCGTGACCGGGGCCGGGCCGCCGTCGTCGAGCGGGAGGGTCAGCCGGATCCAGCCGTCGCCGGGCAGGTAGGCGGCCGTTCCCGTGCCGAGCGTCCGCTCGAGGAGGGCCAGCAGCCCCACCCCGTGGCCGGCGGCGTCCCGCGGCCGGCCTGCGGCGTCCTGCCCGGGGGCCGGCCGGTCGGGACCTTCTTCGCCGCGCTGTCGTTCCATGACTGCTGCCTCCCCCGTAGCGGTGATGGCCGGATGCCGTCACCTGGGGACACCCTCTCCGGTCAGCGCGCTTCAGCCAAGTCCGGGGTCTCGTGGGGCTGTTCGGTGCCGCTGCGGCGGCGTCGGCGGACCACCAGGGCGGTGATGCCGGCGCCCGCCAGCACCAGGAGCGCGCCCAGCGCGGACCACGGCACGGCGAGGAAGTCGGTGGAGGACTCGGAGACGAGGTCGGGGTAGGCGGAGGCGGAGGCGCTGATGTCGACGGTGACCCAGTCCGACTGCGGTGCGTCCGCCCAGTCCTCGGTCAGCTCGATCCGCTGGCCCGGCAGCAGCACGAGCTTCAGCTCGCGCGCCGGCCGGTCCAGCACGCTGCGGCCGAACAGGCCCTCGGCGGAGACCGTCACGCTCGGCTCGACGACCACGTTGCCCCGGTTGACCAGGGAGTAGGAGATCTTGGCGTGGGCGTCCTTCACCCAGGGCAGCAGCGGCGCCGACCGGCTGACCTTCACGTCCTCGACGCTCAGCCCGGGCGTCACCGGCCCCGGCACCCGGAAGTAGAGGCGGGCGCCCACCTGGCGCTTCACCCCGACCTTGACCTTGCCCTCCTGCTGCGTGCCCTCCACTTCGGTGTTGAGGGCGACGATCCCGCCCACGTGGTCACCGGGCGTCGCGTCCGCCGGGACCTTCACGGAGAACGGGAAGTCCTTGCGGCCCTTGGGCGGCACGGTCACGGTCGTCTTCGCCTCGGGCGGCAGCGCGACCCAGGTGCCGACGTCCTTGGGCTTCGTCTCGACCGGCAGCAGCGCGAAGGCGCCGCCCACCGGGGTGTTCACGGCGTCGGTGGCGAAGACCTGGAACGTCAGCTCCTTGTCGGAGGAGTTCACGATCGTCGCGCTGTCGTTGACGGTGGTGCCGGCCGAGCCCTGGTGGAAGAAGTACGCGCGGTCGGTCATCGCCGCACCGGCGGGCGGGGTCGGGAAGACACCCCACGTGCCGTTGTCCGCGGCCGTCGCGGGCGAGGCCGGGAGCAGCAGGGCGGCGAGGCCGAGGAGCAGGCCGAGGAGGAGGGTGCGGGTGCGCATGGGCGGTTCTCCAGTCGGGCCGGACGGGGTGTGGTGGGGATGCGCGGAAGGGTGGTGCGGCGCCGGAGCGCCGCACCACCCGGGATGGAGCGGGGCCGTACGGGTCAGGCGATCGAGAAGGTGACGACCGACTGGTAGGTGTCCGCGAACATGAACGGCGGGAGCTGGATCATTCCGGCGCCGCCGATCTCGAACTCGCCACCGGTCAGGTCCTCACCGCCCGCGGCCTGGGAGGCGATCTTCATCGGGACGTCGGAGATCGCACCCGGCGCACCCGCGGAGCAGGTGCTCGGGCTGTCCACGTTGGTCACCTTGCAGGACGGCTGGATGCCGAGCTGCGCCTTGGCCATCGAGTGGCCGGTGACCGCGTTCAGGAACGGCGTACGGGTCGCCGAGACGTCCCAGCCGAGGGTCCCGCCGCGGAAGTCCTGGACGGCCATCGCGGTGAACTGCCCCACGACCGACTGGGCCTTGCCGTTGATGGTGACCTTGCCGAAGTCGACGGCCGGGTTGCCGGACTGCGGGCCGATGGCCAGCGGACCGGGCAGGACCTCGACGTCGACCGGGTTCTGCACGCCGGGCTGTTCGACGACGAAGACGAAGGCCTTGAACGGGGGGAGCGAGCCGTCGATCTTGATCTCGTCGGCAGCCTTGGTGACGGTGAGGTTGCAGGTCGCGGCGCCGGACGCGGCGGCCGTACCGGTGCCGGTGTCACCGGTGGCGACGCCGGCCTTGAGCGCGGAACAGGTGACCGGACCGGCCGGGAAGTTGGCGCCCGTGACGACGACCGCGGTGCCGGCCTTGCCGCTGTTGGGCGTCAGCTTCGTGGTGACCGGGTCCTTGGGCAGCGCCTCGACGGCCACCGATCCGAGCGACGCGCTCGGGCGCGGGCTCGGGGTGCAGGTGGTGGTGAAGACCGAGCCCATGAGGCTCGCGTCGGTCACCGACAGGTCCAGGGCCACGTTGACCGTGGTCCCCTCGCTGCCGTCCGGGATCTTGATGGTGCCGGAGAACGCGGCCGGGTCGAGCGGCTGCCCGGCGACCACGTTGACCGTCTCGGGCGGGCTGACGACCGTCTGCGTGGTCGACCCGACCTTGAGGGTGATCTTGGAGACGTTGGTGGTCGTCACCGAGAAGCCGGGGATGACCGGGCTCGCACCCGGGTCGATGCTGATCGGGACCACGTCGCCGGCCTTGGCGCCGTCGGGCAGCGTGACCGTGAAGGGCTGACTGCCCGAGGCGCCCGCCTGGGGCGGGGGCGCGACGCAGTCCATCTGGACGGGCGTCGTCTTGGTCGCGGCCTGCGCGGTGCCCGACAGGCCCACCACGGCGCCCGTCAGGGCGAGGGACAAGGCGCCCGTCCCGGCCAGAACTCTTCGTCGAAACGTTGTACTCACTGGGTCGCGACTCCTTCGTCATACGAACCCTCCCCCCACCCGCTGTGTGGGGGAGGCCGAGCCGGTGCGGTGGCCGACATTGACGCGTCGCTGTGATGAGAAGTCAATGACTTGCTTTCGCCCGAAGCACACAGAAATTGATGTGCCATCAGGCCGGGTGGGCCGGCGGGCCGGATACCGACCGGCCGGTGGGTTGTACGGGTGGGGCGGGTGGGTTCGCCGGAGGGCGGCGCTCCGGCGCTGAGCTGCGCTTCGCCGCGGCGGCGCGGTGGGGGACGCGCGGGGCCGGCTCCCGCCGGCGGGCGGGTCACCGCCGGCGGGGGTCCTCGTACGGGCTACTTCTCGGCCGGGACGTGGAGCAGCAGGTTCGGAGTACCGGCCGGCAGGGCCGTGATCCGGTCCCGTACGGCGTCCCGCAGAAGGATTTCGGCCACCTGCGCCGGGGTCTTGCGCGGGCCGCCGGCCGCCAGGTCCCGCGCGAGCACCAGCGCCGCGGCGCCCGCCGCGTGCGGGGCCGCCATCGAGGTGCCGGAGGCTCGCGCGAGGGCCGTCGCGGAGCCCTTCCAGGCCGAGGTGACGGCCACGCCCGGGGCGGAGAGGTCCACGCAGGGGCCGTGGTTGGAGAAGGAGGGCCGCCGGTCCCCGGCGTCGGTCGCGCCCACGGTGAGTGCCTGCAGAACGCCCGAGGGGGAGCCGGTGCAGGCGTCCTCGGCCGCGTTGCCCGCGGCCACGGCGAAGGTGATCCCGGCCGCGACGGCGCGGGTCACGGCCCTGTTCAGGGCGAAGCTGTGGCTGCCGCCCACGCTCATGTTCGCCACGGCAGGGGTCGCGGGGTGCTTGAGGGAGTCCTTGACCATCCAGTCGATCCCGCGCGTGATGGCCGACAGGCTCGCCTCCCCACGGCAGTTCGCGACCTTCACGGCGACGAGCGAGACCTCCTTGGCGACGCCGTAGGTGGCTCCGCCGACCGTTCCCGCGACGTGCGTGCCGTGGCCGTTGCAGTCCGTGGCGCCCTCCATGTACACGGCGTTGGCGCCCCAGCGGGCGCGGCCGCCGAACTCCTGGTGCAGGGTGTTGATCCCGGTGTCCACGATGTACGCGGTGACCCCCCGTGCCGTGGCCGGGTACGCGTACGAGCCGTCGAGCGGGAGCTCGCGCTGGTCGATCCGGTCCAGGGCCCAGGGCGCGGAGGACTGGACCAGGGGCTGAGCGTCGACCGGGGCGCTCGGTGTGTCGCGGCCGACGCTCACCCCGTTGACCAGGAACGTCGCGTCGGGCTCCACGGAGGCCACCCGCGGATCGGCGGCGAGTTCGGCGGCGCGGGCGGCGGTGGTGCGGACGGCGAAGCCGTTCAGGGCGGTGTCGTAGACGGTGCCGACGCGGTCGCCGGAAGCCTCGGCCTCCGCGACGAGCGCACGCGTGGAGGCGAGGGCGGAGGCGCGGGAGAGCCGGTCCTCGAGCACCACGACGTAGGGCGCGGTCTCGGCACCGGGGCCGGCTTCGACGGTGGCGGTGGTGGTGGCGGCTGTGGCTTCGGCGGCGGCGTACGGCGGCAGGGCGGTGGCCACCGCCAGCAGGGCGGCGGCCGGGAGCAGCGCGGTGAATGCGGTCATGCGGCCGATGCTCGGCGAGGCACGGGCCGGCCGCGCGGAGGGTGCGCCGACTGGCCCCACGACACGCCGCCGCGCGGGCTACGGGGTGCCGGCCCGGGGACTGGCCCGGGGACCAGGCCGGGCGGCTTGGTGGCCACCAGGCCGGGCGGCCTACTGGCCGATGGGCCAGCCGCGCATGGAGAAGACGCCCTCGTCCTGGGCTCCGGCCGCCTCGTACGTGGCCAGGGCGGCCTCGTTGTCCGTGTCCACACCCACCCACATGCCGTAGCAGCCGCGGGCCCCGGCCTCGGCGGCGAGCGCCGCGGTCAGCGCACGGCCGATGCCGCGCCGACGGTAGCCCTCGTCCACGGAGAGCTCGTACAGGCACATCTCGGTGCCCTTGTCCGGGTGGCTCATCTCGATGCCGGAGACCATCCCGGCGGGTACGCCGTCCACGTAGGCGATGAGCATCAGGTGCCCGGGGGCGTCGAGGAACCGCTGCGACCAGTCCGGGCGCACGGGCCCGTCGAAGAGTCCCTCCGCGGCCAGGAGTTCGGCAGGGGTGCTGGCGGGTCGGATGTCCATGGCGGTGACGATAACGGCCCGCCGTGCGCCGGGGAACGTGATTTCTGCGCGTCGCGGCGGTCTGTGGTCCTCGGTGCAGCGGTGCAGCGGTCTGCGGTCTGCGGTCCGCGGTGCCGGTGCGCGGCCCGCCGCCGGCCCGTACCGACGAGCGCCGCGCGTGCCGGGCGTCCTGGATCAGCGGGCGCGCGCCGCCCGCCGCCTGATCAGCGGCCTCCGCGCGCCGCCTGCCGGACCGGGGCGCCGTCCCCCGTCTTCGCGCCGGGCGACGGAGTGCCGTCGGTCCAGGCGTAGACCTCCCGGCCCCGCACTGTGACCTGGTACTGGTAGTAGTCGCGGCACTCGGGCCGCTCCTCCTCCCGCGTGCCGGCCGGCCACCACTTGGCGGCCGGCACCCTCCCCGCGGGTTTCTTCGCCACGGCCGCCGAGCACTGCGGTCCGTCCAGCGGGGTGGCGCCCAGGGTGAACCGGAGCAGCCGTGCCCCACTGTCCGTGCGCGCTTTTATTCGCACGGCGGTCGCGTCCTTCGGCACCCAGTCCGGCAGCACCCACGACCGTTCCCCGCGCGTCGGGGCGTCGGCGGCCGTGGCGAAGCGCATGCCCTTCTCCTTGAAGACCCGGTCGTTGATCGCGTCGGACAGGGGGTTGGGCGGGAGGTTGGGAAGGGCGATGGCTGCGGTGGCGAGGACTCCCACGGTGGCGGCGAGGATGACGAGAGGGCGGCGGTTCATGTGTACGAGTATTCGTGGGGGGAGGGGTAACCCGCGTCCCTCCCGAGGACGAACCGAAACTCTGCCCCAAGGGTGACAGCGGCTCATACCTGAGTCCTGCCTCTGCCCTTCGGCAGAGGGCCGGATCCCTCGCGAGGCTCACGCCGGACCCCCTTCCGGCCTCGGATAATCGTGGATATGTCTGTCATGGGTCGCTCGCTGCTCAGGGCCGCCGCCGAGGCGTTCGGCGGGGGTGTCCTCGTCCTGCTGGCGTTCGGGCTCATCGACCAGGTCGGCGGCGGCCTGCCGGTCCACACCAAGGCGGTGGTCGCGCTCGCCGCGCTGGTCCTGTTCGTCGTACGGCGCCGCTTTCCGGAGGCGGCACTGCTCGGCATGGGAGTGCTGCTCGGGGTGATGTCCTGCCTCGGAGTCCTGATGGCGGTGACCGCCTACGCGGTCGCCCACCAGCTGGCCGGGGCCGGGCGCAGGGCCGCCGTGCTGTTCGGGGCCGGGGCGCTCACCGTGCTCACGGCGGGCGCGACGGTCCACCGCCAGGGCTTCGGCTCCTGGCAGTACGGGCTCACCCTCGGCGGGGTCCTCGCCGCGGTCGCCGTCCTGGTACCCGGTCTGGTCGGGGCTTCCGCCGGGCAGCAGCAGCGGCTCCTCGCCGCCCTGCGCGAGCGCGCCGCCGCCGCCGAGGAGAACCGCCGGCTCGCCGAGAGCGAGTCCCGCATCCACGAGCGGTCCCGCATCGCGGCCGAGATGCACGACCTCGTCGGACACCGGCTCAGCCTGATCTCCCTGCACGCCGGCGGCCTCGAGATGGCGCTGCGCGGCCGGGCCGGCGAAGACGCCGGCGAACTGCGCGAGAGCGCGGGCCAGGTGCGCCAGGCCACCCGCGACGCCATGCACGAGCTGCGCGAGGCGCTCGGGGTGCTGGGGCCGCTGTCCCGCGACACCGGAACCGACGCGCTGACCGACGCCACCGGGACCCGGGCCGACATCGAGGCGCTGGTCGCCGAGTCCCGTGCGGGCGGGGTCCGCATCGGCTTCGGTTGGACCGGGCCCGACACCGTCGACCGCGAACCGCGGGTGCGGCGGGCGGTGCACCGGGTCGTGCGCGAGGCCCTGACGAATGTGCACCGGTACGCGGCCGGTGCGCCGGTGGAGGTGCGGATCGAGCACACCGCCGACTCCGTCGAGGTCTCCGTGGCCAACGGGGCCGCCCCGGTGCGGCCGCCGGGCGCGGGGGACGCGGCGGCCGAGGCCGGCACCGGCCGCGGCCTGAGCGGGCTGCGCGAGCGGGTCGCCCTGCTCGGCGGCGACCTGGCCGCCGGGCCGGGGCCCGCCGGGGGCTTCGCCGTGCGGGCCCGGCTGCCGGCCGTCCCCCCGACGGCGGCGCAGACCGACGCGGAACGCGCGCAGACCCGTACGCCGGGTACCGCGGGCGCGGCCGCCCGGCGGCTGCGGCGGGCCCCGCTGCTGATCCCGCTCGCCCAGGCGGCCTCCGGGCTGCTCGTCCTGGCCGGCATCGGGGCCACCTTGATGTTCGGCCTGCAACTGGTCGGCCACGCCCGGCCGCTGGACTACTCCCCGCCGCGGCCGCCGGAACCGGGGATGACCCGGCAGCAGGTCGAGGCCGCCGGCGTCTACGACGAGAGGATGGCCCGCGCCGCGGCCGCCGGGCACGAGCCGGTGCGGCCGGCGGGTACGGGCGACTGCCTGTACCCGTACAGCCGGGACACCGTCGGCCGGGACCGGCTGGAGCTCACCCGGTACTGCTTCCGTGGCGATATTTTGATCGAAATCACCCGATTCGAGGTGCCGATGGTGCCCGCAACCCTCTCCCCGTCCCCCTGTCTCCTATACACCTCTCCGAGCCCGTGTGGGGGAGCTGTTGGGTCGGCTCACTGCCGGGTGCCGGCGTCGACGGCAGCTGCTGGGTCACCGGCTCGGCGACCGTGGGAACCTCGGGGGCCTCGGAGGCAGGAGCGGCCACCGGGGGTGCGGGCGGGGCCGCGGGGGGCGTCGGGGCCGCGGTGCCCTCGTTCTCGGTGCTCACAGCGCTCTCTCCTCGTCACACACGGCTTCAGAAATACTGGCGATCGGTCCGACTGAACGTTCGACGTGCCGTACAAGTTCCAGGGCGAAGCCTTTCCCATGACCCGTCAGAGCACTGTAAGCCGGACCTGTGCGTCTCCCCCCATCCTTTATCTCCGACATATCGGACGCATCCGCAGAAGCACCCACAGGGCTCTCCCCAGGGCTCTCCCCAGAGCTCCCCCCGACATCCGGAGCCTCTCGGTGGCACCATGACCCGGTGACCCACGCAACGCCGCGCCCCATCCAAGTCGTCGCCCACCGCGGCGCCTCGGAGGATGCCCCCGAGCACACCCTGGCCGCCTACCGCAAGGCCATCGAGGACGGGGCCGACGCCCTCGAATGCGATGTACGGCTCACGGCCGACGGCCATCTGGTCCTGGTCCACGACCGTCGGGTGAACCGCACCTCCAACGGCCGCGGCGCGGTCTCCGCCCTGGAGCTCGCCGATCTCGCCGCGCTCGACTTCGGCTCGTGGAAGGACCGCGAGGAGTCCCCCGACTGGGACGCCGACCCCGAGCGGACCTCCGTCCTCACCCTGGAGCGGCTGCTGGAGCTGGTCGCCGACGCCGGACGGCCGGTGCAACTGGCGATCGAGACGAAGCACCCGACCCGCTGGGCCGGACAGGTGGAGGAGCGCCTGCTCTTCCTCCTCAAGCGCTTCGGCCTGGACGCGCCGCCCGCCGAGGGGCCGCACCCGGTCCGGGTGATGAGCTTCTCCGCGCGCTCCCTGCACCGGATGCGGGCGGCCGCGCCGACGGTCCCGACCGTGTACCTGATGCAGTTCATCTCGCCTCGGATGCGGGACGGCCGGCTGCCGGCCGGGGTGCA
Organism: Streptomyces sp. ICC1; assembly: GCF_003287935.1. Lineage (GTDB taxonomy): Bacteria > Actinomycetota > Actinomycetes > Streptomycetales > Streptomycetaceae > Streptomyces > Streptomyces tritrimontium. The sequence goes on from NZ_CP030287.1 coordinate 2,048,270, forward strand.
GATCGCGGGGCCGGGCATGCGGATCGTGCGCGGCCATCCGGGCTTCATCCGCAAACTTCAAGCCGCGGGCCACTCCGTGCACGTATGGACTGTGAACGATCCCGAAGACGTTCAGCTCTGCGCTGATCTGGGTGTAGAAGCGATCATCACGAACAGACCACGCCAGGTTCTGTCACAACTAGGGCGCTGACGCCCCTTTTTGCCCACCCGTCACACGAACACCGGACGTCACAGGGTGTGCACCGGCGCATCCGCTCCGCATTCGGCCGTCGTCAATGCGCCAGAGGGCTCCGCTTGGGCGGTTTCCGGTCCAGGCCATTGGGGCATCCAGACCATGCGTGGGGCTAAGGAGGTTCCGGGGGTGGCGTTGATGGTGGCACAAGAAGTGCCCACGTCGTCGTGCATGGACGTACGCCATGGTCCTGCGGGCGTGGGCGAGGCGAGGCACCGGATGCGCGAGCAATTGCGTGTCAGCGGGGTGCCCGAATCGGTCGTGGACGATGCCGTACTGATCCTTTCCGAACTGCTCAGCAACGCCTGCCGACACGGCAGGCCGCTGGGCGCGCGGGACATCGGTGACGGCGGGATACGCGCGTCGTGGCGCGTGGACAAAGCGGGGCGGCTGACGGTCGAGGTCACGGACGGCGGCGGTCCCACCCGCCCGGTCCCGGCCACGCCCTCGGTCACCGCGCGAGGCGGGCGGGGGCTGAACATCATCAGCGCCCTGGCCCAGGACTGGGGTGTCCGGGACGGAGCGGCGGGTGAGGTCACCGTCTGGGTGATCGTCGCCTGTGGGGCCCGGCACGAGGATTTCGCTACGCGCGTCGCGGCCCCGGCGATCGACTTCGGTACGGCCTTCGGCGACCTGGATCCCTGATCCCCGGTCCCCGGCCCCGAACAACTGGATGGCGGCCGTCCGGGAGCGCACGCCGACCGTGCTCCCGGCCGCACCCCACCGGCTGCGGCGGTACGAACGGCTAGGCTCGCGCCCAGACCTACGCCGTACCGCCGCAACCGGGAGACACCCACGATGGCCAAGAAGCGCCCCGCAGCGAAGACCGCAAAGCCGCAGCTCAACAACGGTGAGATCCCGGTGGTGGGCGCTCGCGAGCCCTGCCCCTGCGGATCCGGGCGCCGCTACAAGGCCTGTCACGGCGCAGCCGCCGCGCACGCCGTCACCGAGCACGTGCGGCGCCCCTTCGAGGGCCTGCCCGGCGAGTGCGACTGGGTCGCGCTGCGCGAGCTCGTCCCCGCCGCCACCGTGCCGCTCACCCTCAAGGGCGGCCTGCCCGAGGGCGTCCCCTCCGTCACGCTGGTGACCGTACTCCCGCTGGCCTCGCCGGCGCTGCGCCGCGAGGACGGCTCCGTCCTGCTCGGCCTGCAGAACGACTCGACCAGCGGCGACCTCGCCCGCGACATGGCCGACACCCTGGAGCGCGCGCTCGCCGCCGAGCCGGGCACCGTCATCGAGGCCCGCCGGGTCCCTGCCGAGGGCACCCGACTTCAGGATCTCCTGGCCGCGGACGGCGGTTTCGAGCCGGTTGTGCACAGCGGGTTCGAGTTCTGGATTCCGGACGCGGACGGCGCGCAGAACGCCTCGCCGGAGATCGCCGCCTCCCTGGAGCGCGCCAACGCGGCCGCCATCCCGACGGTCAAGCTGACCGGCGTGGACTCCGCCTACTGGTGCGAGACCCCCGACAAGAACCACCTGCGCTGGGTCATGCCGCACCCGGAGGAGAAGCTGCTCGACGCGCTCGCGCGACTGCACGCGGCCGGCACCTCCTCGCTCGGCGAGGGCACCAAGCTCGTCGGTTCCTTCCGCGCGCACGGCCTGATGGTCCCCGTCTGGGACCTGCCCACCGGTGTCTCCGCGGACGACGTGGAGAAGCCGGCGGCGGAGCTCGCCGAGCGGCTGGCCGTTGCTCTCGCCACGGACGCGCCGCTGACCACGGAGGAGCGCCGGGCCCGCGGCGGCCTCACCAACCGCCAGGTGACGCTCAGCTGACCGGCGCCGGGGGCCGCTCGCGGCCTCCGGCGGGCCGCTCGCGGGCCCCTGACGGGAGGGCCACAGGTGACCGCTCACCGGTGACCGGTGTCACAACTCCCGCTAATCGCCTGCAAATCGATGTCCGAATATCAGAGATCGAATTTGCAAGCAGGCGATCTCTTGTTACCGTTCTTGTAGCCCGGTCGCTGGTGCATCCCCCGTCGCCAGCGACCGGGCCCTTGATTTTCGGCGGTGCTCAACCGTCGCCCGGTGCCGGTGAGTTGCTCCCGGACCGCAGCAGCAGCGCCCCTTCATCATCCGGAACTGCAAATTCCGCAATGGCCGAGTAGGCGTCGGGCGCCCCGGCCGAGGGATCCTTGGGCGTCTCGCACAGACCCGGCTCGTCCCCCGCGCCGACCGCGCAGCGGATCTGCACCGTCCGGCCGGCCGGACCCATCACCGTGAGCACCGCGTCGAGCGGACGGCCGCTGGTGTTGCGGTAGTAGCTGCGCCCCCACGTCCGCCCCTCGCCGACCAGCACGCAGGTCTGTGCCTCCACCCCCTGCGGGGAGGACACTTCGGGCCCGCAGCGCGCGTCCGTACGCGGCTGCTCGGAGGGACCCGGGCGGGCCGGCGCCCCGGCGGCGGCGGAACTCGCTTCGGAACCGCCGGAGTCGGAATCGCCGGAGTCGGAATCGCCGGAGTCGGAATCGCCGGAGTCGGAATCGCCGGGGTCAGAAGAGTTGGAGTCGGAAGAGCCCGGGGAGGAACGGCCGAGGCCGAAGGTGGAGAGCAGCCCACCGCCCTTTCCGTCGCTCTGACCGGCGAAATCCGGCCCGGCGATCGCTCCCGCCAGCGGGAGCGACAAGATGATCAGCACACCGGCACCGATACCGATCAGGCGGAGATTCATTCGCCGAACATAGCGACGCGGGAATGGGGCACGGACATCCCCGCGCCCAATTCCCCTGGAAACCCGTCCTGCTGGCACCCGTACGAGTGATCTGTCAGTACGCGAGCCGGCTGCCGCCGCCCGGCGCCCCGCTGCTCGCCTCGACCAGCGCGTCCACGACCGCCTCCACTTCCGGCAGCCAGATCCCCCCGTCCGCCGCCGGCCCGCGCTCCCACCGCACTTGGCCGCCGCCGATCGCGGCGGAGGGCGGCAGCAGCAGGTAGCCGCCCTCGCCGTGGAAGCGCAGCGAGGAGGGCACGTGGTCCTTGGCGTAAAGGAGTTCGCCGAGCCGCTCCAGCGAGTACGGCGCCACCAGCAGCGACCACCGCGTGGGCGTGGCCACGACCGGCCCGAGTCGCAGGCCCTGCGCGTCCAGCCGTACGACGGCACGCGCGGCCGCCGCGGCAGGCAGGCTCACCGCGCAGGGCGCGGTTCCGCCGGTGGCCAGCAGGATGGGGGCACCGGCCCGGTTGGCCCACCACCAGGCCACCATCCGGGGGTCGGTGGTGGCCGCGAGCAGCCCCGGGTCGAAGGGGTGCGCGCCGGGAACGACGCAGTCGGGGTCGGGGCAGGCGCAGCGGGAGCTGTCGGCGCCGGAGCGCCCGACGCCGGGCAGTACGGGCCACCGCCAGGTCGCGGCGCAGGTGAGGGCCGCTTCGAGCAGGGCCGCCCCGTCGGCCTGAGGCGGGGCGGGGCGCAGGGATTGCAAGCGATTGCGGAGCCGCTGGAGACGCCTTCCGAGGATCTCGCGCATGAGCGCTCGTTCCTTTCCGTTGAACGCCGAGGGCCACATCACACCACGTGAGCGGTGGTTCACCACACGTACACGTTTCGCGTCACTGTCCACGAGAAGCAGGTTCACACGCTTCGTGCAGTTTTCTTACGGGTCCATGAAACGTCCGGCGGGGGCGGGACGCGACCTCGGGCCGCGACCCCGGGCCGAGGCGGGAAAGGCTGTCGTCGATGGGGACGACGGACCGCGCCGGACGGTTCCCGGCGGGTGCCGGAGTGCGCCAACTGTCCACGGCTGTCACCGATTACGTACCCGGACCGGCTGACGGACCTGCCCAGTCGACCGCAAAAACCGCCTGCTTCCCCCATTTTCCGGCCAAGTTCTAGCCTCGACCGGACAGTGAGTTGCCGTCTCACGGACACCAGGATTCCCACCTGGGCAATGCTGGACATCGCTCCTTGTGTGCGTGTAGATGTGGATTCATTGATGGCGGCGCAGCATGATCTGGGGGTTTGCGATGCTATATGGCGAATCGCACCAGCTGGAAGGGCGGACGCCATGAGCGCCCCACATTTGCCGAAAGTGGCTGGAATCGATCCAGCAGTTACAGCGTCCCCGCACACTGTGGCGCCCGCACCGGCGCCCTCATCCTCTCCCGTGCCCACCTCGACGACCCCGCGGACGGCCCACGCTCCGGCGCCGGCCCCCGCGGCGAGCTCTGTCATCCAGGACCGCCTGGCGGGCATGGTCTCCGACCTCACCACGCTCCACGAGCTCACCGAGCGGCTCGCCCGCGCCGCTGACCTGGCCTCCTCCCTCCAGGAGTTCCTGCGCGCCGGAGCGGCCCTCGTCGGCGCCCGGCGCGGCCTGATCGTCCTGGAACCCTCCGACGGGCTCGGCCCCACCACCACGATCGGCCTCGGCCTCGGCCACGCCGACCTCGGCCACATCGAGACGGTGCCGCGCAGCGCCACCTCCTACGGCCGCATCCTCGACGGGCTGCCCGACGCCCACGGCGGCTCCGACGTGCTCCCCGAACCCGGTACGGCCCCCGGTTCCGGGGGATACGCCACCCCCGTCGACCCCCGGCACCGCGAGGTGGCCGCCCGTCTCGGCTTCGCCGCCAGCTACTCGCTGCCGATCACCGCTGAGGCCACCGGCCGGCTCGGCGCGGCCGTCTGGCTCTACGACGAGCAGGCCGAGCCCAGCGACCGCCAGCGCGACCTGGCCGGGCTTTACGTACGGCACGCCGCCGAGCACCTGGCCCGGATCGTGGAGGTGGAACGCTCCCGCTCCGACCTGGCCACCGTCGCAGAGGAACTCCTGCCCAGCCGGCTCCCCCGGATCTCCGGGGTCCAGCTCGCCGCCCGGCACCACACCGGTCCGCGCGGCGGAGGCGACTGGTACGACGCGCTGCCGCTACCGGAGGGCGCCCTCGGGCTCGCCGTCGGCTCCGTCACCGGCTCCGGCCCGAGCGCCGTCGCCGCGATGGGCCGGCTGCGGGCCTCGCTGCGCGCGTACGCCGTCATGGAGGGCGAGGACCCGGTCGCGGTCCTGTCCGACCTGGAGCTGCTGCTGCGCCTGACCGAGCCCGCGCGCTCGGCGACCGCGCTCTTCGCGTACTGCGAGCCCGCCGGGAGCCCCCGGCCGGGCGGCCGGGGGAGGAAGATCATCCTGGCCGGGGCGGGCCACACCCCGCCGCTGCTGATCGGCGAGCGCCGCACCGAGTACGTGGAGACCACCCTCTCCGCGCCGCTCGGGATGCTGTCCTGCTGGGAGGCGCCGAGCGTGGAGATCGAGCCCGCGCCCGGAGAAACGGTGCTGCTGTACACGGACGGACTGCTCCGGCGTACCGGCGACCCGATGGACCGGGCCTACGCGCGGCTGCACGCCGCCGCCGCGGGGATCCCCCGCAGCGCCCGCGAGGACCCGGCCGCCATCTGCGACCACATCCTGCGGACCGTGCTGCCGGAGGGGGACGCGGCCGCCGCCGCGCCCCGGCCCGGCACGGTCCCCGACGAGGACATCGTGCTGCTCGCGGCCCGGTTCGAGTGAGGCGGCAGGTCCGGTTCGAGGTCCGGTTTAACTGATTTGTCACACGACCCGCCGGGCGCCGTCCGCTCACACATACGATGGATGAGGTCCATACCCGGTCCGTGTCCGTCGTACTGAGGAGAAGACGTGGCTGACGAGCTCACCCCGGAGACCCCGGAAGAAGAGCAGCCCAAGAAGAAGCACAAGCAGCGCAAGAACGGGCTGTACCCGGGCGTCAGCGAGGAACTCGCGGAGAGCATGCGCACCGGCTGGGCCGACACCGAGCTGCGCGGACTGGAGCCGATCGCCCAGGCCGTGCACACCGCCGCCCGCCGCTCCGCGCTGTCCAGGCGCTTCCCCGGCGAGCGCCTCGTCGTGCCCGCCGGCCGGCTCAAGACCCGCTCGAACGACACCGAGTACCCCTTCCGCGCCTCCACCGAGTACGCGTACCTCACCGGTGACCAGACCGAGAACGGCGTCCTGGTGCTGGAGCCCTCGGGGGAGACGGGCCACACCGCCAGCGTCTACCTGCTGCCCCGCTCCGACCGCGAGAACGGCGAGTTCTGGCTCTCCGGCAGCGGCGAACTGTGGGTCGGCCGGCGCCACTCCCTCACCGAGGCCGAGCAGCTCCTGGGCATCCCCGCCAAGGACGTCCGCAAGCTCTCCGAGGAGCTGGCCGAGGCCGAGGGCCCGGTCCGCGCCGTCCGCGGCCACGACTCCGTCATCGAGGCCGCCCTGACCGACAAGGTCACCAAGGAGCGCGACGAGGAGCTGCGCGTCTACCTCTCCGAGGCACGCGCCGTGAAGGACGCCTACGAGATCGGCGAGCTGCAGAAGGCCGTCGACTCCACCGTCCGCGGCTTCGAGGACGTCGTGAAGGTGCTCGACAAGGCCGAGGCCACCTCCGAGCGCTACATCGAGGGCACCTTCTTCCTGCGCGCCCGCGTCGAGGGCAACGACGTCGGCTACGGCTCCATCTGCGCCGCCGGCCCGCACGCCTGCACCCTGCACTGGGTCCGCAACGACGGCGACGTCCGCTCCGGCGACCTGCTGCTGCTCGACGCCGGTGTGGAGACCCACTCCCTCTACACCGCCGACGTCACGCGCACCCTGCCGATCAGCGGCGCGTACACCGAGATCCAGCGCAAGATCTACGACGCGGTGTACGAGTCCCAGGAAGCCGGCATCGCCGCCGTCAAGCCCGGGGCGAAGTTCCGCGACTTCCACGACGCCTCGCAGCACGTGCTCGCCGAGAAGCTCGTCGAGTGGGGCCTGCTGGAGGGCCCGGTCGAGCGCGTCCTGGAGCTCGGCCTGCAGCGCCGCTGGACCCTGCACGGCACCGGCCACATGCTCGGCATGGACGTCCACGACTGCGCCGCCGCGCGCACCGAGGCGTACGTCGACGGCACGCTGGAGCCGGGCATGTGCCTGACGGTCGAGCCCGGTCTGTACTTCCAGGCCGACGACCTGACCGTGCCCGAGGAGTACCGCGGCATCGGCGTCCGGATCGAGGACGACATCCTCGTCACCGAGGAAGGCAACCGGAACCTGTCGGCCGGGCTGCCCCGCACCTCGGACGACGTCGAGGCGTGGATGGCCCGCCTCAAGGGCTGATCGCTCACGTGCCGATGGGCCGGAACCCGCACGGGTTCCGGCCCATCGGCACGTCGTCTACGAGGCCTTCAGCAGCGCGTCGTCACGCCACTTCAGCATCTTGTCGAAGCTCACCACGGCTCCCCGGCCCGGCCGGTTGCGGAAGCGGACGTGGTCGGCGAGCTCCGCGATCAGGTGCAGGCCCCGGCCGTGCTCGGCCAGGGAGGGTCTGCGGCGGGCCACCGTCGCGGCGGGGAAGCCGGGACCCGAATCGCTCACCTCGATGCGGCAGCGGTCCCCGTCCAGATAGGCCGTGACGTGGTACGCCCCGGTCTCGTCCGGGGCTCCCGCGCGCGGGGCGGCTTCGCGGCCACCGTGCTCCACCGCGTTCGCGCAGGCCTCGCTCAGCGCCACCGACAGGTCGAAGGAGATGTCCGGGTCCACCCCAGCGGTCTCCATCGTTCCCAGCAGCAGCCGCCGGGCCAGCGGCACGCTCGCTGCTTCGCGCCTCAAGTGGAGAGACCACCAGATGCTCATACGGTTACCTATTGCCGCCCTGGGGGCCGGGTAAGCCCCCGAGGAGCGACAGAGCCCCCGTTCGGCCGATGCGGCGCTCCCGGCCGGCGGTGTATGCGACGGTATGGGCGCCCGTGGGCCGGCTGCTACGGGCCCCCGCACGAGCGGTCCACGAGCGGAGGCCCTGGCTCCGGCCGCGGTGCCCGTGCGCGGGAACGCAAAGTATGTGGCGCACCTGCCGTATGAGGCGCCTAAGCCCAGTGCGATGATGACCAGGCCATGACTGCCCCCCACGCGACGCAGGCCGGACCCGGCCTCAGGCTGATCCGGGCCGCGGTGTTCACCGCGGTCTGTGTCGTGCTGTCCGCCGCCGGGCACGCGCTGGCCTCCTGCGCGACGGTCCCCTGGTGGTCGCTCTGCGCGGGCTTCCTCGCCCTCTTCGCGGTCGCGGCCCCGCTCGCGGGCCGCCGCCGCTCGCTCCCCGGCATCGCCGCCGGACTGGCGGGCGGACAGCTGGCGCTGCACGCGCTGTTCGGCCTCGGCCAGCACGGCGCCACGGCCCCGGCGGGCGGCGCCGCGGCCTCGGACACCTCGCTCGCGGCGCTCGCCGCCCAGTTGGTGTGCGGGGGCAACTCCGTCACGATCGCCCCGGCGGAGGCACGCCGGATCCTGGAGAACGCGGGACTGGACCCGGCCGCCTTGGCCGCACAGGCCCAAGCGCAGGGCCACTCGGCCCACGCCCACTTGGGGCAGGACCTCATCTCACCGGCCACGGGGCCGGTCGGGCTGCTCAGCCCGGCCATGCTGATCGGCCACCTGCTGGCCGCGCTCGCCGCCGGCTGGCTGCTCGGGCGCGGCGACGCCGCGCTGTTCCGACTCCTCGAACTGTCCAGGCTCTCCGCCGAAGCCGGGCCGGTGCGCGCGCTGCGTGCCGCGCTGGCCTACGTACGGGCGCTCGGCGCCGGGCTGCCGGGCACGCCGGACCGTACCCTCCGCACGGCCCGGGCGGCCGCCGGACCGGCCGTCTCCACCGGCCGGGACTCCCTGCAGCACACGGTGATCAGGCGCGGGCCGCCGGCCTCGGCGCTCGCCCTCGCAGCCTGACGCGGCACACCCTCCCGGGACACACGAACGGGAGCAGCGGTGCCGCGGAACTCCGCGCGCGCCGCACGCGGAGCCACCGTCACCACAGCTTCCGTGGAGTGTTCCTGCCATGAAGACCTCTCGCGTCTCCTTCGCCGCCGCCCTCGCCGCCGGTTCCGTGCTCGTCCTGTCCGGCACCGCCTTCGCCCACGTCGGCGTACAGCCCGGCGAGGCCACCAAGGGCGGCTACGCGACCATCGACTTCAAGGTCCCCAACGAGCGCGACGCCGCCTCGACCACCCAGCTCGAGGTCAACTTCCCGGTCGACCAGCCGCTGTCGTCCGTCATGCCGCAGGACGTCCCCGGCTGGACCGTGAAGGTGGAGAAGAGCAAGCTCGACAAGCCGCTCACCGTGCACGGCAAGCAGATCAACGAGGCCGTCACCAAGGTGACCTGGTCGGGCGGCAAGATCGAGCCCGGCAAGTTCCAGCAGTTCCCGCTGTCGATCGGCAAGCTGCCCGACAACGTCGACAAGATGGTCTTCAAGGCGATCCAGACGTACGACAACGGCGAGACCGTGCGCTGGATCGAAGAGGCCAAGGACGGCGCCGCCGAGCCGCAGAACCCGGCGCCCGTGCTGAAGCTGATCGCCGCCCCGGCCGCGGGCGACCACCACGACGACGCCAAGGCGGACGGCTCGAAGGACGCAGCCGCCCACGAGGACGGCCACTCCGAGGCCGCCAAGAGCGGCTCCGACACGACCGCGCGGGCCCTGGGCATCGCCGGCATCGTCATCGGCCTCGGTGGCGTGGCCTTCGGCATCGCCTCGCGCCGCCGCACCTCCTGACCCGCAGGTCCCGCGGCCCGGCCGGCCCCTGACGGCCGCCGGACCCGCCGGACCCCGCCGATCCACCCGTACGCTCCCCGATCCCAGGGACATTCCCATGCGCACCACACGTGTGACGGTCGCCGCCCTCGTTGCGGCGGCCGCCCTCACCCTCACCGCCTGCGGCGGCGAGGGTGCCAAGACCGACCAGGTCACCCAGATCAGCGGAGGCCAGGCGAAGGCCGGCTCCGCGACCGTGCTCGAGCGGCCCTTCGACAAGCCCGACCTCGTCCTCACGGACGCCACCGGCAAGCCGTGGAACCTGCGCGAGCAGACCAAGGGCAAGCCGACGCTCATCTACTTCGGCTACACCAGCTGCCCCGACGTGTGCCCCCTGACGATGAGCAACATCGCCGTCGCCAAGAAGGCGCTCCCCAAGGCCGACCAGGACAAGCTCCAGGTCGTCTTCATCACCACCGACCCGGCGCGGGACACTCCCGAAACCCTCCGCTCGTGGCTCAAGGGCCAGGACCCGGCGTTCACCGGGCTGACCGGGGACTTCGCCACCATCCAGGCCGCCGCGCGCACCCTCGGCATCGGTATCGAGGCCGCGACGACGGACGCCAACGGCAACGTCGTCTCCATGCACGGCGCGCAGGTCATCGCGTTCTCGCCCAAGACGGACGAGGGGTACCTCCTCTACGGGGAGAGCACCACCGTCGACGACTACACGAAGGACCTGCCGAAGATCGCCAAGGGAGAGAACCCGTGAACGCCCGCACCACCCGCTCCCGCACCACCCGCGCCCTCGCCGCCGTCCTCTCCCTGACGGCCGCGCTCGCCATATCCGGCTGCTCCTCGGACGGCAAGGACTCCGCCGGCAAGCCCGAGCTGACGGTCAGCGGGGGCTACATGCCCGAGCCCGTCAACGACAAGATGGCCGGCGCGTTCATGGTCATCGACAACGGCTCCAAGACGGCCGACAAGCTGACCGGGGTCACCAGCACGCTCTCCGACGATCTGCAGATCCACGAGACCAAGGACCAGAAGATGCAGCAGGTGCAGTCCCTGGACGTGCCCGCGAACGGTCAGCTCAAGCTGGAACGCGGCGGCAGCCACGTCATGTTCATGGGTCTCAAGAGCACCCCCAAGGTCGGTGACAAGGTCACCGTCGAGCTGCGCTTCGAGAAGTCCGACCCGGTCAAGGTCGAGCTGGACGTCAAGGAGCGGACGTACAAGGCACAGGCTTCAACGCCCACCAATGGCACCGCCCACTGACGGACCGAGGGACTGACACGCCATGACGGCCACCGCCCCGCCCCCCTCCACGGCCCGCGTGCGTGCCACGGCACTGCTGCCGCGGCTCACGCTGGTCCTCGCCGCGCTGCTGGCAGCCTTCTTCGCCGCGGCCGCCCCGGCCTCGGCGCACGCCGCACTCACCGCGAGCGATCCGGGGGACGGGGCGGTGGTCGCCGCGGCACCCGCCCAGATCACCCTCTCGTTCTCGGAGGGCGTCGCCATGAACGGCGACTCCATCCGCGTCCTGGACCCGCAGGGCAAGCGCGTCGACACCGGTGAACTGCGCGACCTCTGCAGCGGGAACACCATCCGCTACGGAACCGCCCTGCGCCCGGGACTGCCGGACGGCACCTACACGGTCGCCTGGCAGGCCATATCCGCCGACAGCCACCCGATCGCCGGCGCCTTCACCTTCTCCATCGGCGCCCCCTCCGCGACGACCGTCTCGCTGCCCTCGCGGGCGGCGGGGGACGGGCCCGTCGCCATCGCCTACGGGATCGCGCGCTACGTCGCCTACGCCGGGTTCGCCGTCCTCGTCGGGGCCGCCGCCTTCATCCTCCTGTGCTGGCGCCGGGGGGCCGCGGAGCGGTCGATGCAGAAGCTGGTCGTACGGGCCTGGGTCACGCTCACCGTGGCCACCCTCACGATGCTCGTGCTCCGCAACCCCTACACGGGGTCCGGCAAGTTCGCCGACGTCTTCGACCTGGCCGGGCTGAAGTCCGTGCTGGAGACCAAGTCCGGCGCCTCGCTCGTCTCGCGACTGCTCCTCCTCGGCGCCGCCGCGCTCTTCATCACCGTCCTGTTCGGCGCCTACGCGCGGCGCCACCGGAGTGACGGGGCCTCCGGGGAGGGGACCCCTGTGGACGGAGGTCCCGTGGACGGGGCTTCCGTGGACGAGGCTTCCGGAGACGAGGCCAAGGACTCCGCCGACGCCAAGGACGAGAGCGACCTCCTCTTCGGTCTCGGCGTCGGCGGAGCCGTGGTCGCCGCGGGCATCGCCGCCACATGGGCGCTGTCCGAGCACGCCTCCACCGGCATCCAGCCCGCCCTCGCCATGCCCGTCGACATCCTGCACCTGATGGCCGTCGCCACCTGGCTCGGCGGACTCACCGCCCTGCTCGTCGCCCTCCACAAGGTCCCCGGGATCGAGCGCGAGGCCATCCGGCGGTTCTCCGCCGTCGCCTTCACCAGCGTTCTCGTGCTGACCGCCACCGGCGCCTACCAGTCCTGGCGCCAGGTCGGCAGCTGGTCGGCGCTGACCGGAACCGACTACGGCCGGCTGCTGCTCGTCAAGATCGGCCTCGTCCTCGTCCTCGTCGGCGTCGCCTACGTCTCCCGCAAGTGGACCTCGCGGCTCACCGGGACGGCCCGGGCCGAGAACGGGGTGGAGCAGGACGAGGAAGCCAGGGTCGGGGCCGCCGAGCCGGGCGATGTTTCACGTGAAACAACGGCCGGGGCGCTTCCCGCCGACCCCCGGCGCGCCGCCCAGCTGGCCCGCCAGAGCGCCGCCCGGCGCACCGCACGGGAGAAGCAGGCGCGCGACGCCGACCCGGACCGCGCGGGCCTTCGCCGGTCCGTGCTGGCCGAGGCGGGCGTCGCCGTGGTCCTGCTGGCCGTCACCACCGTCCTCACCAGTACGGAGCCCGGCCGCGCGGCGGAGCTGGAAGCCGGCAGCGGGTCCACCGCCACCGCCGTTCCCGACCGCGCGGTCAAGATCACGATGCCCTTCGACACCGGCGGCCAGAACGGCAAGGGCTCCGTCCGGCTCCAGCTCGACCCCGGCCGCGTCGGTGCGAACACCCTCCACGTGTGGGCCGAGACCCCCGACGGCAAGCCCCTCGACCTCCCCGAGGTCAAGGTGGCGTTCACCCTCCGGGCCAAGGACGTCGGCCCGCTGCCGGTCGCACCCGAGCGGGCCGCGGCCGGACACTGGAGCGCTTCGGGCGTCCAGCTGCCGCTCCCTGGCGACTGGCAGATCGACGTGACCGTCCGCACCTCCGACATCGACCAGACGACCGTCCAGAAGAACGTCAAGATCGGCTGACCAGCGTGACCCAGAACAGCAGCGAGACCACCGAGAACGCCCAGGGCAGCCCCGACGTCGAGATCTCCCGGCGCCGGCTGCTGGGCACGGTCGGCGCCGCGGGCGCCGCCGGGCTCGCCCTCGGCGCCACCGGCGGGGCCCTCGTGCACTCGGCCGTGTCCGGGCCGGGGACGACGGGCTCCGGCGGCGCCGCCGGCACGCTGGCGTCCATCGGCGCCACCCGGGTGGCCTTCGAGGGGACGCACCAGGCCGGCATCACGACGCCCCTCCAGGCCAAGGGCCACGTCCTCGCCTTCGACCTGGCGCCGGGTGCCGGTCGCACCGAGGCCGCCGCCCTGATGCGCCGTTGGTCCGACACCGCCCGGCGGCTGACGGCGGGCGAGAACGCGCCGATCGCCGACAGCGGCATCGCCCTGGACTCCGGCCCCTCCTCGCTCACCGTCACCTTCGGCTTCGGCCACTCCTTCTTCGAGCGCACGGGCCTGGCGGGCCGCCGTCCCGTCGCCCTCGACCCGCTGCCGGACTTCTCCTCCGACCGGCTCGACCCCCAGCGCAGCAACGGCGACCTGTGGGTCCAGATCGGCGCCGACGACGCGCTCGTCGCCTTCCACGCGCTGCGCGCCCTGCAGAAGGAAGCCGGGCAGGCGGCCCGCCTCCGCTGGCAGATGAACGGCTTCAATCGGTCTCCCGGCGCCACCGCCACCCCCATGACCGCCCGCAACCTCATGGGCCAGGTCGACGGCACCAACAATCCGAAGCCCTCCGAGGCCGATTTCGACAAGCGGATCTTCGTCCAGGGCGGGGGGCCGGCCGAGCACGCCTGGATGGCCGGGGGCTCGTACGCCGTCGTACGCCGCATCCGCATGCTCCTCGACCCCTGGGAGCAGCAGTCGCTCACCCAGCAGGAGCAGGTCATCGGCCGTACGAAGGCCACCGGCGCCCCGCTGACCGGCGGCGGCGAGACCACCGCCATGGCCCTCGACAAGCTCGGCGCCGACGGCAAGCCGGTCATCCCCTCCAACGCGCACGCGCGGATCTCGGCGCCCGCGCAGAACGGCGGGGCGGCCATGCTCCGGCGCCCCTTCTCCTTCCACGACGGGACCGCCGCCGACGGGGCCCCCGATGCCGGGCTGCTCTTCATCTGCTGGCAGGCCGATCCGGTACGCGGTTTCGTCCCGGTCCAGCGCAAGCTCGATCGCGGCGACGCGCTGTCGGAATTCATCCGGCACGAGTCCAGCGGGCTGTACGCGGTGCCGCCCGGCGCGCGCGCCGGGGAGTACGTGGGTCAGCGGCTGCTCGAAGGGTGAACAGCCCAGGTCGCGTCGGGGCCCCGGCATTAGGCTGATCGCATGTCGGCCACCCGCTTCACCTATCTCGGTCCCGAGGGCACGTTCACCGAAGCCGCCCTTCGCACACTGCCCGAAGCCGCGACCCGGGAGCTCGTCCCGATGGTTTCGGTCCCGGCCGCCCTGGACGCCGTACGCAACGGCGAGGCCGCGGCGGCGCTGGTCCCGATCGAGAACTCGGTGGAGGGCGGGGTCACCTCGACCCTGGACGAGCTGGCCTCGGGCGTCCCGCTGATGATCTACCGCGAGGTGCTGCTCCCGATCGCGTTCGCGCTGCTGGTCCGGCCGGGCACGCAGCTGTCGGACGTCAAGACCGTCACCGGGCACCCGGTCGCGCAGCCCCAGGTGCGCAACTGGCTGCGAGCGAACCTGCCCGACGCGCTGTGGGAGTCGGCCGCCTCCAATGCCGACGGGGCCCGCCTCGTCCAGGAGGGCCGCTTCGACGCCGCCTTCGCGGGGGAGTTCGCGGCCGCCACCTACGGGCTCGTGCCGCTGGTCACCGAGATCCACGACGCGCAGAACGCGGAGACGCGCTTCGTGCTCGTGGGCCGCCCGGCCCGGCCGGCCGCGCCGACCGGCGCGGACAAGACCTCGGTGGTGCTGTGGCTCGGCGACGACCGCCCCGGTGCCCTGCTGGAGCTGCTCCAGGAGTTCGCCGTCCGCGGAGTGAACCTGATGCTGATCCAGTCCCGGCCGACGGGCGAGGGGATCGGCAACTACTGCTTCGCCGTGGACGCCGAGGGGCACATCTCCGACCGCCGCGTGGGCGAGGCGCTCATGGGCCTCAAGCGCACCTGTCCCCAGATCCGGTTCCTCGGCTCGTATCCGCGCGCCGGTGTAGCTCAGGGTGACGTCCAGGGGGCCCGGCCCGGCACCTCGGACGGCGATTTCACGGCGGCCTCGGACTGGCTGACGCGCTGCCTCGACGGGCGTCCGTAGCGCTCCGTCCACTGTCCACAGAGTTATCCACAGGCAGAGATGTGAACCTGGGGACAAGTCGACAGAGCAGCACGACAAGGTCGACAAATCGGTCGGGTGGCACAGGTTTCGCGCTGGGGAGCGAGAGGTGAACGGCGTCACCCCCGCATCGTCGATCAACTCTTTGGGGCGAGCCATTCCCACCCGAATGAGTGTGTGAGGGTGGTTTGAACCCTGATTGAGCCCGCTCGCTCCGCCGCCGGGATTGAACTATTCCTGTGTCCACAGATGCGGCGCACAGCCTGTGGATAAGCCGGTCCAGGGGGAAATCCCTGTGGACAAGGAACGCGCTGCGGCCCTGCTCAGGGGGTGCCCGGCCGCCGGCGCCCCGTCCCATTTCGGGGAATGGGACCGCTTTTATCGACTCCGGAGGAAGGATCACTTCCGGTCACCTGTCGAAAGTTTTCCATTCGCGGCAATTGGGACATAGCGACACGCAGCGTGATATCGGTGTGATCCCAGGAAGCCCGGCCCGGTAGCCTGGAGGGGTGATTGACCTCCGGCTGCTCCGTGAAGACCCTGACCGTGTCCGCGCCTCGCAGCGCGCCCGTGGAGAGGACGTCGCCCTCGTCGACGCCCTGCTCTCCGCCGACGAGCGCCGCAGGTCCTCCGGCATGCGATTCGACGAACTCCGCAACGAGCAGAGGTCGCTCGGCAAGCTCATCCCCAAGGCCTCTCCGGAGGAGCGGGCCGAGCTGCTGAAGAAGGCCGACCAGCTCAAGCAGAACGTCAAGGCGGCCGAGGCCGAGCAGAACGAGGCGGACGACGCCGCCAAGCAGCTGCTCCTGCAGCTCGGCAACATCGTCCACACCGACGTGCCCGTCGGCGGCGAGGAGGACTTCACCGTCCTCGAGACGCACGGCACCATCCGCGACTTCGGCGCCGAGGGCTTCGAGCCCAAGGACCACCTGGAGCTCGGCGAGTCCCTCGGCGCCATCGACGTCGAACGCGGCGCCAAGGTGTCGGGCTCGCGCTTCTACTACCTCACGGGTATCGGCGCCCTGCTCGAGCTCGCGCTCGTCAACGCGGCCATCGCCCAGGCCACCGAGGCCGGCTTCATCCCGATGCTCACCCCGGCGCTGGTCCGCCCGCGCGCCATGGAGGGCACCGGCTTCCTCGGCCAGGCCGCGGAGAACGTCTACCACCTGGAGAAGGACGACTACTACCTGGTCGGCACCTCCGAGGTGGCGCTCGCCGCGTACCACATGGACGAGATCATCGACGCGGACAAGCTGCCGCTGCGCTACGCCGGCTTCTCCCCGTGCTTCCGCCGCGAGGCCGGCACGTACGGCAAGGACACCCGCGGCATCTTCCGCGTCCACCAGTTCGACAAGGTCGAGATGTTCTCGTACGTCGCGCCGGAGGAGGCCGAGGCCGAGCACCAGCGTCTCCTCGAGTGGGAGAAGCAGTGGCTGACCAGCCTCGAGCTGCCCTTCCAGGTGATCGACGTCGCCACCGGCGACCTGGGCTCCTCCGCCTCCCGCAAGTTCGACTGCGAGGCGTGGATCCCCACCCAGGGCAAGTACCGCGAGCTGACCTCCGCCTCGAACTGTGACGGCTTCCAGGCCCGCCGCCTGTCGATCCGCTACCGCGACGGCAAGAAGACCGCTCCGCTGTCCACGCTGAACGGCACTCTGTGCGCCGTCCCGCGCACGATCGTCGCCATCCTGGAGAACCACCAGCAGGCCGACGGCACGGTCCGGGTGCCCCCGGTGCTCCGTCCCTACCTGGGCGGCCGCGAGTTCCTGGAGCCGATCGCCAAGTGAGCCCGGCCCCGTTCCCGTACAAGCTCGTCGCGACCGATCTGGACGGCACGCTGCTGCGCGGCGACGACACCGTCTCCGAACGCACCCGTGAGGCACTCGCCGCGGCCACCGCGGCGGGTGCGGCGCACATCGTCGTCACGGGCCGCGCCGTGCCGTGGACCCGGCACATCCTCGACGACCTCGGCTACCAGGGCATCGCGGTCTGCGGGCAGGGCGCACAGGTCTACGACGCGGGCACGCACCGGCTGCTCACCTCGGTGACGCTCGACCGGAAGCTGGCCGCGATCGCGCTGGAGAAGATCGAGGCCGAGGTGGGTCCGCTGGCCCTGGCCGCCAGCCGGGACGGAGTCGACGGCGACGTGCTCTTCGGCCCCGGCTACCAGGTGCAGGAGGGTCTTCCGGCGGTCTACCTGGAGGACACCGCCGATGTCTGGACGGCCCCGCTGAACAAGCTGTACATACAGCACCCCGAGCTGGACGAGGACGCACTCGTCGAGGTGGCCCGGCAGACCGTGGGCAATCTGGTCGGCGTCGTCATGGCCGGTCCGGGCGTCGTGGAGATACTGCCGCTGGGGCTGAGCAAGGCCACCGGCCTCTCGCTGGCCGCGCGCCGGCTGGGCGTGAAGGCCGCCGACACGATCGCCTTCGGCGACATGCCCAACGACATCCCGATGTTCGGCTGGGCTGCGCACGGGGTGGCGATGGCCAACGCCCACGCGGAGCTGAAGGCGGTGGCCGACGAGGTGACCGCCTCCAACGAGCAGGACGGCATCGCGGTGGTCCTGGAGCGTCTGCTCGGCACCGCATAACCCGGGACGGCACACAGGGAAGGGTCCGGAACAGCCCGCGCCGCGAGGCGCGCTCGAAGTGGCTGTTCCGGACCCTCTTTGTTCTCCCCGCACGGCTCACTCTGCCCCTGCCGCACGCCTCGTACCAGTCAATTTCCGTGCCTCAGCCGTGGATCCGGCGCCGCCGCCAGTACGCCGCCGTGGCGAAGGCCAGCAGCGGCCCCCACAGCAGCAGGGGCGCGTAGCTCGCGGTCATGACCCACCGGGCGATGCCGGTCGGGGCGAACTCACCGCCCATGTTCTCGGGGTCGCTCCAGCCGAACGCGCAGTACACAGTGATCAAGGTGACCAGCGCGGCGCCGGTGGCGGCGGGTATGACGGCGGCGAGCGGAGGGATGCGGCGGCCGCCGAGCCACGGCACCCAGTGGGGCATCACCTCTCCCCAGCGCTGGACGAGGCCCAGGGCGAGCAGACCGATCAGCTCGGCGACGACGCTGAGCGCGATCAGGTAGAAGGAGTACCTGCTCGGGTAGTTGCTCACGTGCAGCACATCGCCCTCCTTGAAGCCCGACGGGATGCCGAAGGCGATGGCCGTGCGCCACAGGCCGGTGGGCAGGAGCGTGAGGGCGGCGCCCTTGGCGGCCCAGCGGGCGGCCCGCGAGACACCGGGAACCGTGGCGAGCGCCGGGTCCGTGGAGGCGGGAGGGGCGGAGACGGAGTCAGGGACGGTCGGGGCGGGGGTGGTGTGCACGGTCATCGTCAAGTCCTGTCCGGGAGGCGGGGTGATGCCTCAAGCCTCGTGCGGCGAAGCCCTCGGAACCATCCGCCGATCAGCAGGTCTCCGGGCCGGCCGGCGCCGGTCCGCCTCTGCCGAACGGCAGATGGCCCCGGTGGGGGCGGCCTCGTAGGGTCGGGGCGTGCCTGCGAAACCGAACGCGTACGCTCCCGCGCTGGCCTCGGCCGGCCTGCTGTCCCTGGTCTGCTCCGTCGTGCGCGTTCCCGAGGCGTGGACGCTGGCCGGGATGGTCCTCCTGCTGCCGCTGCTGGCCCTGGTGGCGCGCTGGTCCCCGGTGCGGTCCGGGTGCGCCGCGGGCTTCCTGGGCGTGGCCGCGGTGGCCGGGTGGCCGGTCCCGTTGGTGTGGGGCGGCGGATCGTGGCTGGAGGTCTGCGGAGCGGCGGCGTTCTGGTCGCTGCCGGCCGTCGGCGCGGTGGCCGCCGGCGGTTACCTGCGCCGTCAGGCCGGTCGGGTCCGGCAGGCCGTACGGGACGCGCGGCGCGACCAGCAACTGGAGCTGGCCCGGGACCTGCACGACTTCGTCGCGCACGACGTGAGCGCGATCGTGGTGCGGGCACAGGCGGCCCGGTTCGTGGCCGAGCGGGATCCCGGACAGGCGCTCCTCGCCCTGGAGCGGATCGAGGCCGCCGGTCTGAGTGCCCTGGCGTCGATGGACCGGACCGTGCACGCGCTGCACGAGGCCGCCGGCGGGCCCACGGCCCCGGTGCCGGGTCTGGCCGAACTGCCGGAGCTGGTGGAGCGGTTCGAGGGCGCGGAACTGGCCGCCGACCCCGGCGTGCTGGAAGAGCTGTCACGGGAGGCGGACACCACCGCGTACAGGGTGGCCGTCGAGGCCTTGACGAACGTACGCCGGCACGCGCCGGGGGCGGCCTCGGTGCTGGTCACCCTCCAGCGGGCCGGGTCGGGCATGGAGGTCAGCGTGGCCAACTCCGCCGCCCCGCGCGGCCCGGCGGGGCTGCTGGGCCGTCGGCGCCGCAGCGGTACGGGACTGGCCGGTCTGCGCGCCCGGGTGGAGGCCGCGGGCGGGACCCTGCGGGCCGGGGCGGGAGCCGACGGCGGCTGGAGGGTTTCCGCCGTCTTCCCGGCGGCGGGGCGCCCGGCCGGGTGATCATGTCCGAGTGACCACACGCATCCTGATAGCCGACGACCAAGAGGACATCCGCAGCGGCTTCCGGTTGATCCTCGATTCGCAGCCCGACATGACCGTCGTGGGGGAGGCCGCGGACGGGGAGCGTGCGGTGGCGCTGGCCCGGGAGCTGCGGCCGGACGTGGTGCTGACGGACATCCGGATGCCGTTGCTGGACGGGCTGGAAGTGACGCGGCTGCTGGCACCCGCGACCCGGGTCGTGGTGGTGACCACCTTCGACCTGGACGAGTACGTGCACACCGCGCTGCGGGACGGTGCCTGCGGTTTCCTGCTGAAGCGGTCGGGACCGGCGCTGCTGATCGAGGGGGTGCGGGCGGCCATGGCCGGGGACACGCTGATCAGTCCCCAGATCACGGTGCGTCTGCTGAGCCGGCTGGCCCAGGAGCACCCGGTCGCGCCGCGCGGCGGCCACCCGTTGACGGGGCGCGAGGTGGAAATCGTACGGCTGGTGGCGAAGGGGCACACGAACGCGGAGATCGGTGCCGAGCTCTTCATCAGCGCCGGGACCGCGAAGACGCACGTCGCCAACGTGCAGGCGAAGCTGGGGGTCCGCAACCGGGTGGGGATCGCCTCGTGGGCCTGGGAGCACGGGGTGGCGCAGCCGGAACGCGCCTGATCATGTTTCACGTGAAACACGCGCGGCCGGGGCGGCCCGCGCTGCGCGCGGGTGCGGATGCCGGGTGAGCGGCCACGCGAGCAGTCCTACGGCGAGCGCGATGGCGTGGCCGTAATCGGTGAAGGTGGCGCCGGTGAGGAGCGGGATCCCGAAGAACGCCACGGACCCCGCCAGGTAGAGCCAGCGCCAGGGGCCGGGGAGGCGGTAGGCCAGCACTCCGATGGCGGTGGCGAGGCCGTAGCTGACGCCGATGTCGACGACACGGACCATGCTGCGCGGGGCGCGGTTGTCCTGGATGGCCATCAGGACGAGCTTCTGGCTGATCAGGGTGGCGGTGACGTGGCCGGTCGTGATGATGAAGAGCCAGCGCAGCGTGCCGAGCCAGCGTTCGACATTGGCGTGGAAGACCTCGAAGAGCACGACGTAGAGGGGGAGCGAGGCCGGGTCCTCGATCCAGAAGGCGCTGCTGAGCAGGGCCCGTATGGGGTGGCGGGCGAGCTCGTGGATGTTGCTGCTGTTGCGGTGGAGCAGGACGTGCTCGAGGTGGTCGGGCACGATCACGACCACCACGCTGGTGAGGGCGATGATCAGCAACCAGATGTGGGTTCCGGGCGCGGACCGTATCCAGGACCGTATCGGCCTGGACGGCTCGGGCTCGGGGTGCTCGATCATGTCCCCGATGATGCCGCGCGAACCTGTGCCCCGCCTGGCCGGTGGGCCGGGCGGGGCACTGTTTCACGTGAAACACCCGGCACGGGTGCGGGTGGTTCGTGCCCTACTCCTCGCCCGCCAGGGTGAGGCGGCGAAGCCTCTGTCCGGCGTAGAGGGTGGCGCCGACGGTGACCGCGACGAGCAGGATCACCGCGGTGGGCAGCCCGACGGTGGCGTCCACGTACCCCTCGCCGGCGACCTTCTGCGCGAGGGCGAGCGACCACTGCTGGACGCTCAGGGTCTTGGCTCCGTCGACGAGGCTGCCGAAGAGCGACTCCCAGATCAGCGCGTAGACGAGGCCGAAGACGACCGCGTGCCGGCTGACGGTGCCCAGCAGCAGGAACAGCGCGCTGTAGGCGATCGAGGCGATGAGCGCCGCGACGGTGTAGGCGACGGCGATCTGCTGGCCGTTGCCGTTGAGGATGAAGCCGGCGATCAGGGTGGGGATCGCGGAGAAGACCATGGTGACGGCGATCGCGACGATCAGCTTGGTCATGATGATCGTCGGGCGCTTCACCGGCTTGGAGAGCAGGTAGACGATCGAGCCGTCGTCGATCTCCGGGCCGATGGCGCCGGTGCCGGCGATGACACCGATCAGCGGGACCATCGTGGCCAGGGCGAATCCGCCGAGGAGGTCGGCGGCGACCTTGTCGTCCAGACCCGTGAAGGCGCGGACGGCGATGGAGATGAGGATCAGCAGGGCGGGCAGCGCGAAGAGGATCAGCGCGCGACGGCGGCCGAGCAGGGCCCGGTAGGTGAGCCGGGCAACGGTGGGGTTGTACATGGATGCCAGCTCCTTCAGGCCGCGACGAGGTAGGAGAAGACCGACTCGAGGGACTCGTCGGAGGGCGAGACCGTCAGCAGCCGGATGCCGTGCTCGCGGGCGACCCGCGGCAGCAGTTCGGTGAAGCGCCCGAAGTCGACCGCCTGGATGCGCAGGACGCCCTCCTTCAGGTCGACCTCGATCCCGGCGGTGGACGGGTCGGCGATCAGGGCCGCGGCGAGCACCCGGTCGTCGGAGGAGCGGACGAGGTAGCGGTGCGGGCGGTCCGTCATCAGGCGGCGGATCTTGCGGAAGTCTCCGGAGGCGGCGTGCCGGCCTGCGACGACCACCTCGATGTGGGAGGCGAGCTGTTCGACCTCCTCCAGGATGTGCGAGGAGAACAGCACCGTGCGGCCGTCGTCGCCCATCCGCCGCAGCAGGTCCATGAGCTGCATGCGCTGGCGCGGGTCCATGCCGTTGAACGGCTCGTCGAGCAGCAGCACGGACGGGTCGTGGACCAGGGCGGAGGCCATCTTCACGCGCTGGCGCATGCCCTTGGAGTACGTGGAGATCTTGCGGTCCTGCGCGTATTCCATCTCGACCGTGGCCAGGGCCCGCTGGGCGGCGAGCCCGTCGAGCCCGTGCAGCTCGGCGTTGGCGACGACGAACTCCTTGCCGGTGAGGAAGTCGTACATGGCCTCGCGCTCGGGCACGACACCGATCTGCTTGTAGACCTGCTCGTTGCGCCAGATCGGGGTGCCGTCGAGGGTGACGGTGCCCGTGGAGGGGGCGAGGAAGCCGCCCATCATGTTGATGAGGGTGGACTTGCCCGCGCCGTTGGGGCCCAGCAGGCCGGTGACGCCGGGACCGATGCGCATGGTCACGTCGTTGACGGCGACGACGTTCCCGAACCAGCGGGAAGTGTGGTCGATGTCGATGATGGTCACAGCCCGGCCTTCCGGTAGCGGGCCATCAGGGCGGCGTAGGAGCCGGCGATCAGGCCGAGGATGACGAGCAGGTAGACGGTGCCGGCGGCGGCCGAGGGGGCCTCCTGGCCGGGGAAGGCGGAGGTGGCGCCGAGGAAGGCGGCCTGGAACCCGTCGATGAGGCTGATCGGGGAGAACAGCCCCAGCCACTGGACGACTCCGGTCGATCCGGTGCTGTAGGCGATCCCCTGGACGGCCGTGACCGCGCCGAAGGGGATCAGGAGCACGGCGATGATGGCGGCGACGCCGAAGCCGCGGCGCGGGGTGAGCGCGGCCATGACCAGGCCGAGGCCGGAGAAGAGGAGCGACAGCAGCAGTACCGACACCAGTCCCTGTCCGAATCCCTTGGTCTGGTCACCGAAGTCGAACTTCGCGAGCAGCGAGCCGATGTACATGATCACCAGCGGGGTGGCCGTGAGGATGAAGAGGGCCGAGGCCATGGCGGCGAACTTGGCCACCACGTAGTCCACGCGCTCGATGGGCCGCGAGAAGTAGAGCGGCACCGTCTTGAAGCGCAGGTCCCGGGAGACCGACTGCGGTGCCTGCGAAGCGAGGTAGAGGCCGATGATCACCTGGGTGGTCAGGGCGTACGTCGTGTACTTGATCGGCAGGTCCGTGGAGCCGGGCACGGCGATGGCGATGGCGACGAGGATCAGCGCGGGGACGCACATCACCGCGAAGAGCAGCATCGGCAGCACCTTGGACTTGGCCGAGCGGCCGAGTCCGTAGGCACCGCGCAGCGACTGCGCGAACAGCGACTTCCGGGCGTAGGCGCGGCCGAGCCGGGGGCCGTCGTAGGACCGGTAGCCGATGTTGTGGATCTGGGTCGAGGTGTCAGGCGCCATCGGAACCGGCTCCCTTCTGCTGGGTGGCGGACAGCGCGGCGGCCTGGACGGCCTTCGCGTCGCTGTCGCGGAAGACCTCCGCGATGTGGTGGCGGCGCTGCTCCATGCGGACCAGGCCGATGCCGAGCTCGGCGACGGCGTCGCGGACGACGTCGTACGTCGCCTCGCCGGTGGCCTCGACGAGGAGGATGTGGCCGGCTCCGGGCAGGCCCTCCTCCTCGCCCGCGTGCAGCGTGACGCCCGCCTCGGCCAGCGCCTTGCGCAGGGCGGCGGTGCCGTCCGGGTGGGCGTCGGAGTCGGTGACCTCGACCGCGAGGGTCGTGGTGGTCTGCATGAAGTCGCTGGTGGAGCTGGAGCGCAGCAGCTTGCCGCCGTCGACGACCACCACGTGGTCGCAGGTGCGCTCCAGCTCGCCGAGGAGGTGGGAGGTGACCAGGACCGAGATGCCGAAGTCGGTGTAGACGCGGCGGATCAGGCCCAGCATCTCGTCGCGGCCGACCGGGTCGAGTCCGTTGGTGGGCTCGTCGAGGAGGACCAGCTGGGGGTCGTGGACCAGCGCCTGAGCCAGCTTGACGCGCTGCTTCATGCCGGTGGAGTAGCCGCCGATGGGGCGGTAGCGCTCCTCGTACAGCCCGACGTGGCGCAGGGTGTCAGCGGTGCGCTCGCGCGCCGCGGTCGGCGGGAGCCCGGACATGCGCGCCATGTGCACGACGAACTCGGTGGCCGAGACGTCGGGAGGCAGGCAGTCGTGCTCGGGCATGTAGCCGACGCGTTCACGGATCGTGCCGCCATGGGTGGCGACGTCGAGTCCGAGCACGGCGGCGGTGCCCTCGGTGGCGGGGGAGAGTCCCAGCAGAATCTTGATCAGCGTGGACTTGCCGGCCCCGTTGGCGCCCACGAGCCCGGTTACGCCGGGCCCGATGTCCAGGGAGAGCCGGTCGAGCGCGGTCACTCGGGGGTACCGCTTGCTCAGGCTTTCGGTCGCGATGACAGTCACGTCACCGACGTTAGTGGCGGTGGACGGTCCGATCGTCAGACCTGGAGCTCGATCCTTTCTCCGCCTTCAGGACTACGGACCCTGGCAGAAGGCTGACTCCAGGCTGACGCGCACCGGACAAGTTTGTCCACAGGTCCGTGCACGGGCCTTGACGTGACCTCCGGTCATTGTCACATTCATCAGTGTCAAGTTACGGGCGCGTACGGCTACACGGACGGACGGCTGGCATGGCTGGGGACACCAAGCAACGCACCACAGAACTCTCCGCCGAACTGCGCGGGTTCAAGGAAGTGCAGCGACTCTCCTACGAGTGCGCGGAGGCCGTCGCGGCGCAGCTGCGCCCCGGTGTCACCGAGCGCGAGGCCGCGCGGATGCAGCGCGAATGGCTGCGCGAGCGCGGGGTGCGGGACTGGTTCCACATGCCGTTCGCGTGGTTCGGCGACCGCACCGCCTTCACGGACTTCAAGATCCCCCTGCAGTTCTTCCCGACGAACCGCGCCCTGGAGCCGGGGATGCCGTTCATCCTCGACATGGCCCCGGTCTACAAGGGCTACACCGCCGACATCGGGTACTCGGGCAGCCTCGGCCTCAACCCGGTGCAGGACCGGCTCATGTCCGACCTGAAGGCGCACCGCGCGCTGATCCTGGACCAGGTGCGCGAGCGCCGCTCCCTGCGCGACATCTACGAGAACGTGGAACGGCTGATGATCAGCCAGGGGTACGCCAACCGGCACCGGGCCTACCCCTTCGGCGTCATCGCGCACAAGATAGACCGGGTCAAGGAGCGGCGCTGGTCGCCGACCGCGTTCGGGTTCGGCACCCAGGCCCTGAAGGGGCTGGCCTCCGACGCCCTGCACGGCCACCGCGAGGGCTGGTCCCCGCTGTGGAGCCCGTACCACTTCTCCGACCACCTGCCGCAGCCCGGCCTGTGGGCGGTGGAGCCGCACCTGGGTTTCCGGGGCACCGGCGCGAAGTTCGAGGAGATCCTGGTCGTCACCGACTCCCGGGACCCCGAGGAGAGCGCGTTCTGGCTGGACGACGATCTGCCGCACGTGCGGCGCTGGGCTGAGGAGAAGGCGGCATGAGCGGGATGACGGAGACGGGTCTGGCGGGCGCGCGCGAGCGCTGGGTGAGCACCGGCGGGGTCGAGCTCTGCGTCGTCGAGCTCGGTGACGCGCAGCGGCCGACCGTGGTGCTGGTGCACGGGTACCCGGACAGCAAGGAGGTCTGGTCGGAGGTCGCCGAGCGGCTGGCCTCCCACTTCCACGTCGTGCTCTACGACGTGCGCGGCCACGGGCGCTCCACGGCCCCGAAGCCGCTGCGCGGCGGCTTCACCCTGGAGAAGCTGACCGACGACTTCCTCGCGGTCGCGGACGCGGTCAGCCCGGACCGCCCGGTCCACCTCGTCGGCCACGACTGGGGCTCGGTCCAGGGCTGGGAGTTCGCGACGGTGGCCCGGACCGAGGGCCGGATCGCCTCCTTCACCTCGATGTCCGGGCCCTCGCTCGACCACTTCGGGCACTGGATCAAGAAGCGGATGGCGCGGCCCACCCCGCGGCGGGCCGCCCAGTTGCTGAGCCAGGGCGCCAAGTCCTGGTACGTGTACATGCTCCACACGCCCGTGCTGCCGGAGCTCGCCTGGCGCGGGCCGCTCGGCAAGCAGTGGCCGAAGATCCTCCAGCGGATCGAGAAGGTCCCGGCCGGGAACTACCCCACGGCCTCCCTGCCCTCTGACGCCGCGCACGGCGCCTGGCTCTACCGGGACAACGTCCGGCCCCGGCTGCGCCGGCCGCGCGCCGACGCGTACGCGCACGTACCGGTCCAGCTGATCACCCCCACCGGGGACGCCTTCCTGTCCGAGCGGCTCTACGACGAGCTGGAGCTGTGGGCCCCGGACCTGGTGCGGCGCACCCTGCCGGCCAAGCACTGGGTGCCCCGGACCCGGCCCGACCAGCTGGCCGCGTGGATCACCGAGTTCGTCACCGCGCGGGAGGAGCCCGCCGCACGGGCGCCCGAGCGGAAGGCCCCGGGCAAGTACGCCGACCGGTTCGGCGGGCAGCTGGTCCTGGTCACCGGAGCCGCCAGCGGCATCGGCCGGGCCACGGCCTTCGCGTTCGCCGAGTCCGGGGCCCGCGTGGTGTGCGTGGACCGGGACGCGGAGGGCGCGGCCCGCACCGCCGACATGGCGCGGCTCGTCGGCTCGCCGAAGGCGTGGGGCGAGTGCGTCGACGTCAGCGACGAGCAGGCGATGGAGAAGCTCGGCGCGAAGGTCGCCGCGGAGTACGGGATCGTGGACGTCCTGGTCAACAACGCCGGGATCGGCCTTTCCGGCCCGTTCCTGGAGACGACCGCCGAGGACTGGAAGAAGGTCCTCGACGTCAACCTGTGGGGGGTCATCCACGGCTGCCGGATCTTCGGCAAGCAGATGGCCGAGCGGGGACAGGGCGGGCACATCGTCAACACCGCGTCCGCCGCCGCCTACCTGCCGTCCAGGACGCTGCCCGCCTACAGCACCTCCAAGGCGGCGGTGCTGATGCTGAGCGAGTGCCTGCGCGCGGAGCTGGCGTCGCAGTCGATCGGGGTCTCTGCGATCTGCCCCGGCATCGTCAACACCAACATCACCGCCACCTCCCGCTTCGCCGGGGTGGACGAGGCCGAGGAGAAGCGCCGCCAGCAGAAGTCCTCCCGGCTCTACGGGCTGCGCAACTTCCCGCCGGAGAAGGTCGCCGACGCGATCCTGCTCGCGGTGGTGCAGAACCAGGCCGTGGTCCCGGTGACTCCCGAGTCCAAGGGCGCCCTGTGGATGTCCCGGTTCGCGCCGGGGACGCTGCGCCGGCTCGCGAGAGTGGAGCCCAGGCTGTGAGCGCGATCGCGTACGCGTACGCGATCGCGCCGCGGCGGGTGGCCTTCGACGGGAAGACCACCTCCTCTTCGAGCGGCTGCTGAGGGAGAGCCCGCCCTTCGGAGCACCGGTCCCGGCGCGGAGGAGGTTGGAGAGAGCTCGGCATGGCCATACCCCGCTACCTGCGGCGGTCGTACCATCCCTCGCAGGAGGGCTCGCTGCGCAGGGCGGTCGAGTACCTTGCGGCTTCGCCTGCCGCCCGCTCCGCGGCGGGCGCGGTCGGCCGAGCCGCCATGTCGTAGGGAGCCGGGATTGTCCGAGCAGGCAGTAGCCGAGTACCGGATCGAGGATCTGGCGCACCACAGCGGTGCGACCGTCCGCACGATCCGGGCGTACCAGGACCGCGGTCTGCTGCCGAAGCCGGAGCGCCGAGGCCGCTCCAACGTCTACCGGGACACGCATCTGGCGCGGCTGCGCCAGATCGCCGACCTGCTGGACCGCGGCTACACCCTGGCCTCCATCAAGGAACTGCTGGAGGCCTGGGACGCGGGCCGCGGGCTCGGCGGCGTCCTCGGGCTGGTCGCCGAGGTGCACGGACCGTGGACGGACGAGGAGGCGGCCCGGATCACCCGGGACGAGCTGAACGACCGGTTCGGCGGCAAGCCCGACGACGACGCGGTCGGCGAGGCCTGCGAACTGGGAGTGCTGGAGCGGATCCCGGGGCGCCCTGACCAGTACCTGGTGCCCTCCCCGCAGGAGCTGGCGGTGGCCGCCGAGCTGTATGCCGCCGGGGTCCCGCTGCCCGCGATCACCGGTCACCTGCGGGAGCTGCGCGGCCAGGTGGAGCACATCGCCTCGCGCTTCCTGGAGTTCACCACGGAGCACGTCTTCGCCCGCTACCTGGGCGCCGTCCCGCCCACGGACTCGGACGCGGCCGAGGCGGCGACGATGGTGCGCAGACTGCGGCCGCTGGCGCAGCAGTCGGTGGACGCGGAACTGGCCCGGGCGATGCGGCTCTTCGCGACCCGGCACCTGCAGCGGCACCTCGGAGCCGTCGGGACCCCGCAGCCTTCGGGGCCGGCTCCGGTGGCGCTGCCCGCCGAGACCGTGCGGGCGGTGCAGGAGCTGGTGGGCGCCGACCACGTGGCGGAGTTCGTCCGGGCCGCCACGGAGCGGGAGCTGCAGGCCCGGACGATGAACGATCTGGCGAGCCGGGGCGGCCGGTAGTGCTCGATCAGTAGTCCACAGGGCGGATCGCTCTTTTGCCGCCGAAACCGGCCCAAAGGGCTGTGGACAACTCCCCCCACCCTGTGGGGAACCATGCCCCGGAGGTCATCCGACGGTCTGGTACGCCGAACCGGAGGGGCCTGTTTCGGCCACCGGACGGCTGATCCCGGACGATCCGGACGGTCCGGACGGCCCGGCCACGTCAGCCACATCCGTCACTTCGGTCGCGTCGGTCGCGTGGGCCACGTCCGTCGTGTCGATCGTGTCGGCCACGTCCGCCACCCCGGTCTTCGCCGCCGGGCTCCCGGCCGCGGCCCGGCGGGTGGTCCCGTAGAGCAGGGCCGCGAGCGCCAGGCCGAGGATCCCGCCGAGCAGTTGCGCGGCGACGAACCCCGGCAGCGACTGCGGGGCGATGCCGGTGAAGGAGTCGCTGAAGCTGCGCCCGATGGTGCCGGCCGGGTTGGCGAAGGAGCCCGAGGAGGTGAACCAGATCGCGGCGGCGATGTACGCGGCGACGGCGGCCGGGATGAGCTTCGGGCGGCCGATGCGCCCGAGGCCCTGGATCACCAGGACCAGTCCGGCCGTGGCCACGACCTCGCCGACGAGCAGATGGCCGCCGTCGCGGACCTGGGTGGAGAAGGTGCCCGGCACCCGGCCGAACATCGCCTCCGCGAGGACCGCGCCGCCGATGGCCCCGGCGGTCTGGGCCGCCACGTAGACCAGGGCCTCCCGGCCGTCGAGCCCTTCGCCGCCGGTACGCCGCCCCCACCAGGCGGTGAGGGTGACCACCGGGTTGAGGTGGGCGCCGGAGAGCGGCCCGAAGAGCGTGATGATCAGCCCGAGCCCGATGGCCGAGGCGAGCGAGTTGGCGACGAGGGCGACGCCGATGTCGGCGGTGAGGGCGGCGGCCTGGATCCCGGACCCGATCACCACCACGAGCAGCGCGGCGGTGCCGATGAACTCGGCGGCCGCTCGACGCGACAGAGACGCACTATTTATCATATTTTCTTCCCCTTAGGCGGCAGTCCAGCGGAAAATGTATTCCGTATCTTGGAACTGCGATAGAGGGAGTCCACCTCCGGAGGACCGCGGAAATTCGCTGCGCCGACCGCCGCCGACCCGGCACCCTGGGCGGATGGACGACAGACGCACCGTGAAGGTGTCCAAATACGTCTCGAAACACCTGCGGCACCAGCCGGAACGCATCGGACTGGTGCTCGATCCACAGGGCTGGGTGGAGATCGACGACCTGCTGAACGCGGCGGCCGCCCACAACTTCCCGATCGGCCGCGCCGAACTCGACCACGTCGTCGCCGCCAACGACAAACAGCGCTTCGCCGTCGACGGCACCCGCATCCGGGCCAGCCAGGGCCACACCGTCCCCGTGGACCTGGGCCTGCCGGAGGCCGAACCGCCCGCGTACCTCTACCACGGGACGGTCGCCGCGGCCCTGGACGCCATCCGCGCCGAGGGCCTGCGCCCGATGGCCCGCCACCACGTCCACCTGTCCCCCGACCGGGAGACCGCGACGCGCGTGGGCGCGCGGCGCGGGCGGCCGGTCGTCCTCAGCGTGGACGCGGGGGCGATGCGCGCCGCCGAACACGTCTTCCGGATCAGCGCCAACGGGGTGTGGCTGGTCGATTCGGTGCCGCCGCAATTCCTGCGCTTCCAGTAGCGGGAAAAGCACGGGAATTCACCGAGGGATTGTCAGATCATCCCCCTACTCTGTTCCTCACTCCGGGATCTGTGAGGGGGGGTACCTCGCGGTCGCCGAACACGAAACGCCAGCACGCGAGGTGACGCACCATGACGTCCGAACAGCCCCATCCGAACACCTTCCAGGTCGATCTGCGCGGCCTGGTCGACCTGCTCTCCCACCACCTCTACTCCAGCCCGCGCGTCTACGTCCGCGAGCTGCTGCAGAACGCCGTCGACGCGGTCACCGCCCGCCACGCCCTGGAACCCGGGGCCGAGATCCGCATCCGCCTGTCGGCCGCCGGAAACCGGGTGACCATCGAGGACAGCGGCATCGGCCTGACCGCCGCCGAGGCCCACTCCCTCCTCGCCACCATCGGCCGCAGCTCCAAGCGCGGGGACGACGGTGCCGGCCTCAACGGGCACGGCCTGGAGACCACCCGCCAGGAGTTCCTCGGCCAGTTCGGCATCGGCCTGCTCGCCTGCTTCGTCGTCGCCCGCCGCATCCGCGTCATCACCCGCTCCGCCCGCGACCCCCGGGCCGCGCCCGTCGAATGGCTGGCCACGGACGACGGCTCGTACACCGTCCGCGAACTGCCCGCCGACGCCCGCCCGGAGCCCGGTACGACCGTCATCCTGGAGGCCCGCCCGGGCGCCGAGGAATGGATGGCCCCGGCCAAGGTCGAGCAGCTGGCCCGCGACTACGGCTCGCTCCTGCCCTACGACATCACCTTCGACGACGGCTCCGGTGACCGGCCGCGCCAGGTCACCGACCGCCCCGCCGTATGGGACCGCGCCTTCCCCACCCCCGCCGCCCGCCGCGTCGCCCTCGCCGGGCACTGCGCGGCGCTGTTCGGCTTCACCCCGCTCGACAGCATCGACCTCGACCTGCCCGTCGCCGGCGTGCGCGGCGTCGCGTACGTCCTGCCCGAGCCGACCAGCCCCGCCCACCGGTCCGGACACCGCGTCCACCTCAAGGGCATGCTGCTGACCGACAAGGCCGACAGCCTGCTGCCCGACTGGGCGTTCTTCGTCCGCGCCGTCATCGACACCGACACGCTGCGGCCAACCGCCTCCCGCGAGAACCTGTACGACGACGAGACCCTCTCCGCCGTGCGCGAGGCCCTCGGCGCCCGCGTCCGCACCTGGCTCGCCGAGCTCGCCGCGAGCGACCCGGAGCGCCTCGCCGCCTTCCTGAGCGTCCACCACCTCGGTGTGAAGTCCATGGCCCGGCACGACTCCGAGCTGCTCGGACTGATGCTGCCCTGGCTGCCGTTCGAGACCAGCGACGGCTCGATGAGCCTCGAGGAGTTCGCGGCCGCGCACACCGACATCCACTTCACGCGCACGGTGGAGGAGTTCCGCCAGATCGCCCCGATCGCGGCGGCCCACGGCCTCGGCGTCATCAACGCCGGCTACACCTACGACGCCGACCTGCTGGCCCTGCTGCCCTCCGTACGGCCCGACCTCAAGGTCACCGAGCTCGACGCCGGAGCCGTCACGGAACGCCTCGACCCGGTCCCCACCTCCGCCGAACTGGCCCTGGCCCCCTTCCTGGCCACCGCCCGCACCCGGCTGGAACCCCAGAGCTGCGACGTCGCGCTCCGCGCCTTCCAGCCCGTCTCCATCCCCGCGCTCTACCTCGACGACCGTCAGGCCCGCCAGGAACGCGACCGAACGGCCGCCCTCGACAGCGCCGACTCGCTGTGGAGCGGCATCCTCGGCGCGCTCCGCGGCTCCGCGCCGCGCGCCCGCCTCGTCCTCAACCACAACAACCCGCTGATCCGCCGGATCGCCGCCCTCCCCGACGAGGCGCTGACCGCCACCGCCGTCGAATCGCTCTACGGCCAGGCCCTGCTGATGTCCCAGCGGCCGCTGCGCCCGGCCGACGCCACCCTGCTCAACCGGGCCTTCCTCGGACTCCTGGAATGGGCGACACATCCCGGTGGCAGCGCTGTCACCCAGGAAGGCCAGAAGTGAGCACGATGACCGCGGCGGAAATCCGCCGGGCACTGCACGAGAACCAGTGCCTGCCCAACGGAACCGCGCGCAGCGCGCAGGCTGAGGCACTGGCGAACGCCGCCGAAGCCTGCGGCGACAGCGGCCTGTTCCGCCAGGCGCTGCTCAACCAGATCGACGCCTACGAGTACAGCTCCGAGCGGACCCGCATGGTGGTCCCCTTCGCCCGGCTGCTCCAGGAGTACGACCGCGACCCGGGCGGCTTCGACGGCAGCCAGGCCCACGCCCTGTTCTGGCGGTTCAAATGGGTGTCAGGCCAACTCGTCAGCTCGCCCGAGATCCCCCTGTCCTCGGTCACCGGCTGGCTGGAGGACATGGAGCGGCGCTACCGGCTCGCCGGATACAGCGAACGCGCGGTGCGCCAGAGCGAGTTCTACCTCGCCGACGCCACCGGCGACGACGAGCGGGCGGAGCGGGCCGTCCTCCGCTGGCAGGCCGCCGACCGCGACCCGATGAGCGACTGCCACGCCTGCGAGACCAACTCCCAGGGCTGGTTCTGGGCCAGCCGCGGCGACGACGCGAAGGCCGTCGACATCTGGGAACCCGTGCTGGCGGGCAAGCAGAGCTGCCTGGAGGAGCCCCACCGGTTACTCGCCCGCTCCCTGCTGCCCCTGGTCCGGCTCGGCCGCGGCGCCGAAGCCCGCGCCCACCACCTGCGGGGCTACCGCATGGCACGGGGCAACGAGAGCCTGCTGCGCTCCATCGGCGAGCACATCGAATTCTGCGCGCTGACCGGCAACGAGGCCCGCGGGCTGGAGATCCTCGCCGAGCACGCCGCCCGGCTGGGGCCGCTCGTGGACGTCGAGGCGCAGATGCAGTTCTACGGCGGCATCCTCGTGCTCCTGCGCCGCCTGGGCGAACTCGGGCACGGCGCGGACCTGTCCGTCTCCTACGAGGGCGCCGCGCGCACGGCGGACGAGCTCCACGGGATCCTGCGCGAGGAAGCCCTGGCGATCGCCCGGCGTTTCGACGAGCGCAACGGCACCACCCGGGTCTCCGACCGGCTCGCCGAACGCATCGGCCGGGCTCCGCTCCTCGACGCCCTGCCGCTGGGCGTGCGCAGCCCGGCGCTGCCGCCCGCGGCCTCCGCACCCGTGCCCAAGGGGCCGGGGCCGGCCTCCGCATCGGCGTCGGCCTCGTCTTCGGCGTCGGCCTCGGCCGAGGGCTTCGCGGAGCTGGTGGAGCGGGCCCGCGCGGCCCGGGAGCTCGGACACCCGGGGGCGGACGCGCTGTGGGCCGGGGTGGCCGCACGCCCCGAGGCCGGGACGGACCCGCTGGTCGCCGCCGACCTGGCGGACCACCGCGCCCTGACGGCCGCCCGGGCCGGGGCCCCCGAGGCCGCGGAACTGCTGGCCGGCGTACGCGAGGGCTACCGGGAGCTCGGTCGGGCCGAGCGCGCGGCCCTGGCCGAGCTGCGGCTCGCGACCGTGGCCGCGCAGTCCGGGACCGGTGCGGGGGAGCTGCGCAAGCTGATCTCGGTGGCTCTGCGCGCCGCCGAGGCACTGGACGCGGACGAGCCGCTGCGGACCCGGCGGATCGCCTACGCGGAACTGACCTCGATCCGGGTGGAGTCGTACCTGCGCTCGCTCGAGGCTGCCGGAGACGCACACGAGCACGCGCACGGGCACGCGCACGGCGGCGGGCAGGACCACGGACACGGCGAACTGGCCGCCGAGCTCCGCTCCTTCGTCGACGCCTACGGGCCGGCCCTGCCGGACGTGGCGGCGGAGGCCGAGGAGATGCTGGGCCGCCTCGCGCTCTCGGAGGGCGACCCGGAGCGGGCCGTGGCCCTGCTCGCCGCCTGCGCCGACCGGGCGCTCGCTTCGGGCCGGCCCTGGCTGGCCGTGGACCCGCTGGTGCTGCGGGCCGGCGTCCTGCTGTCGCTGGACCGCGCCGAGGATGCGCGGGAGGCGGCGCGCGCGGCGCTGGCGCACGCCTCCGAGGTCACCGACCCCGAGACGCAGGGCGTCGTACGGCTCACCCTGGCCGATGTCCTGGTCCGCCGGGGCGAGGCGGACGCGGAGGCCGCCGGGCACGCCCTGGAGGCGGCGCACTGGTTCGACCAGGCCGGTCTCTCCGCCGACGGCGGGGCCCAGGCCCGGCTGCTGCTCGCCCGGTGCCACGCCCGGGAGGGCCGGACCGCCGAGGCGGCCGAGGTCCTGCAGTCGACCCTGCCGGACCTGCTGGAGCACGGCGAGGGCCAGGCCGTCTCCGTACGGGAGTTCCTGGGCGACCTGCTGCGCGACCTGAGGGACCCCCGGGGCGCGGCGGAGCAGTACCTGCTGGCGGCGGAGGCGACCAAGGACTGGGAGGACCCGCGCCCGCAGGCCCACTTCGCCCAGGCGGCGGCCGACCGGCTCTCCGAGGCACAGCTCGTGCCGGAGGCGGTCGCGGCGTACGAGCGGGCCCTCGACCTGCACCGCCGGTCCCAGGACGCGCCGATCGCCGAGGTCCGGATCCTGCGCTCGCTGGCCTGGCTGGGGCTGCGCGAGGAGGTCTCCAACGCGGTGGTGGCGCGGGCCCGGGCACGGATGGAGGAGGCGGTGGAGGTGCTGAGCGCCGTCCTGGCCGAAGACCCGGAAGCCACGGAGGCGCGGGCCGAGCTCGCCGAGACCTGGAACCAGCTGGCCCAGGTACTCGACCGGCGGGTCTCCGCGCACGAGGAGGACACCGGCGAGGAGGAGGACGGGGACGGTTCCGGAGACGGTGCCGGGGACACTGCCTCCGGCCGCGCCGAGCTCCTCGGCGCGGCGGAGCTCGAGGCCCTGCGCCTGGAGGAAATCCGGCTCTGGGAGCGGGCCGCCGCCCTCTACGCCGAGCTGGGTCCGGCCCACCTGGAGGCCCGCTACCACTGCGTGAACAACGCCGCCTGGACCCAGCACGAGCTGGGCCGCCCCGAGGCCGGAGCCGCCCTGCTCGACGCGCTGGCGGCCGAGGTGCGGGCCCTGCCCGAGGGCACCGCACCGAAATGGCTGACGGAGCAGGCCGAGCGCACCCGGGACAACCTGCTGCGCACCTCGTCCTGACGCCGCCGCCCGGATCCCGCCGCCCCCGCCGTCGAAGCGGTGACGGCGGGATCCGGATCAGCCCAGCTGGGCGAGACCCTCGGTGGCGATCCGCTCGAAGACCTGCTGGTCGGCGGCGAAATCGGACTCGGGGATCGGCCAGTGGATCACGAGTTCCGTGAAGCCGAGCTCTTGGTGGCGGCCGGCGAAGTCCACGAAGGCGTCCACGGATTCCAGCGGGCGGCCCCGGTCCGGGGTGAAGCCCGTGAGCAGCACCTTGTCCAGCCCGGCCACGTCCCGGCCGGACTCCGCGCACGCCTTGCCGAGCTTGGCGATCTGGCCGCGCAGGGCCTCCACCGAGTCCTCCGGGGTGCCCTCCTCGAAGATCTTCGGGTCACCCGTCGTCACCCATGCCTGCCCGTACCGCGCGGCGAGCTTCAGCCCGCGCGGGCCGGTCGCGGCGACGGCGAAGGGCAGCCGGGGCCGCTGGACGCAGCCGGGGATGTTGCGGGCCTCCACGGCCGAGTAGAAAGTGCCCTCCTGGGAGACGTCCGCCTCGGTGAGCAGCCGGTCGAGCAGCGGCAGGAACTCTCCGAAGCGGTCGGCCCGCTCCCTCGGGGTCCAGGGCTCCTGGCCCAGCGCGGTGGCGTCGAAGCCGTTGCCGCCGGCGCCGATGCCGAGGGTGATCCGGCCGCCCGAGATGTCGTCGAGGGACATCAGGTCCTTGGCCAGCGTCACCGGATGGCGGAAGTTCGGCGATGTGACGAGCGTGCCCAGCCGCAGGCGCTGCGTCGCCGTCGCGGCCGCCGTGAGCGTCGGCAGCGCACCGAACCACGGGCCGTCCCGGAAGGTCCGCCAGGACAGGTGGTCATAGGTGTAGGCGGCGTGGAACCCCAGTTCCTCGGCCCGCTGCCAGCGGTCGCGTCCCCCTTCGTGCCAGCGGTGGACGGGAAGGATCACGGTGCTCAGGCGCAGAGTCATGCCCCGAGCCTACGACCGCCGCCCCGGCCCGTGTCACGCCGCGCGCCGGGCGCACCCGCGCCGCGACACGAGCGGAACAGGGCATAGGCCTCGCCCGCCAGAACCTCGCCCACCAGAACCGGTTCGCGCTCCGGATGGGCGGCGTCCGCCCGTTCACAGGCCGCGCAGAGAGCCATCCACAGACTCGCGACCCACTTGGCGTGCGGGCCGCCACAGGCATCGCAATCCGACTTCCGAGCTGAAGGGATGAGCACGGCGCCCCCCGTGTGACGTCCTCGTCTGAATTGGCGAGGAGATCCTTCCACCCACCACTGACAACCATGTGGCGGTGTTTCACGTGAAACACCGCCCGCGTTCGTCGCCCGCTCCGCCGAGGTGATGTTTCACGTGAAACACGGGCCCCTGCGGCATGGGCGAAGATGGGGTGTGACCTCGGCTCCCCAGCGCCCGGACGGGCCCACCCCCACTTGGCGGGCATGTCCCGCATGGTGCGGACAGGGGAGAGGAGCAGGATGGCGACGGGGACGAGTTGGAAGAGCGCGCCGATCGTGAGGGTCGTGCGTACGCCGAGGTAGAGGGCCAGGGCGCCGGCGGCCGCGGCGGCGAGCGGGCGGATGCCGGCGGTCATCGTGGTGCTGGCGGCTTGCATCCGCCCTTGGAAGCCGGGCTCGCAAATGGTCTGCCGGAGGGAACGTTGACTCGTTCCGGACGCGGTGGCCCAGAAGAGCTGGACGGCTAGGACCAGGGCGAGGGCGGTCTGCCAGCGCAGGCCGGGCCCGGCGAGCAGGAGGGGTACTTGTGCCAGGGGGCTGACGGCGAATCCGATGATGATCGTCGGCCCGATGCCGATGCGGGAGGCGATCTTCGGGGCGAGGAGCGCTCCGGCCAGACTGCCGACCCCTCCAATGCCCATGATCACGCCGAACGCCGTCGGGGTGACGGCGAGGACGGCGAGCAGGTAGTACGCCCAGTAGGTGTTCATGATCGCCAGCCCGAAGCTGAGCGTGGACAGCGCTGTGATCACCGTGCGGATGGTCGGCTGCCCGGCCACGTAGTGCAGTCCCTCACGGATGTCCCGTGCGAGGCTGCGCCGGCCCTGGGGCCGCGCGGTGGCGGGCTCGGGGGTGCGGATGCGCCAGACCAGGAAGGCCGAGACGAGGTGGGACAGGGCATCGACGATCACCGAGCGGGCCGCGCCGACGGCGGCGATCAGCGCGGCGCCCAGGTTGTTCCCAATGCTGTCGGCGACCGACGAGGCAGCGCCTAGGCGGGAGTTCGCGCGCTGGAGGAGGTGGGGTTCGACGAGGACGGGCAGGTAGCTGATCGAAGCCGCGCCGTGCACGATCTTGGCGATGCCGAGGACGACGGCGACCGCGTACAGCTGCCCGATGGTGAGCATTCCGGACACGGCGGCGGCCGGGATGGTCGCGAGGGCCAGCGCGGCCGTGATGTCGGCGCCGATCATCTGGGGGCGCTTGCGGTGGCGGTCGGAGAGCGCGCCGGCCGGGAGCGCGACGATCGCGTTCGGCAGCTGGCCGAGGAAGGCGAGGACGGCGATCTGGAGGGTGGAGGCGTGCAGCACGAGCACGGCCAGGGTGGGGATCGCGACGGCGCTGACCGCCGATCCCGACAAGCTCGCGCATTCGCTCGCGACCAGCAGCCGCAGGGCCGGCGAAGTCCACCGCGGGGCCTTCACCATCTGGGCGGGGGTCGTCACCGGCCTCCACCGTCCCGGAGGCTTTGGGGAGCCTTGCTCATGATCCGCTCTCCCTCATCAGCCGGTCCAGGGTCCGCCGGCCCCGGGCCGTGACGAGCTCGTCACCGTTGTCCGGGCCCCAGGCCAGGCAGTTGACCGCGTCCAGCACGGTCAGGCAGCGCAGGGCGTGCCGCTCGCCGTCGGTGAGGGCGCGCCCGTAGGACGAGAGGAACGCCCGCTCGCGGTCCGGATGGTCGACCCACTGGGTGACCGCCAGGATGGCCAGGTCCTGGACACGGGCGGCAGGCCGGGTCCTTTCGAAGTCGATGAGGACCAGACCGGATGGGGACCACAGCCAGTTCCTGGGCTTTCACTAGGCTTCCCAGAGTTGTCGGGTAATCGGCTCATGGCTCGCCCTTGGAGAAGTGATGTGGGATCGCTGGAGTGTCGAGTTCTACGACTTTCTGAAGCCGCCGCCGTCCTTGGGTGAGGGCATGCTCGGAGGATTCGGTGATCTGCACGACCGGGCGGCGAGGAACGGAGCTCAGCATGGCACGCCGGTCCTGTTCACTGTCTCGGGCTTTGCCGATCCAGGCGTGAATCTGTTCTTTCGCGTCTCGCCGATGAAGGGGCGCGGGGCCCGGACTTGGAAGCGGTACGCGTACACGCTGGTCGTGTGGTTGAACTTCCTGCAGGTGTTCGGAAAGGGCTGGCGGGAGGCGACAGCGCGGGACGTGGAGGCGTTCAAGGACTGGCGCCTGACCGATGTACGCAATGACGACCGGATCAAGGCGGCCAGCTTCGACACGGACCGTGCCGCTCTGAACACCTTCTACACCTGGGCGTTCGGGAAGTACGGGGTCCAGAACCCGGTGTCCGGGGTCGCCCTGGCATCGAACTCCGGCGGCCGTTCTGGACAGGGGGTCGGTCCTGGAGGAGAGCGGCGCGATGGGCTCCGGCCAGCGGGTTCACGTGGTCGGCAGGTGAAGTGGATGCTGCGTGCGCCCTTCGAGCAGTGGCGGGACATCGGTCTGCGCGGCTACGGCTTCGACGGGTTGCGCAGAGCTGGCTGGTCGGGACCGAACGAGGACCGGGATGCGGTCTTCATCGACGGGTTGTACGGCACGGGGCTGCGCCTTCAGGAGTGGGGAAGCGTCCTGGACGTAGAGATGCCATGTTCCGCTGGAGGCCGTCTTGCGCGGGCCTGGTTGGCGGCGGCGTGCGTGAAGGGCGCCAAGGAGGGGCGGTGGTACCGAATACCGAGGGCGGTGCTGCGGGAGATCGAGGGCTACGCCGACCCGTTGGAGGGTTCCCGGACGCAGGCGATACGCCGAGCCCAACGGCGAGGGACCTACGAGAAGATCCCGTATAAGCGGGTGGTCCGTGGCTACAACGCCCGAAGCCGGCTGCTGTATCTGGAGAGCGAGGGATCGCTCTCGGTAGACGTGCTGGGCCCCGACGAGCGCCGTCTGCTGTTCCGGCGCACCGCGTCTGGGCTGGAGCCGTTGGCACTGTGGCTGTCGCCGAACGGGATGCCGAAGAAGTTCGAGGGCTGGGAGGACACGTTCACGGCTGCCAACGAACGGATTCAGCGGGTCTGGGCGCAGGCGGGGGGTGAGGGGCTCGTTCCGTTGTGGTGCCGACCGCACATGTGCCGGCACTCCTTCGCCCTCAAGTGGTATTCGCTGCTCTCGACGGTGTGGCAGCCCCAGCTGGACGGGTTCACCGAGCAGGAACTTCTCGACATCCGGGAGATGTTCGGCGGCGTGTGGTACGCGCTGTCCCTCATGTTGGGGCACGCAGACCCGTCCACAACGCGGGACACGTACCTGGAGCCGTTCACCGCGCTGCAGGTCGACTACTTGATGGAGTTGCTGGACAGCGAGGAGACCCAAGCGGTCGAGGCGCTGATCCGCACCGTGGCGGAGCAGGGTGGACGGACGCTGACCAGCGTCGCTCGTCCGGCCGCCCACGTTCAGACGGGGGGCCGGGCGTGAGCGGGGGAGGGCGCGGCGGGCGCCAGGCGGGCATGCCGCCGAGCGACTGGCGGCCTCCGGAGCGGCTGCTGGAGGCATCGGGGGGTACTGCGGTGCGCGTCATCGAGGAGTCCGGCGCCCGGTCGCGGGTCTTCGACTTCGCCAACATCCAGGACCCCAAGGGGAAGCGAGTCGTGATTGATGAGGGCCTGCAGCGCTGGTTCGCCTCCGCCTTTGCGGAACGTACTTCGCCGCGTTCGGGCGTGAAGCGGGTGAGAGGGGCCGAGAGCCTCTACTCGGTACTGTCCTGGCTCGCCCGCTACTTCTCCGTCCAGAGTCCGACCGTCCGGGGGCCGGGCGACGTCACTGAGGCGCACGTGCTGGAGCTGTGGACGCACACGGAAGGACGAAACGCCGCCTCGCAGTGCACCCACCTTCATCGGCTCCGGCAGCTGTGGCGCGATGACGAGAAGCTGTCGAAGGAGGTGCGAGACGCGCTGTACAAGGAGCGGATGCCGGAGGTGACGGAGCTTTCCGACGTCCCGGAATATGACGACGACGCCATGCAGCGGATCATGGTCGCCCTGCGGCACGACATTCGGGTGGCGCGGGACCGCATTCGGGCTGGCCAGGATCTCCTGGCCCGTTACCGAGCCGGACAGGTCGGATCAGGGCATCCAGACCACGAGCTCGGCATGCTGCTGGACGTCTTCGAGCGCACTGGTGATCTTCCACGCGCGCCTGGAGGCACGATGGTGAGGGTGGTGTGGAAGCTGGGAGGAACCCAGGAGATCACTCGGCGGTTGTGCCTTTCCTCAAGGGAGTTGACGGCGTTCGGCCTGTTGCTGACGGCCTTGACCGCGGAGAACTTCGGCACGGTGGCGGCTTGGCCCGCCGCGCACTACCGTCCAGATGGTGGAGTCGAGGGAGTTCCCCAGATCGCGCTGATCGAGGCATCCAAGCCCCGGCGAGGCCCGGAGCGCGAGCACATGGTGACACCCGTGGAAGATGTGCCGGAAGAACTGGCCGTTCTGCTGGTCGCCGATGATCCAGAGCCCCGACTGTTTCGTTCCCCGCTTCGGGTCTACCAGCTGCTGTTGGACCTGACTCAGCTCGCCAGGCGTCACGGCGGCCACAGCTCGGCCTTCGCCGGATTCCGGACGCAGACATCCGGAGCGAAACGCTGGACGCGTGGGGCCGACGCCAAGAACATCGCCCGATGGTCCGTTCAGCACGGATTTCCTACCAAGGAGCCCACGAAGGACGGAGTCGAGCCGGTGGAGGCGCGGCGGCTGCGGCAGACCGGCATCGAGCGCAAGCGGCGCCCGGTGGCCCACACCCGGTCCACCATGAACGACCTCTACCTCGCCCGCAGCAAGGATGTCGCCACCCAGTCCCGCGTCGTCGTCGCGGACGCACTGCGCTCCCAAGTCGCCGCTGCCCGCAAGCGACGCAGTATCGCCGTACTGCCGGCCGCGCTGGTTGCCCGGGCGGCCTCCGATCTGGAGGGCGCTGCCCGGGACGCCGGGCTGGATCCTACGGTCCTTCAACGTCTGGTCTCCGGTGAACAGGACACCGTCCTGGCGGGGTGCACCGATCACCTCAACAGCCCTGGGGCCCCTCCGGGCGAACCCTGCGCGGAATCGTTCCTGGCTTGCCTGGGATGCGAGAACGCCCGCGCGCTGCCCCACCAACTCCCCTTGCAAATAGCCGCTCTGGACCAAATGAGCATCCTGAAGGTTCACACCGATGTGGCGACGTGGAACGCGCGACACGCGGTGCACCATGAGCGACTCGAGGACCTGGTGGGGCAGTACCACCAGTCCGAGCAGGACCAGGCACGCCGGCGGCTCACCGGGCGCCAGTCGGAAATGATCAACGACCTGATGGCCGGACGGATGGACCTGCGATGACCACGGCCAATGACGGTGCCGCTACCTTGCCGTCGCTACTGAGCGAGCTTGCGGACAGGGAAGTGCTCCATACCCGGTCTCTGCGGCACGGAACCGACCGCGCGGCACTGTCGAGGGTCGGGGATCGCGTCTGGTCGCTGGCGGAAGCGCAGCCGGACCAGCACACCCAATCGATCACGCTCCATTGGTCGACGTACCCGAACCTGCTGGAATACGACTTCCGGGTCTTCATCCTGGCGACCCTCGACAGCCCGTACCCGCCCGCTCTGGGCAGGTTCACGGGGATCGACCAGGCGAGCGTCTCCACGGTGAGCAATTGGTTCAAGCGCCTGCGCGTCTTTGCGACCTGGCTGCGGCATCGTGGCATCGATCGGCTCTACGAAGTGAACGACCGTGATCTCGACCTGTATCTGGATCATGTCCGGTCCATCCAGGCCAGCACGGGCACGCGCCGTCAGCTCTTCAGTGCGGTTCGGGCCGTGTGGGCCTATGCGCCGTATTTGCCTCCGGAATGCCGTATGTCCGTCGCGGAGCCGTGGCAGGGGCGCTCTCCGGGCGAGCTCGCGGAGGACATCCAGACCGGCCGCGGCAACAAGACCGCGAGGATCGCGGTGGACACGATGATCCCCCTGCTGGACTGGGCCCTGCGGATCGTCGAAGACATCGGCCCGGATGTCCGTGACGCCTGGCGAGAGTTCCGTCAGCTGTACACCGGAACCCATCCCGGGCAGGCGCGGTTCGCCGGGCTGCCGCGCACCGAGCGCATGAACCTCTTCCTCCGAGATGCGCACCGCACGGGTGTCGCACTGCCAGGAGAGCCCGAGGACCCCGGCGCGATCGACTACAAGTACCTGGCCTGCCTCCTCGGGCTTCCCGTGCTGTCCAATTCCCTCGGCCTCGGGCCACGTTCGATCGCCGAAGCCTCCGGGATTCCGGTGGCCGGGGGCTTCTTCGTCGGTAGTGTCACTGGTCAGGTCGACGGGCGCCCGTGGAGGGACAAACCGATCACCGCGTCCGAACTCCCCGAGCTCGTCTGGGTGGTGACGGCGGCATGCTTCGTCATCGTGTCCTATCTGTCGGGTATGCGCCCCGGGGAAGTGTCCAATCTCCGCCGCGGCTGCC
Source organism: Streptomyces sp. ICC1 (assembly GCF_003287935.1). Lineage (GTDB taxonomy): Bacteria > Actinomycetota > Actinomycetes > Streptomycetales > Streptomycetaceae > Streptomyces > Streptomyces tritrimontium. The sequence goes on from NZ_CP030287.1 coordinate 2,091,552, forward strand.
GTGCGGAGGATCCCGATTCCGGGGAGCTGCTGGTGCTCGGGCACCGCGGCAAGGGCCACAACCGCACCGCGGCCGAGTCACACAGACCGGCCAGCCGCCCCTGGGCCGTCGTCCGCCCCGTACACCAGGCCATCGACCTGCTGGAGACGCTCCACGCAACCGACCTGATCTTCCCGACCCGCCTGCCCGGCAGCAGCGGCCGCAAGAGTCGTCGAATGGGCACCCTGACGTGGGGCTCCAGCAAGACCATCCGTGAACTGCAGAGGCTCCAGGACTGGGTGAACTCCACCTTCACCCCCGCCGATGGCACAGCGGCAATTCCTCCAGATCCCATCAAGCACCTGCACGGGTCGCGCTTCCGCCGCACCCTCGCGTACTTCATCGTCCGCCGACCCCGCGGCCTCATCGCCGCCGCCCTGCAGTACGGCCATCTCAAGACGAAAGTCACTCTGAACTACGCTGCCACCGGCGACGATTCCTGGCTGGACGACGTCGCTGTGGAGCGACTGGAGATGGTCCTCGAACAGTCCGAGGACGACTGGACCCGTCTGGATGAGGACAACGAGCACGTCAGCGGTCCGGCCGCAGCCGAGTACCGGCGCCGCACCGCTGGCGCAGCGACCTTCCTCGGCCGCACCGTACGCGCGCAGGCGAGCGTCAAGCGGCTCCTTGAACAGAGCGACACCGACATTCATCACGGCGAAGCCATGACGTGCGTTCATCGTGCCGAAACCGCCGAGTGCCGCAAGGAGAAGCTGCTGCTGGGCCTGCCCGCCGACGATGGGCCCGACGAATCGCTGTGTCACAGCACCTGCGCCAACCTTGCCTACACCGACCGGGACATCGCCGATCACCGCAGGCGACTGCCCGTCCTGGAAGCCGAGGCTCATGACCCGATGACGCCACGTCCGCGCCGGGACCGAGCTGCCGCAAAAGCGGCGCAGATCTGCGCGGTGATCGAGCGGCACGAGACGTCACGTCCGGAAGTTACGCACATGGAAGGCGGTCGGGTCGCATGACGCGGAAGAACCGAGACCGGGAAGCCGAACGTCAGGAAATACGCGCCGCCGCAGAACGCCTTCTGGCTGGGACGCCCCTGCGCTCGCCCGTCGGAAAGCTCACGGGGACAGAGCTGATCGCCGAGTGCGGGCTCCGGCGCGACGTCGTCTACGGCGATCACAAGGAGCTCGTGGACGAGTTCCGGGCACGGGCCAAAGCGCAGAACTTCACTCCGCAGGTTGTCCAGAGCATGGCCGACGAGAACATCGTGCTGCGCGAAGCCCTGGCGAAGATCAAGGCGGAACTCGCAGCGGAGCGAGAACGGGTTCACGCCCTGGTACGCGCTGCCACCGAGCTGTCCCTGGAGCTGGAGCAGACCCGCGAAGAGCTCGCAGCGGTGCAACAGGTCACCCGGCTTCCGGGTCCGCGAGGAACTGGACGAATTCCCGGCTGAAGCTCGGCACATTCCACGGTGCGGTCAGGTTGGGCAGCGTCGGGCCACGGCGTCGGGGACCTCGCGGGTATTCGGGCTTGGTACATCGGTACAGCGGCTATCGGTGAGATTGATCACGGTCCGGGCGGCCTTCGCGCTTCTGCGCTGGTTGCGTCGGCTGCGTATCCGCTGGGACATCCGCGCCGACATCCACCAGGCCTTCCTCACCCTCGGCTGCGCAATCATCTGCTGGCGGCGCCTCAGAAAACAGTGCTGATCTGAGCCCTCAGCCCGAACCAGCGACCAGTGCCTCGCCGAGCGGGGTGCGCCGGTAGAGCACCGACCGTCCGGACCGGGCGCGAACGAGCAGCCCCGCGCCTCGCAGGATGGCGAGGTGGTCTCCTACCGCGCCGGGTGCCATGGCGAGGCTTCGGGCGAGATGGCTGGTACTGGCCGGGGCGTCCAGCGCCAACAGCAGCCGGGCTCGGGCCCGGCCGACCAGAGCGGTCAGCGCGTCCGGTTGGGGGACGCTCTCCTGTTCGCCCCACAGGGCGGCGGTGCCGCGGGCACGGTAGACCAAGGTCCTGGGCCAGGGGTCTTCCATTTGGGCGGCGATATGCCCGACGATGGCCGAAGGGATCAGCAGGAGCCCGTCGCCGGCGAGGCGGACTGTTCCGCCTCGGAAGAAGCCGATCTCGATACCGCCGGCGCGCCAGGCGACGCCCGAGTGCAGGCTCTCGATGGCCGCGGCCCATCCGTGTTCGCCGATCACACCCACCCGGTGCACGACATCGCGCTCACAGATCGCGCGCAGCTGCGGCCAGTCCGCGGCGAGCAGCTCGTGCCACGCCTGGTCCATCGCCTCGGCGATCCTGGAGACGGCATCCGCCGAGTCCAGCACTGCGCGTACGCGGGGATCACGGGCGGACGGGCCGGTCGCGGTGGCGGCGAATTCGTGGCGGGCCGCTTCCAGCGGTGTGGCCCGGATCACGGCCAGGTCGTCAGCCCAGGTCTGGATGAGGCCGCGCGGGGGCGGGGCGACGAAGTTCGGTCCGCCTTGCGGGGCCTGCAGCGCGAGGGCGGCGTCCAGTTCGGTCTCGCGGCGAAGCCGTTCAAAGGCCGGCATGAGCCGGGCGGCCCAGGCTCGCGGCAGCGGCTGGCCTTGGCCGGCGAGCGAGCGCAGCAGCAAACAGAGGTCCAGTGCAGGCGACAGCGCGAAGCGGCTGCGCAGCAGGTCCTCGACGGAGACTTCGAAGCGCAGCACCCTGCGACGCTACCGCAGGACGTCCGTTCCGATTCGTCGAGCGACGAATCATTGTTGGGTGGGGTGGGCGCACGGCGAGGCTGGGCGTCATGACCCCAACCGCCGAGCCCGCGCAGGGCAACCACCGTGCCACCTACCGGGAGGTGCTGGCCGAGCCGCGATTCCGGCTGCTCTTCTCAACCCGCACCGTCGCGATCACTGCGGACGCGCTGCGTATCACCACGTTCTCGGTGCTGGTCTTCTCGGCCACCGGCTCTGCGCTGCTGAGCGCACTGGCCTTCGGCATCGGCTTCATCCCGCAGCTGTTCGGCTCGCTGCTGCTGGGCTCACTGGCCGACCGACTGCCGCCCCGCGCGCTCATCACCGGCGGCTACGCCTTGACGTGCGCCGCCGCCCTGCTGCTCGCCCTCGTGCGGATGCCGATCGCGGCAAGCCTCGGTGTCGTGGCGCTGGTCGCCCTCGCCACACCGGTGTTTCACGGCGCGTCGAGTCGGCTGGTCGCGCAGTCGCTGGAGGGCGACGCCTATGTACTGGGCCGCTCACTGAACAACATCGCCTCCTCCGGCGCGCAATTGTTCGGTCTGGCGCTGGGAGGCGCGGCCGTTGCGGTACTCGGCCCACACCGGGCACTCGCGGTAAGCGCCGCCCTCTACCTCGGTTGCGCGCTCGCTATCCGCATCCGGCTACCCCGGCTGCAGCCGGGAGAGTTCGGCGTCACACCCGGCAGCGCTCGGGGCGACGGCGGGGCCGTCCGGGCAAGCCTGCACGGTGCCGGCCGGCTGCTGCGCGGACGCACGGTGCGACGACTGATGCTGGCCCAGTGGCTACCGACCGGCTTCGTAGCGGGCGCGGAAGGTCTGATCGTCGCCTACGCAGGAGGACGCCACTTCGCGCCCGGCTGGTACGCGGTGCTGATGGGCTGTCTGCCGGTCGGCATGCTTGTCGGCGACCTGCTGGTGGGCCGACTCCTCCGGCCACTCACCCGGGAGCGACTGGTAGTCCCGTTGATTGCGCTGATGGGACTGCCGCTGGTCGGCTTCGCTGCCGAGCCCGGAGTGGGCGTCTCGTCCTGTCTGCTGCTGCTCTGCGGCTTCGGATTCGCCTATGGTCTCGGCTTGCAACGGCCGTTCCTGGATGCCCTGCCGCAGGATGGTCAGGGCCAGGCCTTCGGTCTGCTCGGCTCCGGCGGCATGACGCTACAGGGCGTCGGGCCGGCGTGCTTCGGGTTGGTGGCCGCAGGCATCGGAACAGGCGGCGCAATCGCCCTGGCAGGTGGCGCGGCGGCGCTTACCGCCGGCTGGATTCTCACCTGGCACCCGCCCACCTCCCCGGTCCCCGTCCCGAACTACTCAACGGGATCGGAGAACGGCACCGAACAGCATGCGTGTAGTTCTCCTGCGCAGTAACCGCCGCAGGTCGAGTCACCACCACACCCGTCGGTCACGCCCAGGCCCTCAGCCTGATCACCGCCCCCGAACTGCGCCAGAGCCTGTACGACGTCCACGCCCACGCACTCACCCTGTATCCACCCCGAGCTCTGCGGCCTAGCGCATCTCGCTGCTACCCCGCCAACCGACGACACCAGCCGTACGGGCGTGCGAGGCTCGCACCATGACGACGGAGAGCAGCCAGGAGTACGGGAAGCACAAGAAGTTCCGCCAGTTTGTCGACTGCCCGCGCTGCGGCTACACCGACTTTCCTCCCGGCCAACTCAATGAGGAACAAACGATTGAGACCCGGACGTGCGAGGACTGCGGCACGGAGGTAGAAACAGAACCATTCTTTACCGCGCCTCCAGGCGAAGCCACCCACACCTTCGATAGCTGAGATCCCTGGGCCAAAGTCCCGACAACTTCGAACCCGACAGTCGACTTGCCTAATGAAGGTACTGGTTGTCGCCGTGGATGTATCCGACGGGAACCGGCCCGACGTGGCGCAGCTGGGCGGCGTGGTCGCGGACCAGCTGCTGCTCGCCGTCGGTGAGTCTGTCTCCGGCGCGGGTCAGGTACTTCTCCGCCCCGTCGGCGGCGGCCTCCAGAGAGGCTTCGGCTTCCACCCGATCGGCACGGCAGAGCTCCCCGGCCTCGTGCAGCCGGGCACACAGCGCCCCAGCTTGCTGGTGGACGGCCCGCCAGTCGCCGGCGGACAGGCTGAGCGCCTTCGCCGGGGTACCGGGGACCGCGGTGAGCAGCAGGGCCAGGTCCTCGGCCCGGCTGTCGATGAGGCTGGGTGCCCGGCTGTGCCCGAGGGCGGGGACGACATGCCTGTATGCGCGGGTCTCACGGGTGAAGAACTTCTCGCTCGGCGAGACCTTCACGTACCGGTGCACGCCGTCAGCGCCCTCCACCTCCCACACTCGGGAGCGGTCCCAGTCGTGCGAGGCGTCGCGTACGGAGACGATGGACCCGATCCGCTGCTCCGCCCACCCCCGCACCGCCGGCGGCAGTAGCTTCGGCTGCCTCATCGGACGGACCTCCTACTGGGGCGCTCGGATCCCGAAGGGCCGCATGCAGGGCCGTCGGATGTGGTGAGGTGGGGGAGCAACGAGTTCTCCTTGCTGGGTCGGCCACGACGGACGACGGTGGGTCGGGCGGGGGTGGAGCCGGTCAGCGGTCCTGGGAGAGGGCGAGGAGCTCGGCGAAGGTCCCGCCGCCGTGGACAAGATCGTCGTAGCGGCCCTGTTCGGAGATCCGACCGTCTTCCAGCACGATGATGTGGTCCGCGATCTTCGTGTTTTCCAGCCGGTGGGTGACCATGATCGTGATCCGGTCGGCGGCGATGGCCTTGATCTGCTCGAAGATCAGATGCTCACCACGCGGGTCCATCTGAGAAGTCGGCTCGTCCAAGATCAACAACTCGGGCTTGCGGTACAGGGCCCGGGCGCACGCCTCGCGCTGCCACTCCCCGCCGGAGAAAGTGATGCCTCCCCAGATATCGCGGGCCTGGAGGGTGTTCAGCCCGTTGGGGAGGTCTTCGACGGCTTTGCGCAGGCCGACCGCGTCGATGGCCTCCCATACGGGTCCGTCGTCGTGGGTGTGCGGCTGGCCGAGGGTGATGTTCTCGCGAACCGGCCACGGCCACTTGGCGAACTCCTGCGGCACCAGGCCGGTACGTGCCCAGACGCTGGCCGGGTCGGTGTCAGCGAGGTCGCTACCGTTCCAGGTGACCCTGCCCTTGTCGCAGAGGTAGATACCGGTGATCAGGCGCGACAGGGTCGACTTCCCGGAGCCGTTCGCTCCGACGATTGCGAGGATCTGGCCGCGCTCCAGGGTGAGGGAGACGCCGTCGACCGCAGGCTTGTCCTTCCCGGGGTACTGGTAGGAGACCTCTTCGAGCCGGATCTGCTGGACCGAGCCGGTGATCTCGCCCGGTCCGCGCTGGGGCGTAAGGGCGGCGGCCTCGTCGAGGAAGGACTGCATGTCGGTGAGATAGAGGCTGGTGTGGAAGATGGCGGCGCCGTTGATGACAACCTGGGACAGGGCGGCGAGTGCGGTCTGGACGGCGATGACGGCCGTGGCGGCGATGGCGGGTTCGATCCGGCCGGTCACGGCGAGCCAGGCGAGCGCCCCCCACGTTGCGAGGAGGAAGACGCCGCCGGCCAGCGCGGAGAGCAGGGAGATCCGCAAGGTCCGCGGTGCGGCGGCCAGGTTCCGCCGGTCGCACCGGTCGGACAGGGCCCGGTACCAGTAGACGAGGTAGTCGGTCATCGAGTTGGCACGAACCTCGTCCCCATACTGGGATGCGGTGGCCCACCAGCGCATCATCCCGCGCACGTTGCGGTCGGAGATGTTCGAGTAGTGGATCTCGTAGTCGACACGGGCGGTCAGCACAGCTCCGATGCCGGCGGGGAGTACGGCGAGGAGCAGCAGGGGCAACATCATGACGTTGAGCAGGGACAGGACGCTGCCGGCGGTGACCAGGCGGATCAGGGAGGACATGAAGCGCTGGGCGTCGGTGACCATCACGTGGGTGCGGACCACCCCCATCTCGGCCGCCTCCTGCCGGTCGGAGAAGCCGTCCCCGGCGTAGGCCGAGGCCTCGACCCGGCAGACCGCCTCGACCAGGGCGCTGTCCGTCTCCGAGGTGAGCAGCGGGGTGATCCGTCGGGCGGCGTAGGTGGCCACGGCCCCTGCGACGCGGTTCATCGTGGCGGCGAGCGCGACCACGAGCAGCGCGGGCAACGCTCCGTGAAGACGGTCGCCGGCACTGCCGGCGCCGAGTACGGGCCCCATCGCGCGGGCGGTGGCGGCCAGCAGCACCGCGGCGGATACGCCCGTGATGACCTGGCACCCGATCAGGAGCCGTACGGCCTGCCGGTCGGTCTGCCACGACAGCCGGCCGATGCGGGCCAGGACCGACGGGAGCGTGGCGCACAGCTTCTGGAAGGAGACCTCGGCGAGTGGGTTGACGGAATACTGCCCGCTGTAGGTGATCTCCGCCGGAGGCGGCGGAGGCGGAGCACCGGCCGGTTTGCTGTGTGCTTCGGACGTGGTCATCGGGTCCCCCTGGATCGCCGGTCGGACGCTGTCGGAAGCTCAACGACAGCCTCCATTTTTCGAACACACGTTTTTCGGTCGGCCCCGAACTCCCGGAATAGAGCGCCGGGCGGACCGTGGGAACTACACCGATCCGCTCCCGACAACGGCGCTGCCACCAAAGGTGGTTGGCCGAATCGCCGACGTTTCCAAGCGCCGCAAGGCCACGGGTGAGTTGGAGCGGATCGGGCTGGGCTCGCTTGTAGGGTGCAGGGCCTCTCGACGGCCACGGCCCCCTGGGGAGCTGACTGCTCGCCCGAGCGGGCGCGGCGTTGGGCTTCCGATTCGCCCGCTCACCCATTTGGGGTATCGCTCGGAAATGGTTCTGCATGACGGAAAGCGAGTTGTCGGGGTGCGGAATGACGCTGCGGTCGGCAATGCGCTGACGTGAGTACCGGCTTCGGTCGGGGTGCCGTGGCCGCCCAGCTCTGCACGCAACGGATAGGGGAGAGGCGAGAGCCGTGAAGTGAACCAGGGGACATTTCCAAGCCTGTACTCTGACGCCCAATCTCCCCCTGACAACAAAGGTGACGCACTGTGAAGACCGAAGCGCCGGTGAGCGACTTCTACTGCAACAAGGTCCTCAGCGGGCTGGTGGAAATCCAGCCGGTGGTCGAGACGGAGCGGGTGCTCGCCTTCCACCACACCAACCCGTCGTATCCAGTGCACATCGTGGTGATTCCGAAGGCGCACGTTCCCTCGCTCACGGACCTCGGCGACGCGGACCCCGGCTTGGTATACGAAGTGGTCGAGGTGGTCCGTGAAGTCGCGGCCATGGTGGAGAAGGAGCACGGTTCGTGTTCCGTCAACACGAACCTGGGGCTCTACCAGGAGTCGAAGCACATGCACTGGCACGTGTACTACCGCGGGGAGAGCGAGAGCGAGATCCTCGGCATGTACGGCCACCACGACCGCTGACCTCAGCGCCGTACAGCGGCTGGCCTTGCAGCGGCCAGGGTCAGCCGGGCAACCGCGGAGGCGGCTTCACGGGCATGGCGTGCCATGTCGTCCGGGTCCGCCCCGCGCGCGGTTCCCCGGAGCTTGCCGCAGGCCTGTACGAGAGGCTGCCCGTCGGCCAGGGCCTCGTCGGCTACGACGACGCAACGGGCCGGATTCCGTTCGGCGTACGCGGCGGCGTTTTCGATCTGGTCGCCGCGGCTGACGGACGTGGGCAGCGGCACGAGCACGGCCGGGATGGCGAGAGCTTCGAGTTCGGCGAGGGTGGTTGCGCCGGCGCGGCCGATGACGGTGTCGGCCAGGTGCAGGGCGTCGTTCATGTCCTGGTGCAGGTATTCGAACTGCCAGTACCCGGCCCGTCCTTCGAGGCTGGGGTTCAGGTTGCCCTTGCCGCAGATGTGAAGGACCGCGTACTGGTCGCGCAGGGCGTCGAGTTGGGCGCGGACGGCCTTGTTGACGCGCTGGGAGCCGCTGCTGCCGCAGAAGACGAGCAGCACCCGGGTGCTCCCGGGTACCCCGAGGCGGTTGCGGAGGCCGGCGGGGTCTGCCGTGGTGAGGTCCGATCGGAGCGGGAGCCCGGTGATCTCCGCCTTGGCGGATAGCCAGCGCGGGGTTTCGGGGGCCGGCGTCGTGCTGAAGCAGACGGTGTCGGCGAGGCGCGCGAGAATGCGGTTGGCGAGTCCGAGGGAGCGGTCGGACTCGTGGATCACGATGGGGACCTTGCACAGCCAGGCGGCCACGCCGACCGGGACCGACACGTACGAGCCCTTGGAGAACAGGGCGTCGGGGCGCTCCGAGCGCATCACGCGCCAGGCGGCGGCCACCCCGCGTGCGACGGTGAGGGGCATGAGGAGGTTGCTCCACGAGCGGTGGCGCTTCAGCCCGGCGGCGGGCACTGCCCGAAAGGGCAGGCCGGCGCGCTCGGCGTACTCGCTTTCGATGCTGCCGCTGCGGCCGATGAACACGAGCTGGGCTCCGGAGGCGGCGAGCTGGTCGGCCACGGCCAGGGCGGGGACGACGTGGCCGGCGCTCGCGCCACCGGTGATAGCGATCTTCACAGTATTCCCATTCGAGTTCTGTGCGGCACGCTGCAGCCGCACCCACCGGCAGAATTGAATTGTGTGTCTGGTCGGGTCGACTGGATTCGAACCAGTTCCTCGACAACGCTTTTGCCGTGCTCCACCAGTTGAGCTACGACCCGTTTGAGTTGCAACGATGGCGACTATATGGCTGGCTATCTCGGCACGTCAACGGTGGGATGGGAATTGACTGGCGTGAATGTCGGAGGGTCCTGATAATTCGAGGCAGCCCGAATTGGCGTCGCTCGTAATCGGAATTCGAGCGACGCCACGTTCGGTTAGTGGCCTGTTTGCTCTATTGGCGTGTGCTGCAGATTTGGTGAACGGTGCTGGGTTCGGTGGTTGTGGTGCGACCGGTCCAGCGGTTGGTGATCTCGACTTCGTCGTCGTTGTGTCGGGGGGAGATCAGGGCGTGGTGCGGCAGGCCCAGGAGTCGGGCGTAGCGGAGCTTGTCGCCGGCGGGCAGGTGCCGGTCGTCGATGAGCAAGCTCACTCCGTGGGTGCGGAGTTGGCGGACGAGCTGGTCGGTGCGTTCGCGCATGGCGGGGAGGTCGGCGCGCAGGACGGTGAGGTGCAGGTCGGCGGGTCCGGTGCCGGCCTTCCAGCGCAGGCCGTGGTGGTCTCGGTGGATTTCGGCGGTGGTCTGGAGGCAGCGGGTGATGCCGATGCCGGAGCAGGCCATCCAGGGCGTCTGGGCGGCGCCGTGCTCGTCGGTGAAGGCCAGGTTCATGGGGGCGGAGTACTGGCGGCCGAGTTCGAAGACATGGGCGACTTCGACCGCGTGGGTGTCGCTGTACTGGCCCTGGTGGCAGCGCACGCAGGTGGATCCGGGCGTGGCCTGGTGGAGGTCGGTGCCCGAGGGCGTGATGGCCAGCAGGCCGCGCCCGCCGTCCCAGGACATGGAGGTGCGCAGTCCGTCGGCCCCGTCGGAGATGGCGAACTTCTCCAGGGTGCTGACGGAGGTGTCGAAGAGGAGGACGGTGCCCGGGGCTCGGGCGGCGGTCCAGGGGGTGAGGGTGCCGGCCGGGGTGCCGTACAGCTCCGGAAGTAGGTCGGGGTCCAGGAGGGTGACGTGGGTGGCGCCGGTGGCTTCGGCGAGTTTGCGGGCGCTGACCTGGAGGTCGGAGCGGATGGCGACGGCGGTGGGCCGGCGACTGCCGTCGGGGCCGGTCGCGGCGAAGACGATGACGTTGACGACGGGTTCCCCCGTGTGGGGTGCGGGCTTGGAGCTGAGGACGGCGGCGTCTCCTCGGTTGCCGCAGTGCCTGCAGGCCAGGATGGTGCTCTGCCCGCTGTCGCCGAGGAGGAGGTGCTCGGTACTGGGGCCGGCGGAGATGCTGCCCCCGTCGGCGGGGGCTTGGAAAGTGCCGGTCAGGCCCATTCCGGTGAGGGCGGCCGCGCACGCGTCGTTGAGGAAGCGGGTCGAAGTCCGCATCGCCTCGGGGCTGGCATCGAAGGTGTAGCAGTCGGCCATCGTGAACTCGCGGGAGCGCATGAGGCCGCCGCGGGGGGAGAGCTCGTCGCGGAACTTGGTGGTGCTGAGGAAGAGGCGGGCGGGCAGATCCCGGAAGGACCGCAGGCGGTCGCGGACCGTGGCGGTGGCGATCTCCTCGGAGGTCGGCGCCAGGCACATGTCCTCGCCGCTGCGGCTGCGGGAGGTCAGGAGGGCTCCCTCCCGCTGGTAGGCGTCCCAGCGCCCTGTCTCCTTCCACAGCCTGCTGCTCTGCAGGGTGGGGAAGGAGACCGTGTGGGCGCCGCGTTCCTCGAAGGCCCGGCGGGCGATGGAGGACAGGCGGTCGTGAACCCTTAGTCCGAGGGGCAGGAGGGTGAAGACACCGCTGGCGGCTGTGGCGGAGACGAGGCCGAGGGAGTCGAGGAGCTCCATCGTGGTGGATCCGGGGTCGGCGGCGCGGGGGCGGACCGGAGGCCACAGGGTGCTGGTGTAGAGGGGGGTGTCATGCACGGGTTGCTCCGATCACCGTGTCGGACAGGGCGCCGAGGCGGTCGGCGGTGGCGGCGATGTCGTGCTGGCGGCTGTTGTCGGCGGCGGACTGGCGGAGGATCGGGCGCAGGTGCGGGTTGGCGGCCACACAGTCGATGACCGCGGCCAGTGCATGGCTGTCACCCGGCGGGTAGGACAGGCCGCCGTGGCCGAGGGTGGCGCCGAGGCCCGGTACGTCGCTGTAGAGGATCGGGAGGCCGTGGGCCTGGGCTTCGATCGCTACGAGCCCGTACGCCTCCAGGGTGCGGGTCGTGAACACGAAGGCGTCGAAGGCCCGGAAGCGGGCCCACAGGTCGGCGCGGGGGGCGAAGGGTTCGAACGTGACCCGGTGTGCGAGGCCGTGGTGCTGCACGCGGGCCTGGAGCGCGGGCAGTTCGGGTCCGCTGCCGATGACGGTGAGGTGGTGCGGCTCCCGGGTGGCGGCGAGCGCGTCGATGGCGGTGATGGTCGACTTGTTGTCGTCCAGGCGCCCGGCGTGCAGGAGCCGCAGGACGCTGCCGGTGGTGGGCTCCGTGGTGGGGGCCGCAGGGAGCGGGATGCCCCACGGGACGGTGACCAGCCGGTCCGCGTACAGGTTCCCGGTCAGGGTGTTCACCTGGTCGGCCATGGCCTGGTTGGGGACGGCGACCGCCGTGCTGGCGGCGACGATCTCGTGGAGCACCGTGCGGGCCTGGCCAATCTCGGTGGCCACGATGATGTCCGTGCCGTGCGCGATCGAGATCAGGGGGATGGCGCCGGCCGCGCGGGCGAAGGCCAGGGCCAGGCCGAAGCCGAGGTGCTGGGCGTGGATGAGGTCCGGCTCCGCCCGGGTGAGGAGCTGGGCCACCTCGCTGGTCAGGGAGTCGGCGTACCGCTCGAAGCCGGGGCCGTACGGTGCCTTCTGGGAGGCGAGGGGGACGGTCTCTTCGAAGCGGTGCTTCCAGGTGCCGGAGCCGGGCAACGCGGCGAACGTGGTGTGGAAGCGGTCACTGAGGCGCGGATAGGTGTCGTTGCACCAGATAGTCGAGCCGCAGGAGGGCTCCAGCGGCAGGTCGATGCCGGTGAGGATGCGGTGTCGGCTCACGCGCTCGCTCCGGTGGATGCGGTCGGGAGGTAGGTGTCCAGTCCGGTGCGCAGCATCGCGGCCAGCCCGGCCCAGCCGGTCGCCGCTACCGCGTCGATGAACGAGAGGCAGGGGATGAAGCCCTGCTGGGGCCATGCCTGTCCGTACTGGGGGTGCCGGTCTGCGAACTCGTTCCAGACCACGGAGATGCCGTGCCCGGCCAGGGCGTCGGTGTCGAGGTAGCCGCGGGTGCCCGAACCGGCCCACAGCACGTGCTCGTCGGCCTGGGCGGCGATCTGGGCCAGCCGCACCGACTTGCCGCTGTCGGCCGTCGTGTCCATGTCGGAGGTGAGCCGCAGGCGGGCGTGGGAGCCGAGCGCGGTCGCGATCTGGTTGATGAGGTCGACGTTCAGGTCCAGGAGCCAGCGGTGGCCGCCGCCGAGGGCGGGACCAAGGACGTTCAGCGCCTCCTCGACGTACGGGGTGCGCGCGTAGGCTAGGCGGACGCGGCGCAGCAGGCTGTCGGGGTCGAAACTGTCGGCAAGGCGGGTGTCGCGGATCAGCTGGCCCGAGGCGCGGACGACGGGGACCGTGAGCCAGGCCGGCCCGTCGGGGGTCTTGATGCGGTTGCGGTTGAGGAACCCGCCCTCGGTGTACTGCACGTCGTCGAACAGGGCGACGGTGGTGCAGCCGAGGAGGGCTTCGCAGAAACCCAGCCACGGGGCGAACCCGGGCTGCTCGATGTAGATCACGAAAGCTCCAATCCGAGGGCCGGGTGGGAGAGGGTGAGCAGCGGTGTCTCGAACGCCTCGAAGGAACGGCCCGCCGCAGCGGCGGCCGGGCGCAGCCGCCACCCGGCGTCGGCGGCGCGGTGGCGGGTGTACTCCTCGCCGAGGTACCAGCGTCCGGCCTGGCTCTGATGCGCTTGCAGGGCCTTGATCTTGTCGTCGAGGACATCGGTGATGTCGACGAGGACGGTCGGCGCGAACTGGGATCGCGGTGCGTGGGGTTCGCCGTACAGGACGGTGCGGCACGTGCTGACCCGGGTGGCCGCGTTCGAGGCCGCCACAGCTACCGCGAGGTGGTCTTGGTGGTCGTTGGCCACCCGTGGGCTGTGGGTGATCAGCGTGGTGCAGCCGGATCGGACGAGCTCCCCTTCTAGGAGGGAGATCATGTGCCGGTCCGCGGTCAGGGCCCCGTCTTCCAGGCCGAGGCCGGACAGCTCGATACCGGTACCCGCCCATGCCGCAGCGGATTCGACGGCGCGGTCCTCCGGCCTCAGCCGCCGTCCCGCCTCGCTGTCCGCGACCGAGACGCCGTTCGCGCCGTGGGTGGCGGTCAGGATGCTGACGCGGGCGCCGGCCTGGCGGAGCCGAAGGAGGGTTCCACCACAGAGCAGTTCCGCGTCGTCGGGGTGGGCCACGACGGCGACCACGTGCTCGCGCGCATCGCCTTGGGGCCCGGGCACGGCGGTCACCGGTCCTCGAAGTCGCGGTAGGACTGGGAGGGCATGGGCCCGGTGCTGTTCTGGTACTTGCCGTCGTAGAGGACGATCTCGCCGGTGGTCTCCCAGAAGGTGACCTGGCCGATCGGCATGCCGGGATAGATCAGGACCGGGGCTCCCGAGCAGTGCAGTTGGAGGGTCAGCTGACCGTAGGACCCGAGATCGATCAGGTCCGCGGTCACATGGACGAACAGTCCCAGGCGCGCGATGGAGGATTTGGCGCGGATGATGGGGACCACGGTGTCGCTGCCGATCCGCTCCAGCGTCGGTGCGAGGTAGATGCGGTCCGGGGACAGCACCATTCCGTCCGTGGGGATCGGGTGTACTTCGAAGGCGTTCTCCCTGGCGCAGTCGAGGACTTCGGCGGTGTACCAGCCGATGGTGTCCCCGAGGTGGAAGTCCAGGCTGTTGGGCTGGATGAGGGTGGGGTCGTAGGGCGAGACCTTGATCTCGCCGCGTTCGATGCGGGCATGGATCTCGGGGCCGGTGAGGATCACGCGGCGACCTCCCGTACGTGGGTGCCGGCGGCTGCGTGGGGCGAACAGGGGGAAGGCTCGCTGAGGGACCCGTAATAGCCGCCATAGGGCACGATCCGGCCCCGAGGCCGCCAGAAACTGACCTGCCCGATCCGCATGCCCGCGTACACGCGCAGCGGCTGCACGACGACGATCTCCAGGGTCCACTGGTGGATGGCGCCGAGCTGGCCGAGGTCCGCGGAGACCTGGAGGTAGGTGCCGAGCCGCCCTATCGAGGAACGGCCGATCAGACTCGTCACGAACTCGGCGCTGCCGATCCGCTCCACCGTCACGCCCAGGTAGAGGGTGCGGGGCTGCAGGACGTAGCCGCCGGGGCCGATCTCGATGCTCTCGGTCTCAGCTTCGCGGCGCGGGTCTACGGGGCTGCCGACCAGGGTCTTCAGCGTGCTGCCGAGGCGGTAGTTGTAGCTGTTGGGGTTCAGGAGAGCCGGGTCGAACGGATCGATGGTGATCGCCCCCGACGCGACCGCGTCCCGGACCGCGGGACCGGTGAGGATCACAGGACGCCTCCGACATAGGTCTGCTGCAGGAGCCGCCTCTCGTCCGGGGCGACCGTCTCCTGGCCCAGGCCGAGCGGCATGCGGCCGTGGGCGTAGCGGTGCTGGTCGAAGACGAGCAGCTGGCCGGGCAGCAGGCGCACCGCGATGCGCTGGTGCTCGACACAGGCGACGAGTCGGCCGAAGGCATCCGCAATGCGCCGCTGGTCGGCGTCGTTCGCCAGGAGTTCGCCCCGTTCCAGATGCGGCTGCATCTTCGCGGTGAACCGGACCGGCCCTTCCCCGCCGGCCGGAGGAAGGACCGCGAACCGCTCCAGGCTGGATCCGACTCCGTGTACGCCCTCGTCGGTGAAGTACGAGTAGACCGGCTCGGACAGCAGCCTGCGGTCAACGTCGGTGAGGCTCTCGACGGCCGCCCACATGTCGGCCAGGGCCGATGCGCCGCCGCCACGCGGGTCCGAGCGCACGCAGTACAGGGCGATATAGCGGGGCATCAGGGTCCGGTCGACGAGGTCGACGTGGAGCCGGTTCTCACCCACACCGTGCGTGCGCCCCGGGTCGGCGTCGGTGCGAACGCTCAGCGTGCTCCAGCATCCGTCCTGCGGGTACACCGCCAGAACCGGGCCCAGGGCGGAGAGCAGGCTGAGCCCCAGCTCCATGTTGAGGGCGTGTGCGGCCGGGTCCTCGAAGGCGATCAGGGCCCGGCCGTTCCCGGCCCCGGACAGGTGATCGGTGAAGTCCCGCGGAGCCGTCGCGCCCCGCGTCAGGTCTCGGCTCGGAAGAGGGCTGAAGTCGTTCATGGGGACGTCTCCTCGGTGAGGCGGGTGAGGATGCCGCGCAGGGTGCACGGCGGGTCGGCCGGCCGGTATGACAGGCCCAGCCGGTCGGCGAGGTAGCGGGTGGTGGAGACGACGGCCGGTTCTGCCGGCGGCGTCTCGGGGGCGCTCGTCACGTCCTCACCGAGCACGGAGGCCAGGTTGGCCAGAGCCCGCGCGTCCTGCAGGCCGTCGAGGACGACGATGTCGCTGTCGAAGGGCGCGCAGTTCAGCAGGTCGATACGCAGGACGTCCGCGGGCAGGCCGGTGCGCAGGCTGAAGGTGTTGACGAGGAAGGCGCCGGCCTTGGTTTCGCCCACGGCTTGTCGCGCGAGGGCACGAGCGGCGTGCTCGCGGTCCGGCAGCGGCATGGGCAGCGTGCCGACGCGGTCCGACCCCCAGCGGAGGAAGGCGTCGACATCCTCCGCGAGCCCTTCGGCCGGCTCGGTGCCGGAGCTGAACGTGTCGATCGTGACGCGGTGGGAGCCCACCTTGTCCAGGCCCAGGCGCAGCAGCCCCATGCCGGTCTCCGGCGCCTTGGCGACGTGCCGGCCGCGGGAGCACCAGTGGGAGGACGGGCTGTGGCAGTGGCCGGCGATGACCACCGTGAGGGGCCAGTCCTGGTCCTGGTCGGTGATGTCGTGCGCGAACCCGGAGTGGCTGACGCCGACGACGAGGTCCGCACCGGCCTCCAGGAGCCGGTCCCGCTCTGCCGCGATCAGCTCGGCGGTCGGCTCCGCGTAGGTGAATCCGGACCGCTCCGAGCGCGGGACCGCGTTGAAGGCCTGCCGGCCGAGGTAGCCGACGATGCCGATGGCCAGCTCGCGGCCGCGCAGCACCAGACCGCTCTCCCACCTCCCACGGAAAGACGCCGGCGGGCGCAGGTTCGCACAGACCAGGGGAGGGAACAGGTCAGGGCGGTCCAGGCTCATCAGGTCGGCGAGGTCGTGGTTCCCGGGCACGACCGCGTCGTAGTGCTCACGGAGGATCCGCTCTTCGACCCGGCCCCCGGAGAACTCGTGGAAGGCGTTGCCACCGAAGAAGTCGCCGGCGTCCACGACCAGGGCCCCGGCCTGCCTCCGCTCACGCAGGGCGGCCAGCATCTCGGCGCCGTCGGGAACGGAGGAGTGGAAGCAGCCGGTCGCGATCAGCTCTTGCATGTTCCTCAGCCCCGCTCGATCGCCACGACACGAAGAACGGACGGCGCCGACGGCCAGAAGTCGGAGCGGGAAATGCCATCGACCTCCTCCAGCCGAAGGCCGCCGCCTTCCTCGTCGAGCTGCGCCATGGTCTGCCGGGTGATCACGACCAGCCCCCGCTCCACCCGCAGCGACGTGAAGACGTGCCGGATCAGAGCTGTGGAGAGGTCGGCGTCGAAGGGCATGATCGCCAGGAGGTGCGTCCCGGCAGCCAGGCCCCCGTCCAGGTCGACGGCCCGGACATCGGCGATGGTCACTCGCGTGCCCTCGCCGAAGCCGGAGAGTCGGCCGGTCAGGTGGGCCCCCAGCCGGTCGTCCTTCTCCACCGCCCACAGGGGGTGCCCGGCACTGGCCGCGGCAAGCGACAGGGTCCCCAGCCCAGCGCCGACTTCCAGTACAGGCCGACCCTTGGGGATGGCAGCGGATGCGAGCAAGCGCAGCGCCGCGTCCTCATGGCGCAGGAAGTACTGGCCCAAGTCCGCCCGTGTGGTGAAGCCCGCCGCTGCGACAGCCTCTGCCGCCGAGGGGGCCGACGGCTCCGCCAGGCCCCGGGCCGGTGCGATCTCGATCAACTCGGTTGTCCCTTCAAGGAGCAGCGCAAGGACACGCCGCGAGGGGGAACTGCATGGAGGGAATGGCAAGGCCGGATACGGGGAGAGGCCGGTCTGGGCCTCGTGCCGCTTGGCGTGTGCGTCACAGGAAACCGGTCCCGCAGGCTTTGCGGGAGGCGAACTAGGGGGGCGAACTCACCACGAACCAATGCGCCCCCAGCACCTGGCGCCCTACGCTCAAATCCACCTTCGAAGCACGGGCGCGACACTCGAACAGGGAGGGACCCGTGGCAGGCAGCCAACGGCGGGCAAGACAGCCGAACGAACCGCTGGCGCGACTCATCACGGCCGCGGGAGCCAGCCACATCTCGCTGGCCGCGCAGATCAACAAGATCGCGGCAGCGGCCGGCGTCGTCACCCGCTACGAGAAGACCAGCGTCGCCAATTGGGTGAATCTGGGGATGATCCCCCGGGGCCGGGCTCCGGAGTTCGTGGCCGCTGCGCTGCAAGAACGCCTCGGTCGGCCTGTCAGTCTCCAGGAAATCGGTATGTACCGCCGTGAACGAGGCGACGCCGACATGGGGTTGGATTTCGCACGCGACCCCGCCGACGCCGTACACGTCGCCGCGACCTACTGGAGAACCGTGGACCGCCGAAAGCTCATCACCACCGGATTCGCCGTATCCGCATACGCCACCCCGGTGATGCGCTGGATGACCACGCCGGCCGACCCGGCGGTCACCCACCAGGGCGGCCAGCGAGTGGGACGCGGGGATGTAGAGGACCTCTGGCAGGCCGCCGAGGACGCGCGGCTGTGGGATTCCCGGTACGGAGGCGGAAACGGGAAGGCGAACTCGGTCACCGAATGCCTCAAGCTCAAGGCGGCCCCGCTGCTTACGGGTACCTACACCGAGACGGTGGGCAAAGAACTGTTCACCGCCACCGCCGAGCTCTCCCGCGTCGTCGGATGGAGTGCCTTCGACATGGGACAGCACGAACTCGCGCAGCGCCATTTCGTCCAGGCCCTGCGCCTGGCCCGGGCCGCCGGAGACGTCCAGACCGGCTGCTACGTCCTGACCACCATGTCCCTGCAGACGTTCCTGCGAGGATTCCCCCGCGAAGCGGCGGACATGGCCGAAGGCGCCTACGAGCGGGCCAAGGGGCACGCGGCACCCCGAGTGCTCGCCTTCGCGAAGCTCGCCCAGGCCCGCGCCCACGCCCGAGAGGGCGACGCCCGGGCGGCGGGCGCTGCGCTGGCGCTCTCCGAGAGCCTCCTCGACTCGATCGGGCCTCACACCCAAGATCCCGAATGGCTCGCCTACTTCACCCACGCTCGCCTGGCCACCGACGCAACCGAGATCTACCGGGACCTGGCCAACCCGAAGGCCGCACTCACCTGGGCCCGGCAGGCAGATGCCATGCCCGCCGGCCGCTTCACCCGAGCAGTCGGCATCCGCCTCGCCGTCCTCGCCACCAGCCACCTCCAGGCCCGCGACCTCACCCAGGGCCTCCAACTCGGAACCCAGGCACTGCAGGTGCTCCGTCAGGTCCACTCCAGCCGCGCCCACGGCTACGTCCGCGACATCACCACGGCCCTGGCCCCCTGGCGGGCCGAGCCCCAGGTAGCCGACTTCACCCACCAGGCCCGTACGGCGCTCGCGGCAACCGCGTAAATTGCCCACAGCCGTAGCTGAGGACGCAGTACCACCGATGCCGCGGGCCCGAAAGCGTTCGGACATGAGCGGCCACTTCCTCTCTGGCGGGCCTCGCAGGTTCGCTGGGCGGTATGAGGACGGGGGCTTCAGCCGCGCGTGAAGGCCAGGAAGACACGAAGGGCGGCGGCCAGTCGGGCGGTGTGCCACAACCCGAGCAGGCTGGTATCGGGAAGCGGTGCGTGGACGGCCTCCCGGAGGAGGAGGACGGCATGCCGGACACGGTCCGGCGGCCCGACGGTGGTCCCGGCGCAGGCCGTCAGAAGCTGGACGGCCATCTCCCGCAGGCTCTCCCACCGTGCTGCGACTTCCTCGGGCGGCAGGAAGCGACGGTGGCGCCAGCAGTTGTGGGCTTCATGCATCGCCTGGCGGACCACCGCCGGCGCGGGACGCTTCCCGCTCGCGGAGGAAGGAAGCACCGCGTTGGGACGTGGGGCGAGCAGGTGCGCCGAGGCCAGGACCAGGGCCGGGCGTCCCCGTGTCCGGGCCACCCACCCTTCGTGCTCCAGAAGCTGCAAAGCTTCGGTGACCAGCCTCACGTCCGAGGCGCAGTAGTTGCCGAGCTCGTCGGCGCCGGGGAGCCTGTCCCCAGGCAGGTAGAGGCCGAACGCGAACGAGTCGAGCAGCCGGTCGGCGAGGTGGCGGACCCGGCCCGTTCGCTCATCAGGTGCTCCACAGACTGTGGTGCGGTGGTGGGACGCGATCAGCACGCCGACGGCGGACAGGTCCGCGAAAGCGAGCCGGACCAGCTCTGCGGGCACGCCGAGGTCAACAGCTGTCGTCTCCCGGCTCAGCTGCATCCCCGGCGCGTACCGGCGGCTTGCGACGTGTGCGGCGATCCGATCCGCGATCTCCGCGACCGGAGGGCAGGGCGGAGCGCTGGTCTCCAGAGCGACGAGCAGAGTGTGGACGGCCTTTGCACCGGCACGGATCTGTGCCACCACGGAGAGGTCGGTATCGCTCTGGTCGGCATCGTTGATGAGGCCGGCCCATCGGGCGGTGTCACTGGGCGATCCGGCGGCCGCCTCGGCCCTTTCGAGGGCCTGTGGCATCCAGAGGCACACCGTCGAGCGGATCCACGCCGCATACCCGGCGGCATGCGTCTCGATCAGCAGCGAGCCCCGGTTTGCCATATCGAGGGCGCGACGAATGTCGAAGCTCAGGCACTCTGGCGTGGTGCTGGCCTCCGGGAGCGGCATGGGTTGGGTGGGGCTGGCCGGGTCCGGCAGGCCCGCTGGAGGGGGCACGACGGCGCGGGAGCCGCCAGCCGCGGGGAGGGTCATTGCGTGCACGAGACCTCCTCCGGGACGGTTGAGCGTCTAGGTGTAGGGCGCTCACGGAGGTAGAGACCGGGTCCGTGGGGCCCACCCAGCCGGTACCGAAGGAGACCGGACGAGATGAAGGGCCGGGCCGCGCGGTGTACTCGTGTCGTCTCGACCCCGAGGTCCAGAGCGATCAGCCCATGGGGGAGGGCCTGACCGGGCCGGTAGGCCAGGGCCGTCTCTTCGATCAGGTTGGTGATGGCCACATCGTCGGGGTGCGGCTGCCCTGGCGGCACTACGATCAGCCTGGTGCCGGCGAAGGCGAGGTCACCGCGCTGTTCGAGCACACCGAGCGCGGCTGCGGCCAGCGATTGTGAAAGCCCGAGCTGGGAGCCGAGGGCCCGGGCCGCCTGCGCTCGCGATGCCCTCCGCGGCACGGTCACGGGAGTCTCGCGCAGGTGCCGTCGTATTGAGAGGACGGCTACCGCCAGGCGTCTCAGCCGGGCCGGGGAGTCCTTGGAGACACGAATGCGGTGTCCACCCGACACGCCGGTGGAGCTAGGGAGGTCGGTGTCATTCACGGTCAGCCCTGCCCCTCCGCGTTGGGGCCCGCTCCGTGCGCGAGGTAGTCGGCGGTCTGCTTGGCCAAAGGCACGAGCCCGATATCGGCCCGCAGGCGCTCCGCAGCTTCAACGTCCTTGATCGCGTACGGGCGCAGCGTGCGGGGGTTGACCTGGGTTCCGTAGGTCTGGGGCACGGACATGGTCACGGCGCAGACATCGACGACGTGGGCGAAGAACTGCTCCGGGAGTTCGCCGCTCTCGACGGCCGGTTTCATCATGTCGCGGCACTGGAACAGGAAGGCCGGCTCCTGACAGACCAGCAGGATCCGTACGGCGTGGACGGCGGCCTCGTCACCGACCAGCCCGGCCGTCGGCCACCCGTGTGCGGCCACGATCTTCTTCAGGCCGTCGGCATTGGTCCGCCGAACCAGGTGCAGTTCCTTCTCCCGATGCTTCGAGGGGATCCGCCAGGCAATCAGCTGGGCTCGGCGTTCAGCACGCCCCATCTCCGTCAGCTGGTGCGCGACTGCGGCCAGGGGGATGGTGACCGTGGTGGTGGGAGGGATCATGCGGCACCGGCCAGTGTGGGGAGCGGGCGGTGCGGGGCGATGATCTGCCCGTTCGGAAGCAGGGCGCCGGTGTCGTCGAAGATCAGCAAGCCGTTGCACCGGCGGCCCCACCCCTGTGAGACGGCCTGGGTCACGAGCTGGGCCTGGTCCCGGTCCGCGGAGTCGGCGTCCGGGCAGCGGGGTTTGTGCTGGCACATGGGAAGTCCTCGGTCGAAGGGGCGCGGCGGGCGCCGGGGTCCGTGTTCGAGTGATCTGGTTCGGGTGTCCGGCCTCTACGGGGTGTCGCCGGCGAGGTCGAGGATCTCCTCCGCGCAGGCAGCGAGGAGACGCAGGTAGCCCAGCTCGGTGCGGGCCACTGCCGGGGCGTGGAGCAACCGGTGGGCGCGGAGGAGGGCGTTGTCCATCGCGGTCTCTTCCGCCCGCCCCGACTCCACCGCCTTCTGGTGGATCGCCCGGAGACGCGGTCCGCAGCTGCCGAGCGTGCCTAGAACTTCCTGGAGTTCCAAGATCAGGGACGGGATCTCGTGGGCCCCGGGGGCCGAGGGCCCGGCTACCCGGTCCAGGGCGTCCCAAGTGCGGGCGGCTTCTGACAGTGCGGTCAGCTCTCGGGCGCACGCGAGGCCGTTGATGAGGAGAAGGAAGCCCTCCGGCGGACTCGGTCTTGGAAGGGTGGAGACGGACACGACGGCTCCTTGGAGAAACGGTTGAGGGGCTAGCTGGTGAGGGTGCTGGCCATGGCGGTCCGCAGGAGCGGCAAGAGGCAGCCGCCGTCGCTCAAAGTGGCGGGCGTCGGTTCGTCGAGTGCCCAGGGCCAGGTGTCCCAGCGCGAGCCACCCGAGGGCGGGAGCGCGATGCGGCCACCCGGACCGGACTCCACACGGACGCCGGCCACTCCGATCAAGGGAGCAGCGGTGCCCGGGGCGACGAGCAGCACTGTCTCGCCTGTCCCGTACACGAGGGAGGGCACGGGAGCGGGGTCCTGGCCACGCCGATCGGCCAAGACCAGGAGGTCCGCCCCCAGGACGGCGGGCACGATCACCGCGTCGAACGCGGAGCAGGTCGTCTGCAGTTCGAGACGACCAGGTGCCTCCTGCACGAGGGCGAGAGCGCGGTGTGCGGAGACGATGTCGCTACCCACGATCAGCGGCCAGGCAAGCACGTCCTCGTAGGCGGACACCAGGGCTGGGACGTTCCGGCTGATTGGAGGCCAGTGAGAGGCCCGAAGTGGTGTCACGGTGTGCCTCCTCCAACTGCTGCTGGTGTGTGGACCTGGCTCGGGGCTACCTGGGGAAAGCCGATCGGCATCGGGAAGCGGGGGGTGCCCAGGGCACGGAGGCACACACGGTTTCCGGTAAAGGCGGTGCGTGCGTGGAGCCATCGGTAGTTGTCGATCAGGTAGCCCTGGCCCGCTTCGAGGGTGAGGCGCTGTTGTACGGCGTTGATGGCCTGTCTGAGCTGGGGGAGGTACCCACTGATGAGGGGGCTGAATGCGGCAAGGGAGTCTTGCCGCAGCCGGATCGAAGTTCGTTGGCCGGGATGCCGGGTGAAGACCTGGGACGGGTGGCCCCCGCCGTCGCCGTAGAAGACGGTGTTGGGGAGGGTGAGTGCCTCCAGGGCCGCGGGGGAGCGCTCGGCGAGATAGCCGTGGACGGCTTGGCCGTCGGTCAGGATCACTTCGCCGCCGGTGGTTGCGGGGCGCAGGCACACCAAGAGCATCAGCCGTGGCGGATGTGGCTCGCTGGACCGCTCGGTATGAGGCAGAAGTTCACCGTTGCCCAGTCCGCCCAGGCCCGACTGCTGGGACCGGCGGCCGATGTCCTGGATGGTGGTGAGTTCGTCCGAGTCGCTGTCGCGGTGGGGTTCCAACCTCATCACGCGCTGCGCGAGGGCGAGTACAGCGGTGCGAGTCGTCAGGCCCTCGATGGTGGCCAGGCCCTGGCTCTGGAGCCGGGAGGTTATGCCACGGGGCTGCTCAGGAAGGGGTCGGGGCGCGCGGTGTGCATCGAACAGGCTGAGCGTCGGCATCGACGTGCTCCTCATGCGGTGGGCGGTGCGCCCAGGGTCTGGACAGGCGGCCAGATGCGTAAAGCGACAGGTTGTCGACTCGGACATACGCGACAGGCTGAGTCGCCGCCACGAGCGCGGTGCTACGTTCCGAAGGACAACCCCGCCACCACTTCTCCGGGACGGTCGATGTACAAGCCCTCGCTGTGGCCCGTGTCCGTCAAGGGCGTTGCTCTCGACTCGAAGGACCGGGTGCTGCTGCTCAAGAACGAAAGATCCGAGTGGGAACTCCCGGGCGGCCGCTTGGAGGTTGGTGCCGAAGGAGGCGGTTCGGCACCTGCCGACGACAGTCCCACCAAGGCTCTGGAGCGTGAGATCGCCGAAGAGACCGGCTGGGTGGTCACGGCCGGCACCGAGCTGGCTGGCGGTACGTGGATCTACGAGCCGCTCCCGGGCCGCCGCGTCCTGATCGTCACCTACGGCTGCACGGTCCTGACCCCCGACCGTGATCCGGCACTGAGTCACGAGCACAAGGAGATCGGTCTGTTCCGTCGCTCCGAAGTCGACGCTCTGAACATGCCTGTCGGCTACAAGCAGTCGATCGCGGCCTGGTACGGACATCCGCAGAGGTAACCCGCCATGTACACCCCGCAGAAGACAGGCGAGCGGCCACGACGATCGCCCCGGTTCGTCTCCTGGCATTGGGCGACTCCTGAAGCCCAGGCCATCCTCGCCACACGGAACCTGTCCGCGATCCTGAAGTACCACCGGCGTGTCCATGGCGACAGCCAGACTCAGACCGGTGAACTCCTCGGCTACGACAAGACGTACGTCTCCGCCCTGGAACTCGGAAAGCGGCACCTCAACGACGTCGGCAGTCTGCGCCACGTCGCTGAACGCCTCTCCCTGCCCCCACACGTTCTTGGCGTCACCGACCCCGCCGACGCGGACCACCGCGCGATGCTTCAGTTCGGCCAATCCACCGTCCGTCTGGCCGAGATCGCTCGCCAGTCCGGGCACGCCACCGAAGCCGTCGCGGAACTCTGGCCGCTCGTCGCCCGACTCGAAGCCCGGGCCCGCGATGGGAACACTGAACGAGAGGTCCTGCGCCTCCTCGCCCATGCTCGCCTGGGCCTGGGCACGGCCCTCGGCAACGTGCTGCCGGAGGAGCGCCTGGCCACCGCCGCGCACTGGACAGCGCAGAGCCTGGACGTCGTGCGCATCTTCGATGACCCGGCGCTCACAACCACGGCTCTCCGCATGCACGGAAACGAGCTGCGAAAGTCGGGCCTGGTCGGCGCTGCCGTCCACCGCCTTGTTCATGCTGCGGCCGTGGCCCCGAACCTGTCCGAGCGCGCGGCCGTCCTGCCGCTCCTCGCACGAGCCGCCGGATCCCTCGGCAACCAGACCCTCTTCGACCGCACTATCGAGGAGGCACACCAGCTCCTCGACGAGGTAGACCACACGAGCCTGGTCAACCCCACGGCCCTCTACGAGATCCATCTGCGGGGCCTTATCGCCACCGGCAGGGCAGACGACGCGATACGGCGCGCCGAAGCCGCCGCGCCCACCTCGACCATCTCGATCGCACCCCAGTGGCGCGTCATCGAACTCATCACCACCGGCCGTGTCCGGCTCCTCGCCGGAGACCAGCGCGGCGCCACCGAACTGCTCGTGGGCGCCGTACGTGAAGCGCGCGCCCAACGCCTCCCACACCAGCTCCAGCGCGTCCTGCGCGCCGCTGGCGACGCCCTCCCGGATGCCCACGAATCCGCCGAACAGGCATTGACCCAACTGCGCACGGAGATGGCCGCATAGAGAAGAAGTCGAACCGCGGTGGCCTCGGGGTCCACCGGTCGCACGGTTCGAAGGATCTCTTCCGCACATCGAACGTTCCCTTCATTCCGTGGGCTGGACTTCTGAGGCCCCATCAGGCTCAGGCGGTAGGTAAGAGTCGCCACGGCCCACGTGGGCCTCAACCGGCGCACCCGCCGGATACGGCGCATGCGGCGACAGATTTTGGGAATCCCGCGGATTCTCCGGCGCATCCGCCGGAGAATCGTGGGAACCCGAGGTGCTGCTGGGCGGCGCCCCCTGATCGGAGCCCACGTGACGACACCAGCGCCTCCTCACCGGCCAAGCTGTGCGCGCGCTATCCGTGTCCGCGAAGAGCGCGCCGGCCGGTCCCACCACGACATCGCCGGCCTGATCCACCGGCATTGCGGGGTCTCGGCTCTCCGGGCCTACCGCTTGGCCCTTGGCAAGACGCTGGCCGTAGCTGGTCGGGAGGTTCGAGCCTTGGCTTTGAACCACGACCCCGAAGGACCCCGGGTCGAGGGCGACCAGCTGAGCTCTTGGGAAACTGGCGGCCGAGAACCGCGTAAGGCCGTCGTCTCGGTGCTGTGCGAGTACTACGGCGCGACGGCAAGCGCACTTGGGCTCTCTGGCGAGCCGCCGGCTCCCGGCTACACCGGGGAGGCGCTGCTCCCAGTCCCTGCCGTTCCGAGCTCCTCGTCACTGGGAGACCGCGTTGATGCCGCACGGCGGTCGACTAACTCGACCCTCGCGGCGGGTACAGTCGCCGGCGGGCAGATCGACCTCCTGGACGAGCGACTCCTACTTCTCCGGAGGCAGTACCTCTACACGCCCCCGGAAGCCATGCTGACCCAGCTGCTGGAGGAACTCGACGACGTCGAGAGCCTGGTGCGCGAGCGGCAGACGACCTCCGTTCACGTCCGCCTGACTGAGATGACGGCACTTCTGGCCACACTGATCGCCGATTCCCTCATGAAACTCGGCGACCTGCGTCGAAGCGGCGTCTGGTACGAGACTGCTCGCTTCGCCGCGGAGGAGAGCGGCAACCTGGATCTGCGTGCCCGGGTCCGGGCACAAGCCGCGATGCTGCCGTACTACTACGGCCCCCTCGATACCGCCATCGCACTCGCCCGCGAGGCGCGACTGCTCACCCGGGGCCGGCCGACCGTAACAGCAGCGTTCGCCACGATGGCGGAAGCGAGGGCTCTTGCCCAGGTCGGAGACGGCGCGCAAGCGGAACTCCGGCTCAGAGAAGCGGCGACGATGTACGAGCGCCTGCCCACTGGGGCCGATGACGATGCGTTCACCTTCCCGCGGCGCCGGTACCTGCTCTACCTCAGCGGTACGTACACCGCCCTCGGCCGCAGCTCGGCCGCGATGAAGACCCAGGCCGAAGCACTCGCCCTTTACCCGGCGCAGACCGGGATCGACCCCTCGCTCCTTCGACTGGAGACCGCCATCTGCCTGGCCATGGGCCGCAGCGCGACCGAGGCCTGCCAGTTGGCCACGGCCGTCTTCCTTGAGGTGCCGGAAGAGCACCGGACTCCCATCATCGGGGCACGGGCCCGCGGGGTGATCGAAAAGCTACCGGGAGCGAACGGTCGGTCCCGTGCGGCGATGGAGCTACGCGAGCTCCTGTCACTCCCAGCCGGGCCGAGGTGACAGCTGGGCCGATCATCGGACAGATTGACCCCCATGACTGCATCGTCGACAGCACCCGGCGGCTACACAGAAGCGGACATGTGGAGCATCCTGCGCCAGGCCTGCGAGGTGGTTGGCCTCAACGCCGAGGGCGCCGAAGTGCTTCGCGGACACACCAACGCCGTCCTGCGCCTCCATCATCACCCGGTCGTCGTCAAGATCGCTCGGCTCGGGACTCCGCCCGAAGCTACGGAGCGCACGGTGCGGTTCACCCGATGGTTGATGGATGCCGGGTTCCCCACGGCGCCTCTTCTGGAATGTGACCAGCCGGTCCTCGTCGACGGGCAGCACGCGGCAACGTTCTGGGTCTACCTACCGCAGCCCACGGCCTCGGTGACTGCGGAGCAACTGGCCAAGCCGCTCCAGATGCTGCATACCCTAGGCCGCCCTCCCTTTGCGCTTCCCGAGCACGACAACGTACGCGCGATACGGCGGTCGCTCGCGGTCACCACTACCCTTCCCGCTGCCGATCTCCACTTCCTGTCCTCGCGTGCCGATCAACTTGAGGGGGCGCTCGAAGACGTCGTATTCGAGTATCCGCCGGGTGTTATCCAGGGCGACCCACAACATCGAAATGCCCTCCACACCGGTGGATCAGCCGTACTGTGCGACTGGGACACCGCGGCAATTGGTCAACCCGAATGGGACCTTGTCACGGTGGAGGTGCACTCGCGGCGATTTGGATACGGCAAGGAGCACTACGACGAGTTCGCCGCAGCATATGGATTCGACGTGACTCGATGGCCGGGATACGAAACGCTCCGTGATCTCAGAGAACTACGCATGATCACGACCAACGCCAGAAAGGCTCGTCACACGCCGGGCAGCATCCACGAAGTCGAGCGCCGGGTTCAGGGTCTTAGGCGAGCCGAAGCGGGTCTCCCCTGGCGGATCCTTTGACGCGGGAATGCGAACTGTCCACTGGTACACGCGCTTACTGGACGTTGCTGTTGTGCCACTCGGCGAGCAGGACTCGGACCGCGTTGCCGTAGCCCCGGGCCCGTTCCCAGACTTGGTACCGATCGGTATGGAGCCGGTGTGCCTCGCCCTCCATACCGGGGCGGATCCGGAGGCTGGCAGGTACCCCGAGTTGGTCGGAGTCGTGACCGGACTCGATGACTTCGTACAAGACAGCGGAACCCCGGACGTTCCTTGCCTGGCTGCTCAGACCCAGAAGCTTCGTCCATGAGGCGACGGAAGCAACAGCTGGATGATCGCTCGGCATCCCCAAGGCCCACTCAGGTCCGCTGCCGGGGATGCTCCGCCAGATAGCTCCAGGTCCATGGACCGCACCGACCCACCAATGCGGTGCCCCGGGGCCCACAGGCCATGGTCGGACCAGCCGCATAGGGGGCCGTCGATCCGAGGCTGCCCGCCGAAGCAGCAGGCCGGCGGCTCGAAGATAGGCCACATCGCATGTCTTGCTACGGGCTTGCAGCGCCGAGTGAGTGGCGCCCCGGTGGCTGCGGGTCCCGCTAGCGGCCTTCGTGGAGGCGAGCGCCTCGCGTGCCGAGGAAGCCCGTTCAAGTGCCATTTCGGATAGCTGCCCAATCTTATCCAACTGGCCCAGCGATCGGGCCCAGGACGATTCCACGGTCCGCATGCGCCGACTCTCCTTACTTGCTCGGTCGAGATGCAAACTGAATTCGCTTACGGCAGACGCCAATTATGCCCAAATGACTGGCGCCTTCTGTTGGGGCATGTCAACCTACAACACCCCCGTCAACCACCATCCAGGCAAGATCGCATGTAACCCGTGCTGTGCTCGGATCGCGAGCCGGATGCAGATCCAAGGAAAGCCGCTGCCTAAGCCCCTCTTGCTGTCCATTCGCCTGACCGCCCCACTCCTCTTCGTGCTTGGGGGCGCATGCGCAGTGATCGGGCAACAGAACCATGACCACCTGTCCGTGGCCACGGCTCTATGCCTGATCGTGTCCTCGGCTGGCCTCATCGCCCATGACCTGACCCAGGGCCGCTATCGGCGCGACCGAGACGTACTTGTTCACGTGGCTGCGAATCCCGGAGTCACTGCAGAACAGATCGCCAGTTCCTTGAAGATCGCTGACAGGGCAGTGGTAGCCGTCCTGGCCCGGCTCGTGGGGGACGGGCTGGTGGTGCAGGCAGATGAAGACTCGCCAGCGCGCGGATCGTACAGGCTGGTTGGTTGACGTCGGCCATGCCGTACCGCTCCGCCGAAGGCGATACATAGCCGATGATCCCCGGTCAGCCAAACCGGGGATTCTCCAGACCATTGAAGAAGTTCGCATCGGCTGCTTGGCGGTGGACCGCAGCGAACAGCCTGACCGATGCCCGGAACGCGGTGTTCAGGGATCCGTGCGGAGTCGGCCTGCCCCCGAAAGCGGGTGCGCAGCGCCTCTCCCCGTGGATCCCTGCGCACTCGGCCGGCGCGAACCACCAGCACTACTCGTGAGGATTCCTGCCAGTGCACCCTCTTGCGATATCTCCTGCCCAAAACGTCCAGTCGTCTCTCCTTTGCGGGCCGCCACACGCCTTCGAGTGGGAGCTGCTCTGTGCGCCGTTTTGGGTGGGGGTGCAGAGTGAGGGGGCGTGATCGGCATGATGAGCTGATGACTGTTCCCGAGATTCTTACAGAACTGAAAGGTGTCTCCCGTAGGACATTCTATCGATGGCGAGAAATGGGGACCGGCCCCACTTCATTCAAGCTCCCTAATGGTGAACTTCGTGTTTGGCGTAGCGCATTTGTGGAATGGCTCGAAGATCGAGAGAGGTATGCGGCTTGAAGACAACTGATGTGCTTATTTGGGGCGTCAGGGTTAAGTCGCGCCAGGGGAAGGACACCTACGAGGTCCGCTGGAGGGTGGGCGACCGCCCCATTTCTCGATCGCGTCGCACGAAGGGGCTCGCCGACAAGTTGCGGGCGCAGCTGCTCATGGCCCAGGAGGCTGGCGAGCAGTTCGACACCGACACAGGACTCCCGTCTTCGATGGAGGAGAAGGCGCCGGCCCGCACTTGGTACGACTTTGCGCTGGACTACTTGCGGATGAAGTGGCCGCACTGCTCTCCTAATTACCGCGATGAAATCAACGAGGCACTGACCGGGGTAACGAAGGCCCTCATGCCCAAGAAGCCCGGTCGGCCGTCGGATGTCGCGATGCAGCGTGCGCTCCGGGATTGGGCTTTCATATTGCCCGGTCCGGATGAGCGGGACGTCCCTCCGGAGATTCTGGTTGTACTCGAATGGATCTCCAAGAATTCGCCCCCACTCGAAGATCTTTCCAAGCCTGCGGTCACGCGAGGCGTTCTGGATGCGTTGACCCTGAAGCTCGATGGTGAGGCGGCGGCGGGGGAGACGATAAAGCGGAAGCGCAAGGTGTTCGTAAATGCCTTGAATTATGCCGCCGAATTGGGGGAGTTCGCCGAGAACCCGATCAAGTCGGTCTCCTGGCAGAAGCCGCCCCGAATTATCCAAGTCGACCCGCGGGTCGTAGCCAACCCGCGTCAGGCGGGCAACCTGCTTGGAGCCGTCTCGTATGTGGGGGGCTATGGGCGCGCCAGAGGCAGGCGTCTGGTCGGCCTGTTCGCGGGCATGTACTACGCCGGCCTGCGTCCGGCCGAAGCTGTGGGCGTCGCGCTCCCCGACTGCACACTGCCCAGCGAGGGCTGGGGGGAAGCGGTGCTGCACCGGACCAGGCCCACGGTCGGGAAGAAGTGGACCAGGAGCGGCGAGGTCCACGACGACCGGGGGCTGAAGAATCGCGATCCGGCGGACGTGCGGCGAGCTCCACTGCCCCCCGCGCTCGTCGCGATCTGGCGAGACAGCATCGACACGTTTGGCACGGCTGACGACGGGCGTCTCTTTTTCAACGAACGTGGTGGTCTGGTTGGATCATCCACATATTCTCGCGTTTGGGGCGAGGCTCGTGGCCTCGGCCTTCCGCCGGAGCTTGTCAACAGCCCACTGGCAGACGTTCCCTATGACCTTCGCCACTCTGCGCTCTCCACGTGGCTGAACGCCGGGCTCGATCCGACCGAGGTCGCCGAGCGTGCAGGTAACAGCGTGGAGGTCCTGCTGGCCAGGTATGCCAAATGCCTCCATGGGCGGCATGTTGTGGCCAATCAGCGCATCGACGACCTACTGCGCGAATATGAGTGATGATCGTCACATCCGACGCCCCGGGGCCACCGCCTCGGGGCGTTTCCTATGTGACGGTTCATCGGGTACGTGGGTGAATGTCCGATCCCACGTATGTCCCACGAGGCGTGTCCTACGGGTGCTTTCACTCGAACACGGCTGCATATGACTGCAGGCCCCCTGATCCGGCTAGTTGCCTGATCAGAGGGCCTATTAGGCACCTGAACTGCGGTGCCCCCGGCAGGATTCGAACCTGCGCACACGGCTCCGGAGGCCGTTGCTCTATCCCCTGAGCTACGGGGGCGCTGTCGCTGGTGTTGCGGCGACGGGTTGAACACTACCAGCACTGTCTCTTATACACACTC